>NZ_JBQCWV010000098.1:0-204 GCF_051957055.1 Neisseria sp. P0020.S005 | reverse complement strand
ACTACAGCATCGACTTGGCGGATAACACCAAAGCCGAAATCCAAAAAGGCGTAGATGCCAAAACCACCGTTGACACTAAAGGCCTGACCTTCAACGGCGACAGCGGCAGCACCAATATCGAAAAACTCGGCTCCACCGTGACCGTTGCCGGTGACGACAACATCACCACCGAAGCCCAAGACGATAAAGTGACCGTCAAGCTGA
>NZ_JBQCWV010000097.1:0-210 GCF_051957055.1 Neisseria sp. P0020.S005 | reverse complement strand
GCGCTAAAGGCGAAAAAGGCGACAAAGGTGACCAAGGTGAAGCCGGTGCTAAAGGCGAAAAAGGCGACAAAGGTGACCAAGGCGAAGCCGGCGCTAAAGGCGAAAAAGGCGACAAAGGTGACCAAGGCGAAGCCGGCGCTAAAGGCGAAAAAGGCGACAAAGGTGACCAAGGTGAAGCCGGCGCTAAAGGCGAAAAAGGCGACAAAGGTG
>NZ_JBQCWV010000096.1:0-213 GCF_051957055.1 Neisseria sp. P0020.S005 | reverse complement strand
AAGCCGGCGACACCACCGTGAACAACGACGGTGTGAAAGTAGGCGACGATGTTGCATTGACCCAAGACGGCGTTAAAGCAGGTGACGTCAAACTGACCAAAGACGGTTTGAACAACGCCGGCAAGAAGGTTATCAACGTAGCCGACGGCGACCTCAATGCCAACAGCAAAGATGCCGTTAACGGCAGCCAACTGTTTGCGACCAACCAAAACG
>NZ_JBQCWV010000095.1:0-214 GCF_051957055.1 Neisseria sp. P0020.S005 | reverse complement strand
AGGTCGCCGTCGGCTACGTTGGTAACCTTCTTGCCGGCGGCATCGATACCGGACTTGGTCAGGCTAGGACCGCCTGCGATCTTAACGCCGTCGTTGTTCACGGTGGTGTCGCCGGCTTCGACGCTGTTCACTACCAGGTCTTTTTTCAGCTTAACGGTCACTTTATCGTCTTGGGCTTCGGTGGTGATGTTGTCGTCGCCGGCAACGGTCACGG
>NZ_JBQCWV010000094.1:0-214 GCF_051957055.1 Neisseria sp. P0020.S005 | reverse complement strand
GCCACCGGCTACGGTTTCGCTGATGATGTTGCTGTCGCCTTTGACATTGATGGTGTCGCCCAATGCGTAGTTGTTGCTGCCGGTGGTACCGCCGAAGTTGATGCCTTTGGCGATATTGGCGGCGTTGTTGGCGACGTTTTGGTTGGTCGCAAACAGTTGGCTGCCGTTAACGGCATCTTTGCTGTTGGCATTGAGGTCGCCGTCGGCTACGTTG
>NZ_JBQCWV010000093.1:0-223 GCF_051957055.1 Neisseria sp. P0020.S005 | reverse complement strand
TTCTTGCCGGCGTTGTTCAAACCGTCTTTGGTCAGTTTGACGTCACCTGCTTTAACGCCGTCTTGGGTCAATGCAACATCGTCGCCTACTTTCACACCGTCGTTGTTCACGGTGGTGTCGCCGGCTTCGACGCTGTTCACTACCAGGTCTTTTTTCAGCTTAACGGTCACTTTATCGTCTTGGGCTTCGGTGGTGATGTTGTCGTCGCCGGCAACGGTCACGG
>NZ_JBQCWV010000092.1:0-231 GCF_051957055.1 Neisseria sp. P0020.S005 | reverse complement strand
CACCGGAAGTGACCCCATCTACTACCGATGGCTCAGTGGCTGTAAAAGTGCCTGGCGATGCCCAAGTAGGTGATACTGTAGAAGTGACAGTTACCCCTGAAGGTTCTGACACCCCAGAAAAAGTGACTTTGACCAAACAGGCAGACGGCAGCTGGACATCAGACAAACCTGAAACAGTGCCAAGCGTTGAAGCAGGCAAAGACAGCACCACTATTCCACAAGACAAAGTGA
>NZ_JBQCWV010000091.1:0-255 GCF_051957055.1 Neisseria sp. P0020.S005 | reverse complement strand
GGGGGGGGGGGGGGGGGGGGGGGGGGGGGGGGGGGGGGGGGGGGGGGGGGGGGGGGGGGGGGGGGGGGGGGGGGGGGGGGGGGGGGGGGGGGGGGGGGGGGGGGGGGGGGGGGGGGGGGGGGGGGGGAGGGGGGGGGGGGGGGGGGGGGGGGGGGGGGGGGGGGGGGGGGGGGGGGGGGGGGGGGGGGGGGGGGGGGGGGGGGGGGGGGGGGGGGGGGGGGGGGGGGGGGGGGGGGGGGGGGGGGGGGGGGGGGG
>NZ_JBQCWV010000090.1:0-255 GCF_051957055.1 Neisseria sp. P0020.S005 | reverse complement strand
TGACCGTCAAGCTGAACAAAAAACTGGTGATAGACAGCGTCAAAGCCGGCGACACCACCGTGAACAACGACGGTGTGAAAGTAGGCGACGATGTTGCATTGACCCAAGACGGCGTTAAAGCAGGTGATGTCAAACTGACCAAAGACGGTTTGAACAACGCCGGCAAGAAGGTTATCAACGTAGCCGACGGCGACCTCAATGCCAACAGCAAAGATGCCGTTAACGGCAGCCAACTGTTTGCGACCAACCAAAACG
>NZ_JBQCWV010000089.1:0-256 GCF_051957055.1 Neisseria sp. P0020.S005 | reverse complement strand
GGACGGCTTTGAACATGGACAACAGGGGATAGGCGGGACGGCCGCGGTGGTCTCGGAGGTAACGGGTTCTTTGACGATTCAGGTATTGTTCGATCGGTTGCCAATCAATCACCTGATCCAACTTCAATAGTGGGAAACGGTCGATGTGTTTGGCAATCATGGCTTGTGCGGTTTGCTGGAAGAAGGTGCTCATGGAAAATCCCCTAAATGTCTTAGTAGGAATTTAGGGGATTTTGGGGAATTTTGCAAAGGTCTC
>NZ_JBQCWV010000088.1:0-280 GCF_051957055.1 Neisseria sp. P0020.S005 | reverse complement strand
TTGACACTAAAGGCCTGACCTTCAACGGCGACAGCGGCAGCACCAATATCGAAAAACTTGGCTCCACCGTGACCGTTGCCGGCGACGACAACATCACCACCGAAGCCCAAGACGATAAAGTGACCGTCAAGCTGAACAAAAAACTGGTGATAGACAGCGTCGAAGCCGGCGACACCACCGTGAACAACGACGGCGTTAAGATCGCAGGCGGTCCTAGCCTGACCAAGTCCGGTATCGATGCCGCCGGCAAGAAGGTTACCAACGTAGCCGACGGCGACCT
>NZ_JBQCWV010000087.1:0-370 GCF_051957055.1 Neisseria sp. P0020.S005 | reverse complement strand
CAGATTTTTTCCCATAACATATTTGATTGAATCAGTCAGGAAGTCTACCGAATGGTTTTATTCCACTCTGTAAACACTGTCACATACGCAGATAGGGCAACAGCCCATGCCCGCATAAATGCTTACGACATATTAACGCAAATGTCGTTTGATTTCAAACGGTTAACCGTAACTTTCGGTACTTTTGTTCAAGAATAACAACAAGGTAATCATAATCCCCCTATCGCCAAACCGACAGAACCGACAGGCATGTAAAAAGCCCCCGACATCAGTCGGGGGCTTCGGAATGGGTGTTTGGCGGTGACCTACTTTCACATGGAAGAACCACACTATCATCGGCGCTGAGTCGTTTCACGGTCCTGTTCGGGAT
>NZ_JBQCWV010000086.1:0-375 GCF_051957055.1 Neisseria sp. P0020.S005 | reverse complement strand
CATTCTTACCGTCTGCACCGGTATCACCTTTAGCACCAGTTGCACCGTCTTTAACGATGGTAGTAGTGGTGTTACCGTTACCGTCTTTGATGGTTACAGTGTGGGTACCGTTGCCGTTGTCTTTAACGTCAGCTTCAGCGTTCTTACCATCGACACCGGTTGCACCAGTTGCGCCGGTATCGCCTTTGGCACCAGTTGCACCGTCTTTAACGATGGTAGTAGTGGTATTACCGTTACTGTCTTTGATCGTTACAGTATGAGTACCGTTGCCGTTGTCTTTAACTTCGGCTTCAGCGTTCTTACCGTCTTTAACGATAGTAGTAGTGGTATTACCTTCGCCATCAGTGATGGTTACAGTGTGAGTGCCGTTGCCGT
>NZ_JBQCWV010000085.1:0-424 GCF_051957055.1 Neisseria sp. P0020.S005 | reverse complement strand
CCGTCAGGCTTATTTTTTCACGGCAGGCTGTGCGGCCTTAGGCGCGGCAGGAGAAACCGTCGCCTCCGCCTTCAATTTGTTCAGTACCGCATCACCGATGCCCTTCACGTTTTTCAGCTCCTCCACCGATTTGAACGCACCGTTCTTCTGACGGTATTCCACAATCGCTTTCGCCTTAGCCGGACCGATACCCGGCAAAGCCTCCAGCTCGGCAGAAGATGCGGTATTGATGTTCACGGCGGCCAAAGAGAATGCTGCACAGACGGCGGCAAATGCACCAAATAAAAATTTCTTCATCAGATTTTTTCCCATAACATATTTGATTGAATCAGTCAGGAAGTCTACCGAATGGTTTTATTCCACTCTGTAAACACTGTCACATACGCAGATAGGGCAACAGCCCATGCCCGCATAAATGCTTACG
>NZ_JBQCWV010000084.1:0-429 GCF_051957055.1 Neisseria sp. P0020.S005 | reverse complement strand
GTTGATAGTTGCTTACTAAACTGATCAAAGCTAAAGGCGTAAGAAGTCCAAGGACGATAAAAGTCAATCGGGAAGAGCGCAGGTGCAGGCGTTCTGCCATAGCCGCGCGGGCAGCAACGCTACATAAGACAACAGAAATAATGGAAGCAATAATTGGGGATGCTGTATTGGATACGCCTTCACTCAAGTATGAAAGATCTTCCGCGGCGGACAACATACCGGTTAAGAACATGACCATGACAACAAACAGCAATAGGAGTTGCAACAGAGACCCTTCCCATTGATCGTTGCCGCGTTTGAACTGCAAAGCATTGACTAATATCAGACAGGCGAGTGCCCATGAGTAGAGCGGCATAGTCAACCACATGATGAAAGCATCGCTGTCTTCATGGTTGAAATTAGACATTGTTAGGCCGAGCAGTATCCAGC
>NZ_JBQCWV010000083.1:0-429 GCF_051957055.1 Neisseria sp. P0020.S005 | reverse complement strand
GCGGAGCAAGCCTTGACGGATGCGGGTTTGCTGGACGATGAAAGCATTACAGACGGTCGTATGGGCGTGGCATGCGGTTCGTCTGTCGGCAGCACCAAAGACATCGGCGATATGGGTGAACTTTTGATAACAAGCACATCGCGCAATTTCAACGCCAATACTTATGTGCGCATGATGCCGCATACGACTGCCGCCAATATCGGCATTTTCTTCGGTTTGAAAGGCCGCATTATCCCGACATCGAGCGCGTGTTCGTCCGGCAGCCAAGGCATTGGTTATGCCTACGAAGCGATTAAATACGGCCTGATTGATATGATGCCGGCGGGAGGCGGCGAAGAATTTTGTCCGTCTGAAGTTTATGTTTTCGATTCACTTTATGCCGCCAGCCGCCGCAACGGCGAACCCGAACTGACCCCGCGTCCTTACGAC
>NZ_JBQCWV010000082.1:0-429 GCF_051957055.1 Neisseria sp. P0020.S005 | reverse complement strand
ACGATACCCTGTCTTTCCGCCGTTCCTGCCGCGAAGGTATTTGCGGTTCGGACGGTATGAACATCAACGGCAAAAACGGCTTGGCGTGTCTGACCGATTTACGCAGCCTGAAACAACCAGTCAAAATCCGTCCACTGCCCGGTCTGCCCGTCATCCGCGACCTGATTGTGGACATGACCCAGTTCTTCAAACAATACCATTCCATCAAGCCTTACGTCGTTAACGACAATCCGATCGATGCCGACAAAGAGCGTCTGCAAACTCAGGAAGAGCGTAAAGAGCTGGACGGCTTGTACGAATGTATTTTGTGCGCCTGCTGCTCGACTGCCTGTCCGTCGTTCTGGTGGAATCCCGACAAATTCGTCGGTCCGTCCGGTTTGCTGAATGCCTACCGCTTCATTGCCGACAGCCGCGATACCATTACCAACG
>NZ_JBQCWV010000081.1:0-430 GCF_051957055.1 Neisseria sp. P0020.S005 | reverse complement strand
ATATTAATATCGGCAATAATAACCCTCGCGCCCTCGCGCGCATAGGCTTCAGCGAAGCCAAGTCCGATACCGCGCGCAGCACCAGTGATGAGGGCCACCTTGTCTTTAAGTCGCATGGGGATACTCCGGGATATTGCAGCCTGCACTCACAGGTGCGTTTTCTTTTCCGTCAGCAATAATGGATGCCGTTCAAAGCGCTCCAAAGCCTTGCCATCGGGTGTAAACAAATGCGCGTCGGTCGGGTCAAAACCCAGTTTCGTCGTTTCGTGTGCACGTGCTGCGCTGCCACCGCCCGCCTCCGCAACAATCAGTCCGGTTGTGCTTTCATTTTGCACATAGAGATAGGTCTCACCACCAAGGCACTCGACAACCATGATCTCACCTTCGAGGATACCATCCGCTGCCGGATGAAGATGTTCCGGACGAATAC
>NZ_JBQCWV010000080.1:0-431 GCF_051957055.1 Neisseria sp. P0020.S005 | reverse complement strand
GTTCGGGCGCATTCGGTACGTTTACCGTGACACACGACATCACGAAATACACCCGCGCCAAAATCTTTAGCGAAGTCGGCAAGCAAACCGAAATGTTCGCCCGTTTCACCACCGTGGCAGGCGAACGCGGCGCAGCCGATGCAGAACGCGACATCCGCGGCTTTGCGTTGAAGTTTTATACCGAAGAAGGCAACTGGGACATGGTCGGCAACAACACGCCTGTGTTCTTCCTGCGCGACCCGCGCAAATTCCCCGACCTGAATAAAGCCGTCAAACGCGACCCGCGTACCAATATGCGTTCTGCCACGAACAACTGGGACTTCTGGACGCTGTTGCCCGAAGCCCTGCACCAAGTTACCATCGTCATGAGCGACCGCGGTATCCCTGCCAGCTACCGCCATATGCACGGCTTCGGTTCGCATACTTACAGC
>NZ_JBQCWV010000079.1:0-431 GCF_051957055.1 Neisseria sp. P0020.S005 | reverse complement strand
TGCGAAAGCAGGACGTAGTGATCCGGTGGTGCTGTATGGAAGGGCCATCGCTCAACGGATAAAAGGTACGCCGTGGATAACAGGCTGATTCCGCCCAAGAGTTCATATCGACGGCGGAGTTTGGCACCTCGATGTCGGCTCATCACATCCCGGGGCTGTAGTCGGTCCCAAGGGTATGGCTGTTCGCCATTTAAAGTGGTACGTGAGCTGGGGTTAAAACGTCGTTAGACAGTTTGGTCCCTATCTGCAGTGGGCGTTGGAAGTTTGACGGGGGCTGCTCCTAGTACTAGAGGACCGGAGTGGACGAACCGCTGGTGTACCGGTTGTAACGCCAGGTGCATAGCCGGGTAGCTAAGTTCGTAATAGATAAGCGCGGAAAGCATCTAAGCGCGAAACTCGCCTGAAGATGAGACTTCCCTTGTGGTGGAACC
>NZ_JBQCWV010000078.1:0-431 GCF_051957055.1 Neisseria sp. P0020.S005 | reverse complement strand
ACCATTCTTGACCAAATGGGTGCAGACGAATTGCTCAAATACGGCGACTCGTTATTCCTGCAACTGGGCAGCGCGGAACCGACACGCCTGCAGGGTGCATTTGTTTCTGATGATGAAGTGCATCAGGTCGTCAATTTCGTCAAAGAACAGGCTCCGACCAATTATGTGGAAGGTCTGCTCAGTGTCGAAGCGGCCATCGAAACCACCAATATTGTCAATCCGAACGCAAACAGCGATGAGTTATTTGATCAAGCCGTTGCCTTCGTATTGGAAAGTCGGAAAACTTCCATTTCCGCACTGCAACGCCAATGGCGCATCGGCTACAACCGTGCCGCCAATTTAATAGATGCGCTTGAAAATGCCGGTGTTCTCTCTCCTGCAGACATCAACGGCAGCCGACGGATTCTGGCACAAAAAGACCAGCTGTAAAA
>NZ_JBQCWV010000077.1:0-432 GCF_051957055.1 Neisseria sp. P0020.S005 | reverse complement strand
GTGCTGGATCAGGGCCTGAACATTTCCGCCATCGTCACCGATATCCTGCGACGGCCTTTCATCACCATCGGCATGATCAGTCTGGTCCTGCTGGTGCCGCTGGCGCTGACCTCCAACAACTGGTCGATCCGCAAGCTCGGCCGCCGCTGGAACAGCCTGCACAAGCTGGTCTATGTCGCAATCGCTGGCGGCGCGATCCATTTCATCATGTCGGTGAAAAGCTGGCCCGCCGAACCGGTCATCTATGCCTGGATCGTCAGCGCACTGCTTCTATGGCGTCTGGTGCGTCCGCACGCCCGCAACCGCAAGCCTGTTTCCCGCCCGCGCGGCGAAGCAATGGCAGTAAAGAAATAAGCCCTGACACACCAATAACTTTCTACGGTTTCTAATGTAGAAACTTAAATTTACTATTCTAACCGTTACCCCATGACA
>NZ_JBQCWV010000076.1:0-435 GCF_051957055.1 Neisseria sp. P0020.S005 | reverse complement strand
TCGATACAATCATCACCCAGATACTGTGTTTGTTTTCTTTTCTCTTTCGATAGATTTTTTATCCTTTGCAAAGAACAAAAAATCAAAACAAACTCATTGTCTTTGTTTGTTGATTTCGGCTTTCCAATTTTTTAAAGATCGATGCGTTGATATTTCACTTCGCAAATCAAAAGAAGCTGCTAAGTATAGCAGGCTTCCTTTGATTTGTAAAGTTCTTGGTGGAGGCAAACGGGATCGAACCGATGACCCCCTGCTTGCAAAGCAGGTGCTCTACCAACGGAGCTATGCCCCCGTTCTTGGTGGGTCTGGGAGGACTTGAACCTCCGACCCCACGCTTATCAAGCGTGTGCTCTAACCAGCTGAGCTACAAACCCGGATTCTCTGCTTAAGCGAATCTTGTCTTCACTCAAGCTTTTCTCTTCCGCATCTTTATAC
>NZ_JBQCWV010000075.1:0-436 GCF_051957055.1 Neisseria sp. P0020.S005 | reverse complement strand
CTTCAACAAACGCCCGCTGACCGTCATCGGCGTGATGAAAAAAGAGGAAAACTCCTTTGGCAACGCCGACGTATTGATGCTCTGGTCGCCCTATACGACCGTGATGCACCAAATTACCGGCGAGAGCCACACCAACTCGATTACCGTCAAAATCAAAGACGATGCCAACACCCAAGTCGCCGAAAAAGGGCTGACCGAGCTGCTCAAAACGCGGCACGGCACGGAAGACTTTTTCATGAACAACAGCGACAGTATCAAGCAGATGGTCGAAACCACCACCGGCACGATGAAACTGCTGATTTCCTCCATCGCCTTGATTTCATTGGTGGTCGGCGGTATCGGCGTGATGAACATCATGCTGGTGTCCGTAACCGAGCGCACCAAAGAAATCGGCGTGCGCATGGCGATCGGCGCGCGGCGCAACAACATCCTGCAA
>NZ_JBQCWV010000074.1:0-438 GCF_051957055.1 Neisseria sp. P0020.S005 | reverse complement strand
TTATCGCCCGCAGCACCATCAACAACGAACACTTTGTGATGAGGTTTACCACGTGCAGCAACAGGTGCTTTAGCACTGTGGTTTCTATCAACATCGCTTGCGCTGATAGTAACTGAGTTGTTTGACGTGCCGTTAATATCAATTTTCTCAAAATTAGAGATCATTGAAATAGTGGTTGTAATCGCTTTGCCATCTCGGTGCACAAATTGAAGTGTATCGAAATCACTGCCTCCATCAATAGATGCTCTGGTATTAATCGTACTAGATGTTCTCACGATGTCATCACCAGCCCCCATATTGATTGTTGGATTACCACCAGCGAAATAGAAGAAGCCATTGCCTGTCTCACGCGCTTCAAGGATATCATTACCAGCTCCCATGTTTATAGTACCAGCAATGTTTTTGAAACTCGCGAAGTCATTACCGTTACCCATATCA
>NZ_JBQCWV010000073.1:0-441 GCF_051957055.1 Neisseria sp. P0020.S005 | reverse complement strand
ATAATAACCAAGTCCAACTCGATTAAGGCGCGCACCAAAGGCGCAATTTCTGCCCCGGTATCAGGCTTGACGACGACACACGGATACTCCACGCGCCAGTCGGTTGCACCGGTAACGTGCGTTACGCGCGCCAAGCCGTCAAACATGATGTTGTGCGGCTTGGTGGTTTTGCTTAAGCGTTCCAAAATCTGATGGCGTTTTTGGCTGGTTTCATCAAAACTGCTATCAAAACGCTCGACTGCTTTTTCTGCTGCGACCACCAAGACATCCACTTGCCGATTATCGTCTCAGAGGTTGCGGATTTCATTTAAGCGGTGGTGCGTTTCGCGTACCAACGTGGCGCGGTGTTTTGGGTGCTCCAGCACGTCAGCGAACAGATACGGATTGCGCACGACCACCCAAATATCGCAACATACTTCAAACAGCATTGGTGCAGAACGT
>NZ_JBQCWV010000072.1:0-441 GCF_051957055.1 Neisseria sp. P0020.S005 | reverse complement strand
CTATTGGTTACGACACTGACAAGATTGCGATCGCGGTTGGGCGTGAGATTGATGCGATGCGGACGAATGGCGATCTGCCCTGACCCGCGTGACTTTCCATGCGTGTTGCAGCGATAGGTGCCGCTGCCCAGACGGCAGACGTTTTCGTCAACGATCTCGCAATTGTGGACATTGGCGCGTCCGACAAATTTGGCCACAAACAGGGAGGATGGCTTCTCATAGATTTCTTCCGGCGAACCGAGCTGTGCCAGCTTGCCGCTATCCATCACGCCGACGACGTCGCACATTGTCAGTGCTTCGACCTGATCATGTGTGACGAAAACCGTCGTGATGTCGAGGCGCTTCTGAATCTCGCGGATTTCGATCCGCATGTCGTCGCGCAGCTTCGCATCCAGATTGGACAGGGGCTCATCCAGCAGAAGAATGCGCGGACGGATGACC
>NZ_JBQCWV010000071.1:0-442 GCF_051957055.1 Neisseria sp. P0020.S005 | reverse complement strand
ACCTCAAACCTTGGGATATTGCCGCAGGCGCGCTGATTGTGCAGGAAGCCGGCGGTATCGTTACCGATATGTCCGGCAATGAAGGCTGGCTGGAAAGCGGCGATATTGTGGCAGCCAATCCGAAAGTGCTGGCGCAAATGTTGCAAATCATTAGCGGACATCTGTAAACAGGAGGTCGTTTTCAGACGACCTTTTGCTCGTTTTTAATACGGTGTCGTGATTTAGCAATGGTAGGAATATCATCTGTGTTACTTTCAGGAGCAGATAACTACCTTTTATCGCAATCTGAAAACAGGGATTCCGATTAATGATAATATGCTCAAAGAATTGATTTGCAACAGGCAACCCCTCTGCCAATCTGATAAATGACGAACCGTATTGTTGTGAATAATATGAAGAAAAAATCTTTTTTGAATCGTCCCAAGACATCCGTTTTCCGCAC
>NZ_JBQCWV010000070.1:0-442 GCF_051957055.1 Neisseria sp. P0020.S005 | reverse complement strand
AAACTACATGTGGTCGTTCACCAGCGTTGTACTGCTCTTGATGGGTATCGGCCTGCTGATGTGGGGTTACTCCTTCCTGACCAAACACGAAGAAGTAGAAGTTCCGACTGAAGACCCGATTTCCAAAGTACAGCTGACTCCTTCCCAAAAAGCATTGGGCAAATACGTCTTCCTGACAGTCGCCCTGTTTGTGGTACAAGTGTTGCTGGGCGGCCTGACCGCGCACTACACCGTCGAAGGTCAAGGTTTCTACGGCATCGACGAAGCACTCGGCTTCGAAATGTCCGACTGGTTCCCTTACGCATTGACCCGTACTTGGCACATCCAATCCGCCATCTTCTGGATTGCAACCGGCTTCCTGACAGCAGGTCTGTTCCTGGCTCCGATTGTTAACGGTGGCAAAGATCCCAAGTTCCAACGCGCCGGCGTGAACTTCCTGTAC
>NZ_JBQCWV010000069.1:0-443 GCF_051957055.1 Neisseria sp. P0020.S005 | reverse complement strand
ATTTGGCAGGAGAGGAAAGGAAGAAAAGGGAAAGGGAGGTGAAGGGGGAGGAGGGGGGGAGGGAGAGGGGGGAAGAGGGAGGGGGAGGAAGGAAAAGAGAAGAGGAGAAAAAAAAAAAAAAGAGAAAAGAAAAGAAGGAAGAGGAGCAGAAAAAAACAAAGAGAAGGAAGAGGAGGAAAGGGGGGGGGAAGAAGACGCAAAGGAGGAAGAGGAGAGAGGAGAAGGGGGGGAGGGGGGAAAGAAAGGAAAAAGAAAGAAGGAGGAGAAGGGGGAGGGGGAAGGAGGAGGAGGAGAAGAGGGAAGGGAAAAGGGGGGGGAGAGAAGGGGGAAGAGGGAGGGAGGAAGGAGGAAAAGGAGAAAGAGGGAAAGGGAAAAAGGAAGGAGAGGGAAGAAGGAAGGGGGGGGGGGGAGAAGGAAAAAAACGACGAGGGGGAGATAGAAGA
>NZ_JBQCWV010000068.1:0-443 GCF_051957055.1 Neisseria sp. P0020.S005 | reverse complement strand
CCCGTATCCGACAAATGCCCCTGATAACGTCGGATTCGAGAATCCGACCTACGTCTGTTTTAAACGGCTTCAATAATTTTTCAGACGACCTTCCGTTCACAAAGGTCGTCTGAAACGTGCATCAGGCAAATTCGCCGCCGAAGCTCATGGCGCCGGTTTCTGCGCTGCTGGTCATGCTGCGGAAGTTGGCGAAGAGTTCGCGGCCGCAACCTTGTTGGTTCGCGCTCAAGTCGATGCGTTCGACTTCGCGGGCGTTCCATTCGGCTTCGTTGATCAGGACGTTGAGTTCGCCGGTAACGGAGTCGAAGCGGATCAAGTCGCCGGTACGGATTTTGGCGATATTGCCGCCCATCAGGGCTTCAGGCGTCATGTGGATGGAGGCCGGAACTTTGCCGGATGCGCCGGACATACGGCCGTCGGTCAGCAGTGCCACTTTAAAGCCG
>NZ_JBQCWV010000067.1:0-446 GCF_051957055.1 Neisseria sp. P0020.S005 | reverse complement strand
CTACAGAATTGAAATATGCAACGCTGTCATCATGTGTCGGAAAACCGCCCAAGGCCACAGCCGACATCGCATGACACAAGGCATCAAACCAGCCCATACCAGCAATATGCAAGGATACAAAAGCCGCAGCAGTTGTCAGCGCATAGGCAAACCAAAGCCATTTGGCCACTTGCGAAATACGGGGAGCCATCTTGCTTTCCTTATCCATACCCGGAATTTCCGCTTTGAAGAGCTGTGTCCCCCCCACGCCCAACATCGGCAAACTCGCCACAGCCAGCACGATAATACCCATACCGCCAAGCCAGTTGAGCATGTGCCGCCAAAAACTGACCGACGGATCCCGCGTATCCAAGCCGGAAATCACTGTTGCCCCCGTTGCCGTCAGCCCCGCCATCGCTTCAAAAAACGCATCGGTGAAACTCATGGACCTGTCTATTATACACATT
>NZ_JBQCWV010000066.1:0-448 GCF_051957055.1 Neisseria sp. P0020.S005 | reverse complement strand
CGTCATGCAGCCCTGCTTGGAAACCTTGAACATCACACTTGCCGAGGTCGGCGCCCAGACGAAAAAACAATCCTCTTAAACCTGACGCCGGCTGAAACCAAAAATATCAAGTTTCAGACGGCTTTTGCTATGATCGGCACACTACTGAATACAATATTCAACCTACAAGGAAAAATAGATGGAAACACCAGCCCTACTCTCTCTGCTCGGTTTGATTCCATCTGCCGCCTTTGCCGCCCATGGCGTAGGCCTTGGCCAACCACCCCAATATCCGGCCAACTTCCCCGCTTTCGAATACGTCAATCCCACCGCCCCCAAAGGCGGCACGTTTACCACGCCTGTCCTCGGTGCTTTTGACCCGCTTAACCCCTTTACCCTCCACGGCAACCACGAATACGGCATCAGCCTGCTGACGCTCGCCACCCTGAACGAGCAACGCATGGCCGAG
>NZ_JBQCWV010000065.1:0-448 GCF_051957055.1 Neisseria sp. P0020.S005 | reverse complement strand
ACGCCTGCCTGTATGAGAACCTGCCCGAAAACGCAGTCGAGAGCCTGATTCAAGCATTGGCTGAGCGTCCACACGCGATTGTGGCCGAAAAATGTACCCAAGATGAGCGCGACAATGCGCAGCATTACTTCAGCTATTTGGGTTTGGCCGTGATCGTCCGTCAGTCTATGGAATTGGAAGCAGTTGAAGAAGCAACTATGTCGGCAGCCAATACTCCCGACCCTATCCAATGCCCCGTCTGCATGACGATTATTGACGAACTAGATGCACAGGAATGTAAACCCTGCCACTTTGATTTGACAGAAAAAAATGAGCTGGCCATCCAGCGTAAGCGCATTGCATGGCAGGAAAAAATCTCTTTCGAGCATAACAAACAAACCGAAATTGCCCACAAGCTCAAATACGAGCGCGAGCAGGAAGGGAAAAAGCTGCGCAAGAACGGTCTCTT
>NZ_JBQCWV010000064.1:0-449 GCF_051957055.1 Neisseria sp. P0020.S005 | reverse complement strand
GGCAACGGTGAATGCGTTTTTCCTAAATACGGCTTTACAGGAAGAAATATCGCCATCCGTACGCACGGCGCTGATGAGGCGCAAGACGAAACTGACGTCTGTTTTACAGAAAGCGCAATCATGGCGGCAGATGCGGATTGTGCTGCCGATTGTGGCGATATTCGTCGCCATGTTTACAGCGGCAGCCGATGACGCTTTATCCGCCTATATCGAGGCGTATTATTCGTTGGCCCTCGTCTCCACCATCACGCTGGCGCTTTTGTGTTTCTTGATCGATACCTGCCGAAGCATACTTTATGCATGGCTGCCGTTTCTCCACAAAATCTTAACGGCGACTTTTGTATTTAAAAAAGCGGCGATTGTGCGCGCTTTCGTATTGCCTGTCGTGATGACAGCCGTGTGCCTGACCCCGACCGGTTCGGTAATGTTCTTTCTGCTGACCGTACTCG
>NZ_JBQCWV010000063.1:0-452 GCF_051957055.1 Neisseria sp. P0020.S005 | reverse complement strand
GTAATAGGCCACTTCACTGATGACAATCAGATCAAATTTCTGTTCAGGAAAATATTCAGGAATTTTTTGGTGT
The DNA here is from genome assembly GCF_051957055.1 of Neisseria sp. P0020.S005. Taxonomy (NCBI): domain Bacteria; kingdom Pseudomonadati; phylum Pseudomonadota; class Betaproteobacteria; order Neisseriales; family Neisseriaceae; genus Neisseria; species Neisseria sp. P0020.S005. The sequence continues at coordinate 379 of NZ_JBQCWV010000063.1, read as the reverse complement.
TGAACGCTCACATGCTTCAAATTCTCTAAACGTTTAGAGGCCCAATGAACAGCATGTTCAGAAAAATCTGGACATAAAAGCTGATCAGCGCGTTTGGCTAAATGTACACTTAAATGGCCATTGGAACAGCCGATTTCCAACACTGATGAATAATGCTGTTGAGTAAGCAATGCCAAACAAATCTGCCTTTTACGAGCTTCATACCAATGTAAATCATAGCCCCAAGGGTCGTTATTGTGATGATATAAGGCTTCGAAATATTGACTAGAATCATTCACAAAGATAAACCTCCCAAGGCATTAACAAACGTTCGATGATTGCTGGAGATAAAATCGCAGCATTGCCTGTACTTTCATCAGTTTCAATCTGACTCTTAAAC
>NZ_JBQCWV010000062.1:0-453 GCF_051957055.1 Neisseria sp. P0020.S005 | reverse complement strand
CCCACACAAACCCCCACCAACCCCCCCAAACCCCAACCCTACAACCACACCCCCCAGACGACCAACCCCACACACCAACCACACCACCAAACAACCAAACCACCCAACAACCAACCAACACCACCCAAAACACAAACCACCAAAACACCCACCCCCACCCACCACCCACACCCCCAAACACAAACACCAACACCACCCCAAAAAACCACCAACAACAACCCACAACCCCCCCAACACACCACCCAACACCGCCTCAACCCCACACAAACACCCACCCCCAAACCCAAAAAACACCCCAACAACCCACACCAACACAACCCCAACCCCAACCCACACCCACCAACCACCCCAACACCCAAAAACAAACAACCACCACCAACAACAACCCAAACAACACACAAACACCACAACAAACAACCCCCCCACCCAAACACACCACCCACACACCACCCC
>NZ_JBQCWV010000061.1:0-456 GCF_051957055.1 Neisseria sp. P0020.S005 | reverse complement strand
TCCCCGATTATAGCACCTTGTGCCGTTACCGCAATTGGCTGGCGCAAGATAATACCCTATCCGAATTGCTGGAACTGATTAACCGCCAACTGACTGAAAAAGGCTTAAAATTAGAGAAAGCATCCGCCGCCGCCGTTGACGCCACCATTATTCAGACTGCTGGTAGCAAACAGCGCCAGGCCATAGAGGTTGATGAGGAGGGACAAGTCAGCGGCCAAACCACACCGAGTAAAGACAGCGATGCCCGTTAGATGAAGAAAAACGGCCTCTACAAACTCGTTTACAAACAGCATACCCGTACCGATGCGGAAGGCTATATCGAGAAACTGCACATTACCCCCGCCAATGCCCATGAGTGCAAACACCTGTCGCCGTTATTGGAAGGGCTGCCCAAAGGTACGACCGTCTATGCCGACAAAGGCTATAACATTTAGTTAGGATATATACCTTCTATAT
>NZ_JBQCWV010000060.1:0-457 GCF_051957055.1 Neisseria sp. P0020.S005 | reverse complement strand
GCGCAAGATCAATTGGCTAGAATGTATCTTATGGGGCTTGGAGTAAAAATAAATCTTAGTAAAGCAGTTTACTGGTTTGAAAAAGCTGCCAATCAAGGGTTTGATAATTCACAATATGAATTAGGCCTAATGTATGCTACTGGCAAAGGAGTTACACAAAATTATCAAAATGCAATATTTTACTGGCAACAAGCAGCTACTCAAGGAAATGAAAACGCAAAAAAAGCTTTACAGTTATTAGCAGAAATGGAGCAAAAGGAAAACGCAGATTATAGAAAAAAACAGGAGGAACAACAAAGATTATTAGAAGAAAGACAACAAGCAGAACAGCAAAGATTGTTAGAAGAAAAACAAATGTTAAATAGACAACAGGAGCAGTTGCGTTTAGAGAAACAACAGGAAAACGAATTAACAGCTGCTGTTCAACAATCACAATACCTTTTACAAAGTACATGGA
>NZ_JBQCWV010000059.1:0-462 GCF_051957055.1 Neisseria sp. P0020.S005 | reverse complement strand
ACAAAAAACACCCCCCCCAACACACCAAACACACAAACACAACCAACAACAACCAAAAACCCCCCACCACCCACAACACAACCCACACAACCCAAAACAAAACAAACCCCCACCAACACACCCAACACCCCACCAAACAAACAACCACCAACACAAAACAAAACAACACAAACAACAAAACCCCACACACCAAACCACCCAAACAAACAAACACAACACCCCCCCCCACCCCACAACACCCAAAACACAACCCCCACACCACCCAAAAAAACAACAAAACCGATAACACAGACACCAGCCTGCTCGCTGAAACCACAGCCACAAACAGCCAAATCGGGACAGTCTCCCTCCAAACGGCACGCGAGCCCTGCACCGCATGCGTCATCGACATCGACGACGGCGTACTACAGACCATACCAACAGAACAAACACAACCCAACGACACCACAAACCCCCACAACA
>NZ_JBQCWV010000058.1:0-462 GCF_051957055.1 Neisseria sp. P0020.S005 | reverse complement strand
CACTCCCAAACCAAACACCTCTTTAAACGCTATTTCCCCCTATGGCGCGTCGAGAACTGCTGCAACCCTGCCGGCACCATTACCGGCTGTTACGAACCGTTCCTGCACTGCGACTACAAACTCACGAGCCAATCCCGTTGCCCTATTTACGACATTCCGAACGATTTTGTTTCCGTTTCGTTGGCTGCAAACTTTATGGGCAGCAAAGCCACCGTCCGCATCCGCCAAACCGGCCCAAACAGCTGCGTCATCGACAACAGCTGCACATACCCTTCTGACTTGTCCAGATTCCCGATTACAGCACGTAGCACTGCGCTGAAAGGCCGTTTTGAATGCAGCCGTTTCGTTCCTTACTACACCCGCAGCCAAATCAACGGCGGCGCGCTTAACGGCAAAACGCCGATTTTGGGTTATGCAGATGAGCCGGTCGAACTTTTCTTTATGCACATTCAAGGTTCAGGC
>NZ_JBQCWV010000057.1:0-464 GCF_051957055.1 Neisseria sp. P0020.S005 | reverse complement strand
CAGATTTTTTCCCATAACATATTTGATTGAATCAGTCAGGAAGTCTACCGAATGGTTTTATTCCACTCTGTAAACACTGTCACATACGCAGATAGGGCAACAGCCCATGCCCGCATAAATGCTTACGCCATATTAACGCAAATATCATTTTAGTTCAAATATTCTAAACAGTTAACCGTAACTTTCGGTACTTTTGTTCAAGAATAACAACAGAGTTGTCATCCTTTAATTTAAACAACAAGCATGCACGAACACTCAATAGGCATCAGAATGGGTATCGGTTCATCAATATCCTTGCACCCATTACCCTACCTCCTATCGTCAAACCGACAGAACTGACAGGCATGTAAAAAGCCCCCGACATCAGTCGGGGGCTTCGGAATGGGTGTTTGGCGGTGACCTACTTTCACATGGAAGAACCACACTATCATCGGCGCTGAGTCGTTTCACGGTCCTGTTCGGGA
>NZ_JBQCWV010000056.1:0-465 GCF_051957055.1 Neisseria sp. P0020.S005 | reverse complement strand
AAAGGCCTGACCTTCAACGGCGACAGCGGCAGCACCAATATCGAAAAACTCGGCTCCACCGTGACCGTTGCCGGTGACGACAACATCACCACCGAAGCCCAAGACGATAAAGTGACCGTCAAGCTGAACAAAAAACTGGTGATAGACAGCGTCAAAGCCGGCGACACCACCGTGAACAACGACGGCGTTAAGATCGCAGGCGGTCCTAGCCTGACCAAGTCCGGTATCGATGCCGCCGGCAAGAAGGTTACCAACGTAGCCGACGGCGACCTCAATGCCAACAGCAAAGATGCCGTTAACGGCAGCCAACTGTTTGCGACCAACCAAAACGTAGCGACCAACGCCGCCAATATCGCCAAAGGCATCAACTTCGGCGGTACCACCGGCAGCAACAACTACGCATTGGGCGACACCATCAATGTCAAAGGCGACAGCAACATCATCAGCGAAACCGTAGCCGGTGGC
>NZ_JBQCWV010000055.1:0-466 GCF_051957055.1 Neisseria sp. P0020.S005 | reverse complement strand
CCACCACCCCCCACACCAACACCCCAAACCACCCCAAACCCCACCACCAACACAACAAACACCAACGACACACACGCCATCAATAACAACAACAATAACACAACACCACAAACCACCAAAAAAAAAAAACAAACCACAACACACACCCCACAACCCCCAACAACCAACAACAACAACACCACCACAAACCCCCCAACCACCCCAAACACAACGCCAGCCCATCACCCACAGAACAACAGCCGAAAATCTACCCCAGCCAAACCTAAGCTCCCATAAGGCAAGCACATCAGCCCAATAGCCAACCAACCAGTCCTACACCCAGAACAAACGAACGCTGAAAAAACCAACGCCCCAAACAACAACCCCCACAACACCCCCACACACACCACCAAAAAAAAAAACAACAAACCACGCCCACAAAAACAAACAACACCACACAACAACCACCCCCCACACACACCCAACA
>NZ_JBQCWV010000054.1:0-470 GCF_051957055.1 Neisseria sp. P0020.S005 | reverse complement strand
GACGTAAGATTAACGGTTTGCGCCATATTTCTGAAAACAGTCCGATGCTGGCTTATTATGCTGACCTCAGCCTGACCCGCCGAGCCGAGCCGACCGATATGCAGGTCAAGCCTTGGGCGGAGAAGGCGGCGATCGATTCCTTGTCTTACCGCCCGTATTCCAACGCTTATCAGGTGGCTCTGTATCTCTACCGGCAAGGCAAGAAGGAAGAGGGTGCGAAATGGATGCAGGCGATGCAGTATTACTATCCGTACATGATGTCGTTTTAGGCGGGCAAGCTGCGCAGCCATCCTGTGTTCCAACCGCTTTTGCCCAAGCTGCTGGCGGACTGCAAAGATTTCGTCAACGCGCCTAAACACGAAAAAGCGAAGTCTTGCGATGTTGTGCAATAAGTAATAGGCTGATGTAAAAAGGTCGTCTGAAAACCGATTTTAAGGTTTCAGACGACCTTTTGTTATTTATTATTCACA
>NZ_JBQCWV010000053.1:0-470 GCF_051957055.1 Neisseria sp. P0020.S005 | reverse complement strand
GCCTAAGATGCATGCCTACAACCTTCCACCTGGACAACCAACGCCAGGCTGACTTAACTTTCTCCGTCCTCTCATCGCATTACACAGAAGTATTGGAATATTAACCAACTTCCCATCGACTACGCCTCTCGGCCTCGCCTTAGGGGTCGACTCACCCAGCCCCGATTAACGTTGGACTGGAACCCTTGGTCTTTCAGCGAACGGGTTTTTCACCCGTTTTGTCGTTACTCACGTCAGCATTCGCACTTCTGATACCTCCAGCATGCTTCTCAACACACCTTCATCGGCTTACAGAACGCTCCCCTACCACGTATACAATGTATACATCCGCAGCTTCGGCATATAGTTTTAGCCCCGTTACATCTTCCGCGCAGGCCGACTCGACTAGTGAGCTATTACGCTTTCTTTAAAGGGTGGCTGCTTCTAAGCCAACCTCCTAGCTGTCTATGCCTTCCCACATCGTTTCCCAC
>NZ_JBQCWV010000052.1:0-478 GCF_051957055.1 Neisseria sp. P0020.S005 | reverse complement strand
GGGTAATCAACAGTCAAATGACGATGACGATGATAAAGTTTCAACACACAGCAGCCCGAAGGCGGCTGGCAAGTGCATATCATCAGCTAATCGTTTAGGTTCAGTTTCAACACACAGCAGCCCGAAGGCGGCTGGGTATGGTGCTGATTCTAATCAAATCCAAATGAAGAAGTTTCAACACACAGCAGCCCGAAGGCGGCTGGAAAAGTATTTAGAAGTTCAACAGCGTCATCAAATAGTTTCAAAACACAGCAGCCCGAAGGCGGCTGGTTCAACATTTGGGGCAGGCCGGTACCAATAAGTTATGTTTCAACACACAGCAGCCCTAAAGCGGCTGGCTATTTGCAATGCTCATTGGCTGTCTGGGATTCAGTCTCACCACACAGCAGCCCGAAGGCGGCTGGTGCCTGAAGTCGCAAAATCAGGTATCGATACAGCGTTTAAACACACAGCAGCACGAAGGTGGCTGGGGGCTATG
>NZ_JBQCWV010000051.1:0-480 GCF_051957055.1 Neisseria sp. P0020.S005 | reverse complement strand
ATACAGCTAAGGCGGAGCTTTGCTTTGCCGATGACGGTCAGTGCCATCCGGTACTGATTGGCAAGACCACGCCGAAAGGCAAATTCAATATGACGCCGATGATGACCAGCAAACCAGGTTACGGTGGCGAGGTTATCGGCTTCAAAGAAGAAAATGACTTTCTGTTCGCGTTACACAGGGTATGGACGCTCAAGCCGCAGGAAAGGCGCATGGAACGCATCGCTTCTCCCAATGTGGCCGACCGCATCATAACCAATGGTTGTATCAACGTACAAAATAATGTGTACGAAAAACTACGTCAGTATTTCATTTTGGAAATTATCTGATGTAAGTCAGTCAAACAAAGGCCGTCTGAAACTTTTCAGACGGCCTTTCTTCTCAAACGGAAATTCAACGACAATTTGCTTGCTCCGTCAGTGCCAAACGAAGAATATTTGACCACTTCATCCTCAATTCATCCTCAAGCTATATCACTTTTTA
>NZ_JBQCWV010000050.1:0-483 GCF_051957055.1 Neisseria sp. P0020.S005 | reverse complement strand
GCAAACATACCGACCGAAACAGCCACCACGCACCCTACGCCCCCCAACGCAGCAACACGCCCCCCAAAAACGGCAACAACCAAATCAGCCACACAAATACAAACAAAACCCTCAACCCCCCCAAAAAACAAACCCACCACACACCACACACCCCCCCACACAAAGCCACCAACCAAAAACAACACCCAACCGCGCCCGCAACATTCAGCCCACCCCTTACCACCCCAAACAGCCAACACCCACAAACAAAGCCCCCCGCCCACCCACCCCCCAACCCACCACACACCCCAACAAACAAAACAACACCCCCCACCCACCTAACCCGCCAACACTCCACGCCAACCTCCACCACCCTCCAAGCCGAAAGCCGTGCCTCGGGCCGCCTGAAAAAACAGGAAAACCGTTTTTACTGATAAAGGCGGCCATCGTGTTTCCACCAGCCGTCAGTATGCCGGCCTGCCGAGCCATGGTGCGTCCAATGGA
>NZ_JBQCWV010000049.1:0-485 GCF_051957055.1 Neisseria sp. P0020.S005 | reverse complement strand
GGGTTTCTGTTTTCAGACGACCTTTTTGTATTTTGCTAAGAATATTGCTGTGGTATGGCATCGCTTAATGGATTAATCTTCGGCATAAAATTCATATATGTCGGTTTCACTCCGGGTAAAAACCAGAGCCAATTTACCTTCAGGTATTCTTTTTTGGGACATGCCGCCGATGCAGATTCCTAGGCTTGGAAAGGTGAGGTAATGTTTTCCTTCGAGAAAATGATGTTCGTTTTTTAGTTTTTCTATGCTCTCAGTTTCAAAGAGATTCAAGCCGTTGAAAATAGGATATGTGTATTGATTGCAAGTGACGGCAACCAGCCTGTTTTCCTTATATTGTAATTCGCACGAACCTCGTGTTTCAAAAGTACATCCTAAGATGTTGTGTTGCAATACTCTTTCTGCTTTGCCGAATTCGGCAATGATTTGTTGCATGGTATTGCCGAGTTTGAAAAATTTACTATTTGTTTCTACGCCTTCAAAGGATG
>NZ_JBQCWV010000048.1:0-489 GCF_051957055.1 Neisseria sp. P0020.S005 | reverse complement strand
CCCGTACCTTGTTTTTCAGTGGTGTAGAACGGCTCAAAGAGATGGTTGCGGACTTCGGGCGAAATGCCTTTGCCGTTATCGGCAACGACGATGGAAATGTGCATCCTGCCGCTGGGGCGGATCAGGACGGTAATCGCGTTCTCGTCCTGACGGCTGTGCCGCCACGCGTTATTGCAGAGGTTCCACATGATTTGTTGGATGTGCATCACATCAGCGAGGACGGTAAGGTTGTTGCCGTCCATGTTCATGCGCAGGCAGCCGATGGCTTCGGAATTGTTGAGCGTGAACTCTTGTTTGAAGTCGAGCCAGAATTTCATCAGGTTGATCGGCTCGCGGCTGATGTTGTCGCGCTTGTTGAGCAGGGAGATGTCTTCCAACATTTTGTCGATGCGCTGGATGTTGCTGTCGATGATGCCGCAAAGCTTGGCTTTAACGGGATCGGGTTCGGCATCGTCATCACTTTCCCGCAGCAAATCGCTGGCGTGACGG
>NZ_JBQCWV010000047.1:0-491 GCF_051957055.1 Neisseria sp. P0020.S005 | reverse complement strand
CTCCTTCCCCAAACACGACCCGGCGTATCACATGCTCAGGTGTCTCGGGGGCTTGTGGATGTGTATAAGAGACAACGCTATCGGTATGCGCCGTTTGGACAGCTTGATTTTGTCGCACCATGATATTGAACATGACGGCGGGTTTCAAAGTTTGGCGGCTGTCGGTACCGATAAATTGCTTGCCGGACAACCTGAGTTTTATCCAACTGCAGAGTTTTGCCAAGAAGACAAATGGCAATGGGACGGCGTAGATTTTGAGTTGCTCAGGCCGTCTGAAAATTCCGGCAAGGAAGATAATGCCCGAAGCTGCGTATTGCGTGTCGTGGCAAACGGCAAAGTCTTGTTGATAAACGGTGATTTGGGTGTGAAGGGCGAGGCAAGTTTAATTGAGAAATCCGGCAATGCGCTGTATAGCAAAGTGTTGGTATTGGGACATCACGGCAGCAGCACGGCTTCGTCGGGCAGCTTTCTGCATACGGTTTCGCCGCAAT
>NZ_JBQCWV010000046.1:0-492 GCF_051957055.1 Neisseria sp. P0020.S005 | reverse complement strand
GTCGACACCTTTGAGTTCTTTGGCAGAGTCAGGTGGGTGGAGGAGACAAATTTTCAACGATTTGGGTAAGTAAGCAAGAAACTTAAAAAAAGTGACCTGAAAACAAGGGACAGATTTGGGGGGGTGTTGGTTAGGCCAGTTGGAGCCGTTCCCCTTCAAGGTGGCCTATGGCAATAAGGAAAAAAAAATCAGCGGGAAAGTAAGTGGGGGAAAAAGGGGGGAAAAAGGTAAAAAAGGGGAAACCGGGGGGGGGAAAAGGGGGTTGGGGGGGGTGGTGAGGGGGAGGGGCGGAAGTAAAGGAGGGAAGGGAAAAGGAAAACTGGGAAAAAGGGGGAGGAAAAGAAGGGAAAAGAGGAAGGGAAGGAGAAGCGGGAAACGGGGAGAGGAACGGAGAGAGGAAAGGGAGAGAAGAAAAAAGAGGGAAAGAGAGAAGGAGGGGGGGCGATGCGTGCAACAGCTTCAACGAACACTGCGCCGTCGGCATCGAACCCG
>NZ_JBQCWV010000045.1:0-493 GCF_051957055.1 Neisseria sp. P0020.S005 | reverse complement strand
AATTCTTAGAGATTGTCGAAGAATACGTCAAAATCAATTATTGCGAAGGCGGTGCAAAACGCAATCAAAACCGTATCATCCCGATACAGTCTGCTTGATAAACATAGATAAAAGGTCGTCTGAAAAACGTTCGGGCAAAAACTGAACTGCTCCTAAGGTCTGGGACATTCATAAAAGCCTATTCATCAGACACTCTATATAAGCCGGGTTCTATATGTGACAGGCCCCGGCTTTTCAATTTCGAACTGCAACGTTCCTGATTATAGGAATCCATATAATCCTCTATCTGTTTCATCAATTCGTCCATCATCAATTCCCCCTGCACGGCAAAACACTCCGTCTTCATTACCGCAAAGAAGCCCATGTATCGGCGCGTTATTCCCAAAGTTCCCTTTGAGCGGTGAGGCTTAAGTACAAATCCCAATCAAGCATTAAGGTCGTCTGAAAAACATTTTTCAGACGACCTTAATGACGTAACCACACTGTATAGTGG
>NZ_JBQCWV010000044.1:0-505 GCF_051957055.1 Neisseria sp. P0020.S005 | reverse complement strand
TGTTCGGTAGGGTGGCAACGGTGCTGTTGGGTTCGTGTTTTGGAGGTTGTGTGTGTATGTTTGTTGTTGTTGTGTTGGTTTGTTGCGTCAGGGTATTGGGGTGTGTTGGGTTGTGGTTTGTTGCTTTTGGTAGGGCGTTTGTTGGTGGGGTGGTGGGTGGGTTTTTAGGTGGTTTTTGTGGTTTATTTGTTGTTGTTTTTTGTTGTGGGTGTTTGTTGTTGGTGTGGGGGTTGTGTGTGTGTGGTGTGGGTGGTTGGGGGGTTTGTTGGTGTTGTTTTGTGGTTGGTTTTTTTTGTTGGGGTTGTGGTGGTGGTGTGGTTGGGTGGTTGTGTGGTGGTTGTTGTTGGTGTGTGTTTGGGGGTTTTGGTTGTGGTGTTGTTTTGTTTGGTTGGTGGTTTGGGTGGTTGGGTGGGGGTGTTGTGGTGTGGGGGTGTGGTGTTGGGTTGGGTTGGTTGTGGTGTTGGGTGTTTTTTTGGTGTGTGTTGGTGGGTGTTGGGTGTTGTTC
>NZ_JBQCWV010000043.1:0-511 GCF_051957055.1 Neisseria sp. P0020.S005 | reverse complement strand
CGTTGACTTCGGTCAGGTTGCTGCCAGGGGCGCAGAGGGGGGCGGGCGCCGGGAGAAAAGGGGAATCGAAAGGGGGGGGGGGGAGGAGAGGGGGGGGTGGGGGGTAGGGGGGGGGGTGGGGGGGGGGGGGGGAGGAGGAAGGATGGGGTGGGTGGTGGGAAGAGCGGAGGGTGGGGAAGAGGAAGAGAGGGTGGGGATTGGGGGGGGGAGGGTTCGTAGAAGAGGGGGGGGGGGGGGGGGGGGGGGGGGGAGGGGGGGGGGGGGGGGGGGGGGAGGGGGGGGGGGGGGGGGGGGGGGGGGGGGGGGGGGGAGGGGGGGTGGGGGGGGGGGGGGTTGGGGGGGCAGTTTGAGCTGCTTGGCGGCGGAAGCCTTCGTTTGGCAGCTGCTCTTAGTAGTATCCGCCGATTTGGATGGTAGTGCCGGGAATTTCTTATTGGATTTCCTCGATGGTTTTTTCTAAGTCGGGGTAGGTGTAGTCTTCATCGGCCACAATCAGCCAGCGGAGGAAGGT
>NZ_JBQCWV010000042.1:0-514 GCF_051957055.1 Neisseria sp. P0020.S005 | reverse complement strand
ATGTGGAAAAAAGATAAACGGCGACAGAAAAAAAGAGAGAAAAAACGATGACGGAAAGAAGGGATTGAAAAGCGGAGGTAGAAAGAAAAGAAAAGGCAGTGGGAAAAGGGGGAAGAAGGCCGGTGGAGGGAAGAGAATGGAAGAAAAAGAAAGAAGAACGAAAGGGGAGGATTTTTCAAAGCGGAGGAAAGGGGGAGGAAGGAAGCAGAGAGAGGGGAGGGAAAAGAAGGAGAGGAAAAAGAAGGGGAGAGGGGGAAGAAGAGGGGGGAAAGGGGAAGGGGAGGGAAAGGAAGAGGGGAAAAAGGGAGGGAAGGGAGGGGAGAGGGGGAGGGGAGAGGGGAGGGGGGGAAGAAGAGGGAGAAAAAAAGAGGAAGGGGGAAGAAGAGGAAAGGAAAGGGAAGAGGAAGGAAGGAGGAAAACAAGGAGGGAGGAGAAGGAACAAGGAGAAGAGTGCAGCTGCGCCGGAAAGGACAACAGGTCCGCATCTCGGCCGTGTAGTGAAGCGAACATCAAC
>NZ_JBQCWV010000041.1:0-525 GCF_051957055.1 Neisseria sp. P0020.S005 | reverse complement strand
GCCTTTTACGGATAAATGGTTGCCAAAGTGGAACGGAACAATTCACTCAAAGACCCGCTATCGGCAGACTCGGCAGCAGGAGCAGACAAGGCAAAAACCCCACCACACAAACCAACAACCAACCCCCACAACCCCAACAACAACACACACAAACAACCCCCACCCCACCCCACCCCCAACACAACCAAACCAACAACCCAAACAACACAACCCACCCACCACCCACCCACCAACCCAACCAAAACCACCAACAAAACACCACCCCACCCCACCACCCAACACACCACCAACAAAAAACACAAAACACAAAACCACCTCCCCAACCCAACCAACCACACCAAACCCACCACCCCCAAAACACCACCAACAACACCACAACAACAACACAACAACACAACAACCCAAACACACCAAAACACAAACCCACCCAAACAACCCACAAACACCCCACCCCGCACACAAACAACCAACAAACACAACCACCCCAACAACACAACACCACCCCCCCCCAACAAACACAAAACC
>NZ_JBQCWV010000040.1:0-528 GCF_051957055.1 Neisseria sp. P0020.S005 | reverse complement strand
CGAAGGCGGCTGGCTTTCATTCACATAGTTCATGTCAATCTTCTTTCAGTTTCGACACACCGCCGCCCTAAGGCGGCTGGGTAAGCAACATTCAAACTACGATTACGATTATGAACTTTCAACACACCGCCGCCCGAAGTCTGCTGGCCATTGCATCTCCTCAGCTGATAGTGGGGGGGCAGTTGCCGAAAACGACAGCGCTAAGGCGGCTGGGGGTGGTGCGGATGCGGAGCAAATAAGGGTGAAAAAGTTTCAACACACAGCAGCCCGAAGGCAGCTGGCTTCCATTCACGTAGTCCATCTCCTGCCTATTATCTCTCCCCCACACCGCCGCCGAATTACGAGGTGTAGATTTCGTTTGCTGCCGTACCCCTCTAAAGAAGTTTGAACGAATAGGAGCGTGAGGGGGGGGGGATGCAAAGGTAGAGTGATGGTTTATTTGTTTACAGGGTTTCAAAAAACAGCAGCACGAAGGCGGCTGGCTTTCCGTCACATCGTTCATGTACTGTCTATTATATAAATCTGACG
>NZ_JBQCWV010000039.1:0-532 GCF_051957055.1 Neisseria sp. P0020.S005 | reverse complement strand
AAAGGAGGAGAAAAGGAGGGAAAGAAGGGAGGGGAAAGAGAAAGAGAAGAAGGAAGAAAGGGAGGAAGGAGGAGGAAGGAAGGGAAGGGGAAAGGAGGGGGAGAAAAAGAAGAAGGGGGGAGAGGGGGGAGAGGAAGAAGAAGGAAGAAAAAAGAAGGGGAGAAGAAAAAAAGAGAAAAAAGGAAAGGAGGAGGAAGAAGAAGAGGAGAGAGAAAGGAGGAAGAAGGAGGAAGAGAGGGAGAAGAAGAAGAAGGAAGGAAAGAGGAAGGAAAAAAAAAGAGAAGAAAGAAAGAAAAAAGAGAGAGGGGGAGAAAGGGGAAGAGAGGGGGAAAGAAAGAAAGAAGGGAGAGGGGAGAAAGAGGAAGGAAAGAAGAAGGAAAAAAAGAAAAAAAAGAAGGAGAAGGGGAAGGGGGGGAAAGGATGGACAGCACCACACTGCGCGAGGCAAGGGGGGGCGGGCACAGGAGGCACGATGCCCAGCGGGGCACGAGCGAAGCCTGCCGGCGAGACGGCCTGAGCGACCCAAAACAGC
>NZ_JBQCWV010000038.1:0-558 GCF_051957055.1 Neisseria sp. P0020.S005 | reverse complement strand
ACCCCCAACCCCACCACCACAAAACCCAACCCCAAAACAATACAAAACAACACACTCCCCACCCACAATAAACAAAAACCCAATACCCCCCAACCACAAACCAACAACCCAAACACCACCAACCCAAAAACCAACCCCAACACCAAACAACCACAACCCAACCAACAAAAAAAAAAAACCCAACAACAACCAAACCCCCAAACCCCACAAACAAAAAACCAAACCAAACCCCCACAAAACAACACCGACACCAAAACACAGACACAACCAAACACCAAACCCCAACCACCCGCACCCCAACCCAAACCAACACCCCCACCCCCACCCACACCCCAACCAACACACCAACAAACCCAACACCCACACCAAAACCAAAAACCACCCACACCACCAAAACCAACAAACCACACACACCCCCAAACCCAACACCAAAAACAACACAACACACCCAACCACACAAACCACCCCAACCCACACCAAACCACCCCCCCAAACCAACCCCAACCAAAACCCAACAAACACCACAACAAACAACCACACCCCCACCCCCCACCCACC
>NZ_JBQCWV010000037.1:0-563 GCF_051957055.1 Neisseria sp. P0020.S005 | reverse complement strand
ACACCAAAACCAACAAATAACACAAAACACCCACCGTAACAACAACAAACAACAAAAAACCCACACAAACACCAAACCCAAAACCACCACCCCAACCACCCCCACCCCACCAACCACAAACCCAACAACCACCAAAACGCCCAAAACCAACCCCACCCACACCAACAACACAACCACCAAAACACCAAAACAAACCAACCAACACCCCAACCAAACCACCAAACCCAACAGCCAAGCAACCCACAAAAACACAAACCACACACCCACAAACCCCAAAAACCCCAAAAAATAAAACCACCAAAACCAGCCCAAACAAAAACACAAAAACACAAAACCAACCAAAAAACACCAAAACCAAACCCCACACCAACCAACACACTACTCATCCAGAACATCAAACCGCGGTCGACGACACCAAACCACACCGTCTCCACAACCATCAAACACGCATTATCAAGCTGCAACAAATCAACCCCACTCCAACCAACGAAGCACACACCGCACAAAAACCACCCCTCATACACACCCAACGCCACCAACAAACCAAACAATACAAACCCAAA
>NZ_JBQCWV010000036.1:0-566 GCF_051957055.1 Neisseria sp. P0020.S005 | reverse complement strand
GAAACCATAGAGATCTACACTGTCTAGTTTGGCGGAAGGGTCAGGGTGGTAGAAGAGAGAGGAAAAGGATTACGCGTGCTGGAAGTGGGAGAAAACAAAATAGACAAACAAAAAACTGGTTAGGTTGGCGGCAGAAAAGCGACATTTTCTCCCGTCGGGTGCGAAGGAGATGTTTGGGTGGGAAAAAAAGAAGGGGGAATGTAGGGTTTGGCGGGGGGGAGAGGTGTAGGGGGTTGGGTAGCGCGTGGAGAAGGGGGGGAGGGAGAGGGGAAAGAGGGGAGGGGAGAAGGAAGAGAGGAGAGAGAAAAAGGGAGAGGAGGAAGGAGGAAAAAAAAGGAGGAAAAAGAGAAGAAAAAAAAAAGGAAAAAAAAAAAGGGAGAGGGAAAAAGAAGGAGGGAGGGGGGAAAAAGGGGAGAAAGAAAAGAAAGAGGGAGGGAAAGGGGAAGAAGAAGGAAAAAGGGGAGGGGAGAAAGAAAGGAGGAAAAGAAGGGAAGAAAAAAGAGAGAAAAAAGAGGGGAGGGAAGAAGGAAAAAAAGAAGGGGGGAGAGGGAGGGGAGGTGCGGGCT
>NZ_JBQCWV010000035.1:0-568 GCF_051957055.1 Neisseria sp. P0020.S005 | reverse complement strand
CCATAGAATAAAGGCAACACAAACCATAAATCACCTGAACCGTGCCGAATGTAAGCGAGCTCATCGAGCACCTCTATCATATACCAAACCCAAACGATGGCTGTCGCCCACAAGCCGCCCGCCAACGTGGCGGGACGCAAACGCCGGTAAAACAGGGCATAAACCAGATTCGCTGAGACAAGCATCAACATACCGGCAATCAATGTGCTGTCAAAATCTTCAGTACCTACCTGATAGAACCATATCGAAGTAGTGATGATAATAATGATACTGCCTGCCAATGAAAGGCCGGCAAATGTTCTTTCGCTGATACGGGGGAAATTCATCTTTATGTCTTTTCAAAACTGTTCTTCTGAATCAAAGAACATTCATATACGGATGATTGTTTTCAGACGACCTGCCCATTCAATAGCAGCCATCTGAAAACGCCTCCCCATTGTACCCGAATTTCATTAACCTTTTGTAACCCCCGAAATCAAAGCGGCACAGGTTCGGCAACCAGCCATTCTACGCCTACATCGCCCAAAACCTTCTGCATGGCGGCTTCAGGTACGCGGTCGGTAAATAC
>NZ_JBQCWV010000034.1:0-577 GCF_051957055.1 Neisseria sp. P0020.S005 | reverse complement strand
GGGCAAAAGACAGCAAGCTGATGGAACAAGCAATTCCCGTTGGTAGCAAACCGCTGGAGCAAGCCGATAAAGACACCCTGCTCGCCCTTGCCGCGGCTTCCTATGCCCAAGCCCTGCGCGGCGGCGAATACAACGGCAAACTTGGCTGGAGCGACATTGAAAAAATGGTACAGCAAGTCCAAGGTGATGATCCGTTTGAGCTGAAATCGGAATTTCTCCAATTGGTACGCATTGCCGCCGGTAATGAAAAGCAATCAGGTCCTTTGGTTAAAGAATAAACCTGAAAAAGGCTGTCTGAAAAACATTCAGACGGCCTTTTAATTACCTGTGTTACCCTCAACCGCACAACAAAAACAGATCAACCTAAACTTACCTTCAAACGCGAAAACACGCCTCCTGACTTTGCCGCCATCTTCATCCTAAAGGAGCAAGGATGAAAAACACTGTCTTAAAATTGATCATGATCTGCTTATGCTGCTGATGCTATGCCGTATTCGTTTCCTGGGAAAATGGCGGATTCAGCCAGCTCCATGATTTTCCCGCAACAGAGAGCAACGGCATGAGCGTATAACTCCAT
>NZ_JBQCWV010000033.1:0-591 GCF_051957055.1 Neisseria sp. P0020.S005 | reverse complement strand
CAATATGCTCAAGGGCTGGAGCGCAACATCGGCAGTGGTCCGATACAAGCATCTGGTCAATCTATCGTTGATATTGATAGGTTCGGACTGAACGGACAATCCTTTTTTAACGACTTGCCCTCCTTGCAACTTTTTATTATCCGGAATCAATTCCAAAACAGTCAGGGAAGGAATCATCCTCAGATAATGCGGCCACAGCATATGGACCAACCCCTCCGTCAATTCCGGAAAGTCATCATCTAATTTTTGTCTGATTCTCCCTGTCAAAAAAGCAAAGCCTTCAAACAGTCTTTCTACATAAGGATCGCGCGTACCTACTCTGTCTAAATTCAGCATTGCGGCACGATCAGGGTGGGCTTTTGAAAACTCTAATCCCGCCTCTTTGAGATACCGCATCTCTTCTTCATAATAGCGTAATGTGGGATCTGACATAATATATGCTTAATAAATTAATTCCAATGCACGGACAACATCTGCCTGCATCAACTCTGTCCGTAAAAATTCGAGCTGTCCGACTGCCTCAATATCTTTATTATCAAGGTTTTCACTTAATAGTTGATACCAAAGGGCATACACTTCAAACGTAAAATG
>NZ_JBQCWV010000032.1:0-599 GCF_051957055.1 Neisseria sp. P0020.S005 | reverse complement strand
GGCATCGGCTTCGACCGCCTGAAGCGCGTAGCGCAAACCGGCGTAGACGGCATTGCCCTCGGCTATCTGACCCACAGCAGCCGCTCGTTGGACATAGGTTTGGATTTCGTGGCGTAAATTTTGCCGAAGACAGCGGCGCAGAAAGAAATCCATTCAAAAACGCCCGTTTCGTCATTCCCGCACAGGCGGGGTAAAGATGACGAAACGGGCGTTTTCTGGAGCGGATTAAAATTGCAATGATAAGGCGTTGCCAACGCCATTATGGACTTTAGCTAAATTATAGTGGATTAACTTTAAACCCGTACGACGTTGCCTCGCCTTGCCGTACTATCTGTACTGTCTGCGGCTTCGTCGCCTTGTCCTGATTTAAATTTAATCCACTATACATAGAAACCTTATGCCGTTATTCCCGCGCAGGCGGGAATCTAGAAATTTGAAATCATGGCAACTTTGTAAATTTTTCTGAAACCCCGAAATCGAGATTCCCTCCCGCGTGGGAATGACGGCATGGGCAAATTATCAAACCCACCTCTGCAATGCCTCCAAGGTCGTCTGAACGTCCTTTCAGACGACCCCTTCTTACATTTTCAGCTAAAATA
>NZ_JBQCWV010000031.1:0-627 GCF_051957055.1 Neisseria sp. P0020.S005 | reverse complement strand
CAACGCCGCCAATATCGCCAAAGGCATCAACTTCGGCGGTACCACCGGCAGCAACAACTACGCATTGGGCGACACCATCAATGTCAAAGGCGACAGCAACATCATCAGCGAAACCGTAGCCGGTGGCGCACAGCTGAAACTGGCCAAAGACATTACTGTTGACAGCGTCACCGCAGGCGACAGCAAACTGAATTCAGACGGCCTCACCATTACCGGTGGCCCGAGTGTGACCAAGTCAGGCATCAATGCCGCCGGCAACAAGATCACCAACGTTGCCGCCGGTACCGATGACAACGACGCCGTCAACTACAGCCAGCTGAAACAGCAAAGCGCCGCCGCCCGTACTGAAGTACGTGCCGGTACCAACATCAAAGACGTGGTTAAAACCGTCGACACCAACGGCCAAGACGTTTACACCGTCAACGCCAAAGGCACGACTGCCAGCGCCGGTTCGAGCAAATTGACCGTTACCGCCGCTGAAAAGGCCGACAACGTGACCGACTACAGCATCGACTTGGCGGATAACACCAAAGCCGAAATCCAAAAAGGCGTAGATGCCAAAACCACCGTTGACACTAAAGGCCTGACCTTCAACGGCGACAGCGGCAGCACCAATATCGAAAAACT
>NZ_JBQCWV010000030.1:0-635 GCF_051957055.1 Neisseria sp. P0020.S005 | reverse complement strand
AATCGTAGCTTGCTACCTGAAAATCTTTGCGGCTGAAATCAATAAGGCAAGCAACCGTAAGCAATACCGCCAGCTCTTGAACCAATTAAAAGTCCTCCGTCGACAATATTCAGCACAACGGCAGGCAATGGAAGACTTTGCCGACGAGATCAGGGAACGATATAGCGAAAAACCGCGCAGGCCTGCGTTGCTGGAAGAATTGGATCGGGCGGGGTTTTAGGGTGCAGGCTGTCTAATTTGGCAACGTCTCACATTCACACACCAGCAAATCACACAAACTTGGAATCTACGTGCAGCCTTTCTAAACTCCCCCTTCCCTACCAAACCAAAGGTCGTCTGAAACAAAGCCTTGCTGAATCCAGCTTCACTGCTTGGAACAAATTCTACAAACAAGACGCAAACAGCCCCAACGCCATCGTCAGCTACTACCAAAAAGGCGCACTCGCCGCCCTCTGCCTCGACCTCGCCATCCGCAGCAAAAGCAGTGGGCAACACACCCTCGACAGCGTCATGCAGCAACACTACCGCGATTGGCTGGACACCCGGCAAGGCATCCCCGAAAAACAATGGCAAGCTCGTTGCCAAGCGTTTACCGGTCTGGACCTCGAAGACTTTTTTCAGACGACCCTCTACAC
>NZ_JBQCWV010000029.1:0-638 GCF_051957055.1 Neisseria sp. P0020.S005 | reverse complement strand
GGCAACACCATTCTGCACGGCGGCAAAATTACCACCCGTGCCTATAAAGACTATGGCTACACATCGGGCATGGCCGACCCTGACAAACGCTGGATTCCGCATATCGACGGCTGGACGCGCGAAAAACCGCACATCGGCACGGGTATGGCGCTGAAAGGTACGGCGGAGGCAGGTTTCAATACCACCACACTGTCCCACGATGTTGCCCGTTACATGAACAATTCGGCTGATACATCAGGCGTACAACAACCTGAAGGATATACACGCGAAAAAATCCGCCAACTGCACATTGACGAATCGAGCCAACGCCACCGCAGCGTCGGCGGCTACTGGAATTCAGACGGCCTGTCGCAATTCCCGCAAGATGACGGCACGGTTGCGCCCACATTCGGCCTCTGGCGCGGTGGTCAGGTATGGAGTCGCGGTTACGGTTGGCGACTGTTCGAATGCAGAGGCACAGAAATCCGCTACTTAGACGTACGGGGATTCACTGGCGGCGCAGTAATTGCAGGTTTACATGGTTCTCCGTCCGGAGAGGATGTAGGCGCCGGCGAAGTCGCCAAGGCCTACGAAAAAGGCATGGTTGCCGTCAACACTCGCATCACGGGCGGATACTTTAACCACAACTATACCTGCGG
>NZ_JBQCWV010000028.1:0-680 GCF_051957055.1 Neisseria sp. P0020.S005 | reverse complement strand
GACTGTTTGTTGTCTGTTTCGGCAAAGAGGTCGGTATCGGCACTGCTGTAGTTGTAGTCGGCCGTGCGTATGCCTTCGACGATGGGGTTGTGACGGATGCTGAGGTTGAATAATGCTTAGGTACCGACACTCTCCAATCCGGCCTGGGGAAGGTAGGAAACGGGTAGGCCTTGGCTGCGCAAGTAGTGTTCGGGACTGTCGCCGAAGACGACTACGTCGACATGTTGTTCATGCTGTTCGAAGGCATACCAAATGCCCTCTTCTTCACACAGACGGTTGATAAAGGTAAAGTCGCTTTCGAGATACTGGGTTACATACTCGCGGACGGTGTAGCTGCGGCTCTTTTGGAAACGGTAGTCGACACCGGAGAAGCCGTGGTGTTTGAAGACGGCGACAATGATGTCGGGAATGGTTTGGTGTTGGAACAGCCGGGAAGTTTGGAAATGTTTTAAAGCCGCGAAGCGCGGCTCTAAAACAAAGCGGTAAACGGTTTCATCCTTGGAAACCGACAACTTCTCGCATGAGGTGATAATGCCCTGCCATTGCTTTGCCGGGGAGTCGTCTTAAGCAGACCCGAATGCTCCTGCCACTTCCGACAGTAAACCTTCCTGCGTACGAATCTCACACGCTGTTTAGTGGTGTGGTTATTAAGGAGATTGAAGCGAGGGATTGTGTGGAGC
>NZ_JBQCWV010000027.1:0-687 GCF_051957055.1 Neisseria sp. P0020.S005 | reverse complement strand
GCGCTTTGCCTCTTCAACCGGTTGTCGTTTACGGCGGCGACTGCAAGCCAAATAACCCAACACAAACCAGAGCCTCCCTTCACGAGAAAAGAGAAGAAAGAAAAAAAAGAAAAGGAAGAGAAAAGAAAAAAAACAGCACAAAAAGGAAAAACACAAAAAAAAAAAACACAAACAAAAAACCACAACCACCACACCCACAAACCACCAAAAAAACCACACACAAAACAACCACCACCAACCCCCCACCCCCCAACACCACCACCACCCCACCCAAAAAACCACCCAAACAACACAACAAACATCACAAACAAACAAACAACACCCACACCACAAACGCCAACCAACCCTCACAAACCAACACCACCACCCCCAAACCTAAACACCCCCCCCACACCACCAACAACAACCAACAACCCACCCCACCACCACACAAACACACCACCAAACAAAACAACCCCAACAACACAACAAACCCACACCCACAACCCAAAACCAAACCCCACAAACAACAACCCCCACCAACAACACCAACACACAACCCGGCACAAAACCACCACCCAAAAACACACCCAAAACCACCCACCACACACACCCAACACCACCAACAAACCAAACAACACAAACCCCAACAACCACCACACCACCAAAAAAACAAAAAAAAAAAAAAAAAAGAAAAAAAAAAAAAAA
>NZ_JBQCWV010000026.1:0-714 GCF_051957055.1 Neisseria sp. P0020.S005 | reverse complement strand
AGGGGCTGACGTAGATTAGCCCTAAATTCCACACCAATCCCGCAGGATTTTAAGCTGTTGAGACGGTGTGCCGAAGTTAAATCGAAATTCGCATTCTTTCAAGAACAGCGGGAACGATTTGCGATCGATTCCGTTGTATTTGCGTAAGACGCGTTTTGCCTGATTCCAAAAGTTCTCAATGCCGTTAATGTGGTTCTGACGGTCGGCAAATTCCTTGGAATGGTTGATACGGTAATGGATGAAACCGCTCACGTCCAGCTTGTCATAGCTGCTCAGACTATCCGTGTAAACAATGCTGTCCGGCATGATTTTCTGTTTGATAACAGGCATCAAAGTATCGGACTTGGCATTATCTACGACAACGGTATAGACCCGTCCGTTGCGTTTCAGAATGCCAAAGACAACCACTTTTCCTGCCGCGCCGCGACCACGTCTGCCTTTACGCCGTCCGCCGAAATAGCTTTCGTCCAACTCGATAGGGCCCTCAAAAACCTCATCGGCAACCAAGGCTAGATAATGGCTGATAACCATACGAATTTTGCGGTAGAACAGAATAGCGGAGTTGGGCTGAATGCCCAAAATATCGGCAGCGGAACGGGCGGTAACTTGGAGTACAAAAAATTCAAGTAGTTTCTTTTGAACTCTCTTGCTTAATTTACAATTGGTTATCTGCATTTTCGTAGCCTAGCATAACTGCTAATCTACGTCAGCCCC
>NZ_JBQCWV010000025.1:0-720 GCF_051957055.1 Neisseria sp. P0020.S005 | reverse complement strand
ACCCACAACACCGACCCCAACAAACTCCAAACCAACCCAAATACCACCACCACCCAACCCACAACACCCATCAAAAAAACACACCCCCAAATACGCCCCCCCACCCACCCCACACACCAAAACCACCCAAAAACCCCACACCCCACACCCCACCCAACCAACCCAACCCACAACCCCCAAAACAAAAAAACCCCACCCCCCACACCAAAAAAAAACCAACCAAAAACCCCACACCACAACCCACCACCAACCCCCACCACCCCCACACAAACAACAAACAACAACCCCAAACAACAAGCCCACCCCACCAACCAACAACAACAAACAACCACACCCACCAACAACAACACCGCCAACGACCACACCCACAACAACCCCACAAACACAACCAACAACCCAAACAACAACACAGCACTGCCCGCAAGCCCCACAGACAAAAAACATCAAACCCAAAACGCTACCACAAACCGCACCTCCCAAACCCCCACCGACGCACCCAACAACCCCCAACCACCCGCCACAACAAACCACACCAAAAACCCAAACCCACCCACACCCCAAAACCACAACAACAACAACAACACAAAAAAAACCCCAACCCAACTAAAAAAAAAGGACCCACCAACACCTACCTACCAACACCAAACGCCCAAACCCAACCAAGACCAACTAACAAACCCACCTACAAAGCAGCCCACAGCAAAAAACAAAACAACAGAT
>NZ_JBQCWV010000024.1:0-790 GCF_051957055.1 Neisseria sp. P0020.S005 | reverse complement strand
GTACAGCACACCTTGGTCCGAATGAAGCATCGTTCCTTTATCAGTCAGACGGGGGGCGGCTTTTTCGAGCATTTCCTTCACCATTTCGCTGTCGGCTCTGCGGCTCATGGCGTAGGCGACGATCTCGCGGTTGAACAAGTCCAAGATTGGCGAGAGGTACAGTTTACCGTCCTTCCCTTTGAGTTCGGTAACGTCGGTCAGCCATTTTTCGTTGGGCTTTTCGGCTTTGAACCGGCGTTTGAGGAGGTGTTCCGATATTTCGCCCATGGCGGGATGGCGGCAGGCTTTTTTCGCCCGTATTTTGGCTTTCAGTCCTAGCTGCTTCATCAACCTCGCTGCTTTTTTGCGGTTCCAATCCAATGATGCGGCAATGCGCCTTTGCCCGTAGCGTCCTTTATGCCGTTCGTAGATTTCGGCGATAAGGGCTTTGTCGGCTGCATCGGGGTCGGGCCGGTCTTGATGGTGGTAGTAAAAGCTGCTTTTGGGCAGGTTTGCGATGTGCGGCAGGTATTTGAGCGGGTGTTGCGCCCTCAGTGTTTGGACGGTTTGGCTTTGTCCTTTGCGGTCCGCTTTTGGCTGAGGGCTTTTAACTCCTTTAGGTAGGCGACCTCTGCGCGCATATAGCACAACTCTTCGATAAGCTCTGCCTGTGTTTTTTCTTGTTCGGGTTTGTCGGCGATGAAGGGGTTTTTGCGGTGTTCGGTCATGGTTTTGGATTGTGGATGTTCGAGTGCGCCGATACCGCCTTCCTGATAGGCGCGTATCCATCGCCGCAGGTGGGTTCGGGAGA
>NZ_JBQCWV010000023.1:0-1073 GCF_051957055.1 Neisseria sp. P0020.S005 | reverse complement strand
TGATTGATTGGCAACCGATCGAACAATACCTGAATCGTCAAAGAACCCGTTACCTCCGAGACCACCGCGGCCGTCCCGCCTATCCCCTGTTGTCCATGTTCAAAGCCGTCCTGCTCGGACAATGGCATAGCCTCTCCGATCCCGAACTCGAACACAGCCTCATCACCCGCATCGACTTCAACCTGTTTTGCCGTTTTGACGAACTGAGCATCCCCGATTACAGCACCTTATGCCGCTACCGCAACTGGTTGGCGCAAGACGACACCCTGTCCGAATTGCTGGAACTGATCAACCGCCAACTGACCGAAAAAGGTTTAAAAGTAGAGAAAGCATCCGCCGCCGTCATTGACGCCACCATTATTCAGACCGCCGGCAGCAAACAGCGTCAGGCTATAGAAGTCGATGAGGAAGGACAAGTCAGCGGCCAAACCACACCGAGTAAAGACAGCGATGCCCGTTGGATAAAGAAAAACGGCCTCTACAAACTTGGTTACAAACAACATACCCGCACCGATGAGGAAGGCTATATCGAGAAACTGCACATCACCCCCGCCAATACCCATGAGTGCAACCATCTGTTGCCTTTGCTGGAAGGTATAGCCAAAGATACGACCGTCTATGCCGACAAAGGCTATGACAGTGAGGAAAACCGGCAACATCTGAAAGAGCGTCGACTGCAGGACGGCATTATGCGCAAAGCACACCGCAACCGTCCGCTGACGGAAACGCAAACCAAACGTAACCGGTATTTGTCGAAGACCCGTTATGTGATCGAACAAAGCTTCGGTACGCTGCACCGTAAATTCCGCTATGCGCGGGCAGCCTATTTCGGGCTGCTCAAAGTGAGTGCACAAAGCCATCTGAAGGCGATGTGTTTGAACCTATTGAAAGCCGCCAACAGGCTAAGTGTGCCTGTTACCGCCTAAAAGGCGGCCCGGATGCCTGATTAATCAGGTATCCAAGGGGAATTAAGGGGATATTTGGGTAAAATCAGGAGTAATTAGGAGCGGAAATAGACGAAAACCTATGTTTGGATTTCGGCTGTTGGGGGAAAGGAATTTTGCAAAGGTCTC
>NZ_JBQCWV010000022.1:0-1197 GCF_051957055.1 Neisseria sp. P0020.S005 | reverse complement strand
ACCAAAAACCACACACAACCCCCAACCACACAAAACCCACCAACAACAACCCAAAACAAAAAACCAAAACCCCACCCAACACCACCACACACCCCCAAAACCCCCCCACCACCCAACCCACCACCCCCCAACCAACAAAACCCAACAAAACAAACAACAACAACCCAAAAAAACAAAAAACCACCCAAAAAACCACCAGCAACCAAACACACAACAACAGCCCAAACAACAAACTCAAACAAGACCCTCCACCACCCCCCAAACACAAACACCCAGACAAAACCACCCCCAAACAACCCCCCACCCCCACAACCACAACACCCCACAACCCAAACAACACCACCCAAGCCACAAAACACCACAACCACAAAAGCAAAAAACCACCCAAAAACAACCCCACCCAAACACCCCAAAACCCAACAACACCCCCAACCAACCCCACCAAAACCACCACCAAAACACCCAACCACCCCCCCCACCACAACAACCAAAACACCCACCCACCAACCACCACCACAACACCCACAAACCCCACCCAAACAACAACACACCCCACACACCAACACAGCACAACACCCCAAACACTCCAACAAACCACCAACCAGATACGAATTACACACGACCACCCAAATACCACCCACTACCCCAAACAACACCCACACCCAACACCCCAACAACACAAACAACAACACCCCACAAACACCCAACACACCCAACCCACAAACCAACCCCAAAAACC
Organism: Neisseria sp. P0020.S005; assembly: GCF_051957055.1. Taxonomy (NCBI): domain Bacteria; kingdom Pseudomonadati; phylum Pseudomonadota; class Betaproteobacteria; order Neisseriales; family Neisseriaceae; genus Neisseria; species Neisseria sp. P0020.S005. The sequence goes on along the minus strand of NZ_JBQCWV010000022.1, from coordinate 458 downwards.
CCCCACAAACCCCCCACACCAACCAACAACCCACCCCAAAAACACAAACCAACACCCCCACAAACCACACGCCCCCCCCAAACCACAACAACACCACCACCCAAAACCAACCCCCCCAACACCCACCCACCAACAAACTAAAAAGCCAACAGCCACACCAACATAGAACACAATCCCAACTACCACGACAAAAACAAAACAGCCACCCCGAAAGCGGCCTCCCCATCAAACAGCGGCGAACACAACCACCATCACGCCAACAAAACCAACGCAACCCACAACACCCCCAACAACCAAACCAAAACAACAAACACCAAACCCCCAAAACAAGCAAAACATACAACCCCCCCACACAACCAACACCCAAAACCAAACCACAAAGCAACACCACTCAACAACCCGCGCACCCATAAAGCACCCAATACACCGAAACACCAAACCATCGCCGCCAAAGTACA
>NZ_JBQCWV010000021.1:0-1703 GCF_051957055.1 Neisseria sp. P0020.S005 | reverse complement strand
GGAACGGGCGGTAACTTGGAGTACAAAAAATTCAAGTAGTTTCTTTTGAACTCTCTTGCTTAATTTACAATTGGTTATCTGCATTTTCGTAGCCTAGCATAACTGCTAATCTACGTCAGCCCCAAATTTAATTATATTTTAGAGTAAGTAAACCCTAATTACATTACGTACACAGGCTTAAAACTCCCCAAAGCCAATTAAGCAAGCCGTAACCCATATAAAACTTAAACTCAACAAGTAGCATGTGTACGGAACGTACGCATGCAGTTCTCAGGGTTTAAGCCAAGAGGGTCGTCTGAAACAACAAATACAATGATACTGTAGAGCAAGTGAAATTTGCTCTTAGGCACCCTAGAATTGCTATTGCAATTGGATCTGTACATAAAGATCCTGGCTCTACATTAGAGCCTAATATTTCAACAATTACTTCAACTTTTCAATTAAATTTATTTCCTAATAGTGAATTTGGTGGTGAAGGTGGAGTTGGCAATGCATTCAGGCACGTTTTATGGCAAGCAATCATCACACGAGAATTTGGCAAAGATATTGCTGTTAAAGTAGGAAATAGTCATGAAAGTGGGGAAAAAATTAATTATTCTATAAGACGTAATCTTTCATTAGATAAAGCAGATGAAATGATTGATCAACTAAATAACGAAATAGGAAGAGAAATAGCATTAAATACCAATAGGTTAAACACAAAAGAGTTAGTTGGATTAATTCTGGAAACTTATAAAAATAATGGTTTTTATCAAGCAGAAAGAAACAGTAATGGAAATTATGATGTTGTAAGAAAAAGATTATCTGAAAAAGATTACCAAAATACAAGCAATATATTGATTCACTTAGATAATACTGGTGCCGGATTTAAAATTCAGCAGAGGAGAAAACAAATTAGAGCACAAATTTCAGCCAGACAATGGAGAAGATAAAAGATGAATAAAAATATACTTTATATATTTTCTTTATTAATCACTATTGTTATTTTCTTTATATTTGAAAAGAATGTAATAAGAAAAATAAGTTTTAATTATAATAAAAAAGAATTCTTAATTAGTGATATAACGAATTTTAATTGGGATTATGTAAAACTGTATATAATTAATACAGATTTCCAAAAAATTGTTTTTTATCATAAAAGTAAGATAGTTTTTGAGGAATTAATAGAACTAGATAGGGAAGGGAATGTTTTACCTCAATATCTATTTGATTCAGATTTGAAAAATGTTGAATATTACGAATGTGATTACAAGAATGGCAAGATGCAACTTTTAAAAAAAGAAAAATCACATTTTTTTGATGGATATTTTTATTATTATAAACCTATAAATTGTAGGCCGAAACTTTTGTAAAACTATCCGTCGTCATTACCGCCTAGGATTCAGGATTAGGACTCGTTTGGGGAGCAGGGAGTTCTGATATGGCTTGGAGTATGTTTGCCACAACCCAAGCCGATAGAGCGTTAAGCAAGCTGTAGCCCATATGAAACCTAAACTCAACAAGTAGCATGTGTGCGGAACGCACGCATGCGGTTCTCAAGGTTTGAGCTAAGAGGTCGTCTGAAACAATAAATACGTTTCAGACGGCCTGAGACCTTTGCAAAATTCCCCAAAATCCCCTAAATTCCTACTAAGACATTTAGGGGATTTTCCATGAGCACCTTCTTCCAGCAAACCGCACAAGCCATGATTGCCAAACACATC
>NZ_JBQCWV010000020.1:0-5294 GCF_051957055.1 Neisseria sp. P0020.S005 | reverse complement strand
ATAAGAGTTTGATCCTGGCTCAGATTGAACGCTGGCGGCATGCTTTACACATGCAAGTCGGACGGCAGCACAGAGAAGCTTGCTTCTTGGGTGGCGAGTGGCGAACGGGTGAGTAATATATCGGAACGTACCGAGTAATGGGGGATAACTAATCGAAAGATTAGCTAATACCGCATATTCTCTGAGGAGGAAAGCAGGGGACCTTCGGGCCTTGCGTTATTCGAGCGGCCGATATCTGATTAGCTAGTTGGTGGGGTAAAGGCCTACCAAGGCGACGATCAGTAGCGGGTCTGAGAGGATGATCCGCCACACTGGGACTGAGACACGGCCCAGACTCCTACGGGAGGCAGCAGTGGGGAATTTTGGACAATGGGCGCAAGCCTGATCCAGCCATGCCGCGTGTCTGAAGAAGGCCTTCGGGTTGTAAAGGACTTTTGTCAGGGAAGAAAAGGCTGTTGCTAATATCGACAGCTGATGACGGTACCTGAAGAATAAGCACCGGCTAACTACGTGCCAGCAGCCGCGGTAATACGTAGGGTGCGAGCGTTAATCGGAATTACTGGGCGTAAAGCGAGCGCAGACGGTTACTTAAGCAGGATGTGAAATCCCCGGGCTCAACCTGGGAACTGCGTTCTGAACTGGGTGACTAGAGTGTGTCAGAGGGAGGTAGAATTCCACGTGTAGCAGTGAAATGCGTAGAGATGTGGAGGAATACCGATGGCGAAGGCAGCCTCCTGGGATAACACTGACGTTCATGCTCGAAAGCGTGGGTAGCAAACAGGATTAGATACCCTGGTAGTCCACGCCCTAAACGATGTCAATTAGCTGTTGGGCAACTTGATTGCTTAGTAGCGTAGCTAACGCGTGAAATTGACCGCCTGGGGAGTACGGTCGCAAGATTAAAACTCAAAGGAATTGACGGGGACCCGCACAAGCGGTGGATGATGTGGATTAATTCGATGCAACGCGAAGAACCTTACCTGGTCTTGACATGTACGGAATCCTCCAGAGACGGAGGAGTGCCTTCGGGAGCCGTAACACAGGTGCTGCATGGCTGTCGTCAGCTCGTGTCGTGAGATGTTGGGTTAAGTCCCGCAACGAGCGCAACCCTTGTCATTAGTTGCCATCATTTAGTTGGGCACTCTAATGAGACTGCCGGTGACAAGCCGGAGGAAGGTGGGGATGACGTCAAGTCCTCATGGCCCTTATGACCAGGGCTTCACACGTCATACAATGGTCGGTACAGAGGGTAGCCAAGCCGCGAGGTGGAGCCAATCTCACAAAACCGATCGTAGTCCGGATTGCACTCTGCAACTCGAGTGCATGAAGTCGGAATCGCTAGTAATCGCAGGTCAGCATACTGCGGTGAATACGTTCCCGGGTCTTGTACACACCGCCCGTCACACCATGGGAGTGGGGGATACCAGAAGTAGGTAGGGTAACCGCAAGGAGCCCGCTTACCACGGTATGCTTCATGACTGGGGTGAAGTCGTAACAAGGTAGCCGTAGGGGAACCTGCGGCTGGATCACCTCCTTTCTAGAGAAAGAAGAGGTCTGATGCATTCACACTTATCGGTAAACTGTATAAAGATGCGGAAGAGAAAAGCTTGAGTGAAGACAAGATTCGCTTAAGAAGAGAATCCGGGTTTGTAGCTCAGCTGGTTAGAGCACACGCTTGATAAGCGTGGGGTCGGAGGTTCAAGTCCTCCCAGACCCACCAAGAACGGGGGCATAGCTCAGTTGGTAGAGCACCTGCTTTGCAAGCAGGGGGTCATCGGTTCGATCCCGTTTGCCTCCACCAAGAACTTTACAAATCAAAGGAAGCCTGCTATACTTAGCAGCTTATTTTGATTTGCGAAGTGAAATATCAACGCATCGATCTTTAACAAATTGGAAAGCCGAAATCAACAAACAAAGACAATGAGTTTGTTTTGATTTTTTGTTCTTTGCAAAGGATAAAAAATCTCTCGCAAGAGAAAAGAAAACAAACACAGTATTTGGGTGATGATTGTATCGACTTAATCCTGAAACACAAAAGGCAGGATTAAGACACAACAAAGCAGTAAGCTTTATCAAAGTAGGAATTTCAAGTTTACTTCCCTAGTCAACGGGTAGGTAAACGAAGTCAAGAGGTTCTTGAAATGATAGAGTCAAGTGAATAAGTGCATCAGGTGGATGCCTTGGCGATGATAGGCGACGAAGGACGTGTAAGCCTGCGAAAAGCGTGGGGGAGCTGGCAATAAAGCTATGATCCCGCGATGTCCGAATGGGGAAACCCACCTCTTAGGAGGTATCCTTATCTGAATACATAGGATAAGCGAAGCGAACCCGGAGAACTGAACCATCTAAGTACCCGGAGGAAAAGAAATCAACCGAGATTCCGCAAGTAGTGGCGAGCGAACGCGGAGGAGCCTGTACGTAATAACTGTCGAGATAGAAGAACAAGCTGGGAAGCTTGACCATAGTGGGTGATAGTCCCGTATTCGAAATCTCAATAGTGGTACTAAGCGTACGAAAAGTAGGGCGGGACACGTGAAATCCTGTCTGAATATGGGGGGACCATCCTCCAAGGCTAAATACTCATCATCGACCGATAGTGAACCAGTACCGTGAGGGAAAGGCGAAAAGAACCCCGGGAGGGGAGTGAAATAGAACCTGAAACCTGATGCATACAAACAGTGGGAGCACCCTTGTGGTGTGACTGCGTACCTTTTGTATAATGGGTCAACGACTTACATTCAGTAGCGAGCTTAACCGAATAGGGGAGGCGTAGGGAAACCGAGTCTTAATAGGGCGAATAGTTGCTGGGTGTAGACCCGAAACCGAGTGATCTATCCATGGCCAGGTTGAAGGTGCCGTAACAGGTACTGGAGGACCGAACCCACGCATGTTGCAAAATGCGGGGATGAGCTGTGGATAGGGGTGAAAGGCTAAACAAACTCGGAGATAGCTGGTTCTCCCCGAAAACTATTTAGGTAGTGCCTCGAGCAAGACACTGATGGGGGTAAAGCACTGTTATGGCTAGGGGGTTATTGCAACTTACCAACCCATGGCAAACTAAGAATACCATCAAGTGGTTCCTCGGGAGACAGACAGCGGGTGCTAACGTCCGTTGTCAAGAGGGAAACAACCCAGACCGCCAGCTAAGGTCCCAAATGATAGATTAAGTGGTAAACGAAGTGGGAAGGCCCAGACAGCCAGGATGTTGGCTTAGAAGCAGCCATCATTTAAAGAAAGCGTAATAGCTCACTGGTCGAGTCGTCCTGCGCGGAAGATGTAACGGGGCTCAAATCTATAACCGAAGCTGCGGATGCCAGTTTACTGGCATGGTAGGGGAGCGTTCTGTAGGCCGATGAAGGTGCATTGTAAAGTGTGCTGGAGGTATCAGAAGTGCGAATGTTGACATGAGTAGCGATAAAGCGGGTGAAAAGCCCGCTCGCCGAAAGCCCAAGGTTTCCTACGCAACGTTCATCGGCGTAGGGTGAGTCGGCCCCTAAGGCGAGGCAGAAATGCGTAGTCGATGGGAAACAGGTTAATATTCCTGTACTTGATTCAAATGCGATGTGGGGACGGAGAAGGTTAGGTTAGCAAGCTGTTGGAATAGCTTGTTTAAGCCGGTAGGTGGAAGACTTAGGCAAATCCGGGTCTTCTTAACACCGAGAAGTGATGACGAGTGTCTACGGACATGAAGTAACCAATACCACGCTTCCAGGAAAAGCCACTAAGCTTCAGTTTGAATTGAACCGTACCGCAAACCGACACAGGTGGGCAGGATGAGAATTCTAAGGCGCTTGAGAGAACTCAGGAGAAGGAACTCGGCAAATTGATACCGTAACTTCGGGAGAAGGTATGCCCTCTAAGGTTAAGGACTTGCTCCGTAAGCCCTGGAGGGTCGCAGAGAATAGGTGGCTGCGACTGTTTATTAAAAACACAGCACTCTGCTAACACGAAAGTGGACGTATAGGGTGTGACGCCTGCCCGGTGCTGGAAGGTTAATTGAAGATGTGCAAGCATCGGATCGAAGCCCCAGTAAACGGCGGCCGTAACTATAACGGTCCTAAGGTAGCGAAATTCCTTGTCGGGTAAGTTCCGACCCGCACGAATGGCGTAACGATGGCCACACTGTCTCCTCCTGAGACTCAGCGAAGTTGAAGTGGTTGTGAAGATGCAATCTACCCGCTGCTAGACGGAAAGACCCCGTGAACCTTTACTGTAGCTTTGCATTGGACTTTGAAGTCACTTGTGTAGGATAGGTGGGAGGCTTTGAAGCAGAGACGCCAGTCTCTGTGGAGCCGTCCTTGAAATACCACCCTGGTGTCTTTGAGGTTCTAACCCAGACCCGTAATCCGGGTCGGGGACCGTGCATGGTAGGCAGTTTGACTGGGGCGGTCTCCTCCCAAAGAGTAACGGAGGAGTTCGAAGGTTACCTAGGTCCGGTCGGAAATCGGACTGATAGTGCAATGGCAAAAGGTAGCTTAACTGCGAGACCGACAAGTCGAGCAGGTGCGAAAGCAGGACATAGTGATCCGGTGGTTCTGTATGGAAGGGCCATCGCTCAACGGATAAAAGGTACTCCGGGGATAACAGGCTGATTCCGCCCAAGAGTTCATATCGACGGCGGAGTTTGGCACCTCGATGTCGGCTCATCACATCCTGGGGCTGTAGTCGGTCCCAAGGGTATGGCTGTTCGCCATTTAAAGTGGTACGTGAGCTGGGTTTAAAACGTCGTGAGACAGTTTGGTCCCTATCTGCAGTGGGCGTTGGAAGTTTGACGGGGGCTGCTCCTAGTACGAGAGGACCGGAGTGGACGAACCTCTGGTGTACCGGTTGTAACGCCAGTTGCATAGCCGGGTAGCTAAGTTCGGAAGAGATAAGCGCTGAAAGCATCTAAGCGCGAAACTCGCCTGAAGATGAGACTTCCCTTGTGGTTTAACCACACTAAAGAGTCGTTCGAGACCAGGACGTTGATAGGTGGGGTGTGGAAGCGCGGTAACGCGTGAAGCTAACCCATACTAATTGCTCGTGAGGCTTGACTCTATCATTTGAAGAACTTCAAAGATAAAAGCTTACTGACTGATTCAGTCATCACCAAATAATTGATTAAGGCTTTACCGATTTGTAACAGTTTAAGTTTGGCGGCCATAGCGAGTTGGTCCCACGCCTTCCCATCCCGAACAGGACCGTGAAACGACTCAGCGCCGATGATAGTGTGGTTCTTCCATGTGAAAGTAGGTCACCGCCAAACACCCATTCCGAAGCCCCCGACTGATGTCGGGGGCTTTTTACATGCCTGT
>NZ_JBQCWV010000019.1:0-9511 GCF_051957055.1 Neisseria sp. P0020.S005 | reverse complement strand
GCTAAAGGCGAAAAAGGCGACAAAGGTGACCAAGGTGAAGCCGGCGCTAAAGGCGAAAAAGGCGACAAAGGTGACCAAGGTGAAGCCGGTGCTAAAGGCGAAAAAGGCGACAAAGGTGACCAAGGTGAAGCCGGCGCTAAAGGCGAAAAAGGCGACAAAGGTGACCAAGGTGAAGCCGGTGCTAAAGGCGAAAAAGGCGACAAAGGTGATACTGGTGAAAAAGGCAGCAGCGTCACTGGCGAAGTTGTAAATAACAATGACGGTACTCATACCATCACTATTACTAATGAAGGTGATGGCTCAGTCACTACTACCATCGTTAAAGACGGTAAAGATGGTAAAGACGGTGTAGACGGTAAGAACGCTAAAGCTGACGTTAAAGACAACGGCGACGGCACTCACACTGTAACCATCACTGATGGCGAAGGTAATACCACTACTACTATCGTTAAAGACGGTAAGAATGCTGAAGCCGAAGTTAAAGACAACGGCAACGGTACTCACACTGTAACCATCAAAGACGGTAACGGTAATACCACTACTACCATCCTTAAAGACGGTGCAACTGGTGCCAAAGGCGATACCGGCGCAACTGGTGCTGATGGTAAGAATGCTGAAGCCGAAGTTAAAGACAACGGCAACGGTACCCACACTGTAACCATCAAAGACGGTAACGGTAACACCACTACTACCATCGTTAAAGACGGTGCAACTGGTGCTAAAGGTGATACCGGTGCAGACGGTAAGAATGCTAAAGCCGACGTTAAAGACAACGGCAACGGCACTCACACTGTAACCATCACTGATGGCGAAGGTAATACCACTACTACTATCGTTAAAGATGGTAAGAACGCTGAAGCCGACGTTAAAGACAACGGCAACGGTACTCACACTGTAACGATCAAAGACGGTAACGGTAATACCACTACTACCATCGTTAAAGACGGTGCAACTGGCGCTACCGGTGAAACAGGTGCAACTGGTGCTAAAGGTGATACCGGTGCAGACGGTAAGAATGCTAAAGCCGACGTTAAAGACAACGGCAACGGCACTCACACTGTAACCATCACTGATGGCGAAGGTAATACCACTACTACTATCGTTAAAGACGGTAAGAACGCTGAAGCCGAAGTTAAAGACAACGGCAACGGTACTCATACTGTAACCATCAAAGACGGTAACGGTAATACCACTACTACCATCGTTAAAGACGGTGCAACTGGCGCTACTGGTGCAACTGGTGCAGATGGTAAGAATGCTAAAGCCGAAGTTAAAGACAACGGCAACGGTACTCACACTGTAACCATCACTGATGGTGAAGGTAATACCACTACTACTATCGTTAAAGATGGTACAGCTGCAGCTAAGGGTGATACCGGTGCTAAAGGTGAAGATGGTAAGAATGCTAAAGCCGACGTTAAAGACAACGGCAACGGCACTCACACTGTAACCATCACTGATGGCGAAGGTAATACCACTACTACTATCATTAAAGATGGTAAGAACGCTGAAGCCGAAGTTAAAGACAACGGCAACGGTACTCACACTGTAACCATCAAAGACGGTAACGGTAATACCACTACTACGATCGTTAAAGACGGTGCAACTGGCGCTACCGGTGCAACTGGTGCAGATGGTAAGAATGCTAAAGCCGAAGTTAAAGACAACGGCAACGGTACTCACACTGTAACCATCACTGATGGCGAAGGTAATACCACTACTACTATCGTTAAAGATGGTACAGCTGCAGCTAAAGGTGATACCGGTGCTAAAGGTGAAGATGGTAAGAATGCTAAAGCCGACGTTAAAGACAACGGCAACGGCACTCACACTGTAACCATCACTGATGGCGAAGGTAATACCACTACTACTATCATTAAAGATGGTAAGAACGCTGAAGCCGAAGTTAAAGACAACGGCAACGGTACTCACACTGTAACCATCAAAGACGGTAACGGTAATACCACTACTACGATCGTTAAAGACGGTGCAACTGGCGCTACCGGTGCAACTGGTGCAGATGGTAAGAATGCTAAAGCCGAAGTTAAAGACAACGGCAACGGTACTCACACTGTAACCATCACTGATGGCGAAGGTAATACCACTACTACTATCGTTAAAGATGGTACAGCTGCAGCTAAGGGTGATACCGGTGCTAAAGGTGAAGATGGTAAGAATGCTAAAGCCGACGTTAAAGACAACGGCAACGGCACTCACACTGTAACCATCACTGATGGCGAAGGTAATACCACTACTACTATCGTTAAAGACGGTAAGAACGCTGAAGCCGAAGTTAAAGACAACGGCAACGGTACTCACACTGTAACGATCAAAGACGGTAACGGTAATACCACTACTACCATCGTTAAAGACGGTGCAACTGGCGCTACCGGTGCAACTGGTGCAGATGGTAAGAATGCTAAAGCTGAAGTTAAAGACAACGGCAACGGCACTCATACTGTAACCATCACTGATGGCGAAGGTAATACCACTACTACCATTGTTAAAGATGGTACAGCAGCAGCTAAAGGTGATACCGGTGCTAAAGGTGAAGACGGTAAGAATGCTAAAGCCGACGTTAAAGACAACGGCAACGGCACTCACACTGTAACCATCACTGATGGCGAAGGTAATACCACTACTACTATCGTTAAAGATGGTGCAACTGGCGCTACCGGTGCTACTGGTGCAGATGGTAAGAATGCTAAAGCCGAAGTTAAAGACAATGGCAACGGCACTCACACTGTAACCATCACTGATGGCGAAGGTAATACCACTACTACCATTGTTAAAGATGGTACAGCTGCAGCTAAAGGTGATACCGGTGAAAACGGTAAGTCTGCTGAAGGTAAAGTTGAGCGTGATGAAGCTAAAGGTACTTCTACCATCACTATCAACAACTTCGATAAAGACGGTAAAGTCATCTCTACTTCTACTGCAACCGTGAAAGATGGTAAAGATGGTAAAGATGGTAAAGACGGTAAAGATGCTGATGGCACCTTCGGTCTGGTTGACGAGACTGGTACTACTGACGGCTCTATCTCCAAACCTCTGAATAACACTATTCAGATTAAAGGTGATGCGGGTACTAAAGTTCAAGTATTCGACAAAGCAACCGGTAAGACTTCAGAGAAAGAAGTTCAAAACATCTTCGTTAAGAAAGACGGCGATGCGCTGAAAGTCAGCATGAACCCTGATCTGACCGTTAACAGTGTTACTACTAACGAACTGAAAGCAGGTCCTGTAACCATCAACCAAGGTGGTATCGATGCCGGCAACACTACTATCCAAAATGTTGCTCCAGGTAAGAAAGGTACCGATGCGGTTAACGTTGACCAGCTGAACCAAAAATTCGGCGATGTGAACAGCAATGTGAACAAGGTTGACAACAACGCCCGCGCAGGTGTGGCTCAAGCTCTGGCTACTGCCGGTCTGCCACAAGCTTACTTGCCAGGTAAGAGCATGCTGGCTATCGGTGGCGGTCACTACCGCGGTGAAACCGGTTACGCTGTCGGCTTCTCTAGCATCTCCGATGGTGGTAACTGGATCATCAAAGGTACTGCTTCCGGCAACTCACGTGGTCACTTCGGTGCTACCGCAGCAGTTGGTTACCAATGGTAATCTGACTTTCAGACGGCCTGAAAAGGCCGTCTGAAAAGACGAAGCAAAGTAAATGCGGCCTATTTAGGCCGCATTTTTTTATGCTTAGATTATGTGTTGGGTTTATTCGATGAATTAATTGTTATAGTAGCTAAAGAGAAATGAATATATCTTTAGCAGTCTGTTGTAATTTAAAAGGCCGTCTGAAACATCATTTGATGTTTCAGACGGCCTTTCATTTATTCGCACGATATGGCATTAGTCCCAAATATTTGCGCGTTCGACTTCTTTCCATGCGTCTAGAATCAGGCTGCCGTCGTTGTCTTTCAGCAAAGCGGCATCTGAGAGCATACGGCGCCAAGTGCGGGCATTTTTTAGGCCGTGCATCAAGCCCAGTGCATGGCGGACGATGTGGCGTAGGATGGTGCCGCGCCCTGAGGCGATTTGTTCGCGGCTGTATGCGTATAGCCAAGCTGCTAAATCTGCGTATTGGATTGGTGCGTGTGTGTCGTTGTAAAAAAGTACATCCCAATTGCGCATCAGCATTGGATTATGATAAGCCTCGCGCCCGATCATGACCCCATCGACAAATTTCAGATGTTCGGCGATTTCTTCGTTGGTGGTGATGCCGCCGTTAATCAAAATTTCCAAGTCGGGAAAATTTTGTTTTAAGCGATACACGTATTCATATTTGAGTGGCGGGACTTCGCGGTTTTCTTTCGGGGATAAACCGTCCAGCCAAGCATTGCGTGCATGGACGATAAATGTGCGGCAGGCTGTTTTTTCGCGAAGCGTGCCCACAAAATCTGCCACGACTTGATATTCTGTCTGTCTGTCTACACCGATGCGGTGTTTGACCGTCACCGGAATTTCAACTGCATCCTGCATTGCGTTCAAACAATCTGCCACCAAATCTACATCATTCATCAGGCAAGCGCCGAAAGCGCCTTTTTGAACGCGTGGGCTGGGGCAGCCGCAATTTAGGTTGACTTCATTATAGCCATACGCTTCAGCCGCTTTGGTAGCGATTGCCAAGTCATGCGGATCTGAGCCGCCAAGCTGTAAAGCTACCGGTTGCTCGCCTTCGTTGAAACTCAAAAAGCGGTCTTTATCTCCGTAAACTACCGCGCCTGAATTGACCATTTCGCTATAAAGCCAAGCATTGCGTGTAATTTGTCGCGCCATAAAGCGATAGTGTCTGTCTGTCCAATCGAGCATGGGTGCAACAGACAAGCGGCGGGAAGGTAGGGAAGAAGCAGACATTGAGATGACTTTCAAACAAAATAATGCATTATATAGTGTATTAAATTGACTTTCGATATCAGCCGGTAAATCAAAATTATATATAAGGCATCACTGGGTGCAGCCGTGTTGTAGCAGAGGCTAAATCCATTCATAGTGGTGGAAATCCAATATTCAGACGGCCAAATAAGTTTTAAAATGTCAAACAACAAACCATTAGAATGATAAGGAAAAAAAACATGGCACAATTTTTCGCCATCCATCCCGATAATCCCCAAGACCGCCTCATCAAACAAGCCGCCGATATTGTCCGCAGTGGCGGCGTTATCGTTTACCCTACGGATTCCTGCTATGCGTTGGGTTGCAAACTCGGCGACAAAAACGCGATGGAGCGCATACTCACGATTCGCAAAATCGATCAAAAACACCATCTGACCCTGATGTGTGCCGATTTGAGTGAATTGGGTACTTACGCCAAAGTAGATAATGCCCAATTCCGCCAGCTCAAAGCAGCTACGCCCGGCAGCTACACCTTTATCCTGCAGGCAACCAAAGAAGTACCCAATCGCACGCTTCACCCCAAGCGCAAAACCATCGGCCTGCGTGTTCCCGATAACGCTACTGCCTTGGCACTTTTGCAAGAATTGGGCGAACCTATTTTAAGTTGCACCCTCATGCTGCCCGAAGACGACGAGCCATTGACCGATCCATACGAAATCCGAGACCGTCTTGAGCATGCTGTTGATTTGGTTATTGATGGTGGCTGGTGCGGTACTGAGCCGACGACGGTTATCGATATGACCGATGGTACCGAGCTGATTCGTCAAGGCAAGGGCGATATTGCCGTATTCGGTTTGTAAAACCATCCGCGTTTGTATTAAGTAGGAATATACGTGTTCTTTCTATTATGTATTAAAAGCATATTGCCGATTTTATTGATAGCTTAAAAACCAAATTATTCAATGTAAGTAGATGTTCAATATCATTTCATTAAAGGCCGTCTGAAACATTTCAGACGGCCTTTTTCTTTCGTTTTTTAATAAATAATATTTTAAATAATTGGCATATGAGTTGCATAATTACTGTACTTGCTTATGACTTGTCAATGGAATACAACAAACCGCTTATCAATAGAAACATGGCTGAAACCCTTTTGATGATTGGTTTTTTGGTTGAAAGCCGTAATTTCATTTAGAAATTAAAGATAATCGGTTGATATTTCTGACTAGCGGATATTTAGTAAGTATGAAATACTATTTCACTTCGAGATAGTGAAAGACCTAAATTTCGTCTTAAAGTGACAATAAACGTCAGCTCGAAGCAAGCATTTTGCAGGGAAATCCTCCGCAATAGATTTTTTAAAGTAGCGTCATGCTCACGCCTACGCTTTTACTCATCATAAAAGAGAAAGACACACTAATGAATAAGATATTTAAAGTCGTTTGGAACCGTACGATTCAATCTTTCGTTGTAACGTCCGAATTGGCCAAAGGCCGTGTGAAATCGTCCGCAGAACAAAATAGTACAGAAGTATCTGCTGAATCCGGTAAAAATGGTATCGCGACAGTTTTCAGATTGACAGTGATTTCGGCAGCTCTTTTGGGTGCAGGTAATTCGTATGCGGCAACTGCAGTACGAGGAAAAATTGAATTTGATGCTGTAACCAGTGCGACCGCGGTTAGTGGTGCAACAGCGACCGGTATTGGTGCCCTGTCAGTAGGAGCATCAGCCAATGCTACGGCTAATGGTGCAGTTGCGGTAGGTACGAGTGCAAATGCAACACATAATAACAGCCTTGCTGTTGGTACAAATGCCAAGGCTACTCAAACTCATGCTGTTGCGATGGGTGCAGATACAAGTGCAAGTAGTTCACATGCAACAGCGATAGGTAAAAGTGCCAATGCTGTTTCTACAGATTCAACAGCATTGGGTGCAGATTCCAAAGCAAATGGTACGCAAGCGACAGCGGTAGGTAAGAATGCACTTGCTAATAATACCGGTACAACGGCATTAGGCAATTCGGCACAAGCATTTGGTATAGGCTCTATTGCTTTAGGCCAATCCAGTGTTTCTCGAGGAAGTAATGGGGTTGCAATCGGTGTTGGTAGCGAGGCTTCTGCAAATGCAGAGAATGCCATTGCAATCGGTACGAATGCGGTAGGTAAGATTACGGAATCTATCGCTGTAGGTAGTTCGGCACAGGCTCAAAGTGCAAACACTATTGCCATCGGTAGAGGTGCAGTTGCAAGCTCTCCTGGTGTCGTTACAAAAACTCCAGGTAGCAGAGATGTGGCTGCGAGTGCGATCGCAATTGGCTTAGAAGCCAATGCAAGTAGCTATGGTGCAATCTCAATCGGCCGTGAAGCGGGGCTGGAGATTCAGAATCCAACTAACGCAACGGCTAATAATATTGCTATCGGTAATACTGCGCGTGTAGGTGATAAAACTGCAAAAAATGTAAGCCAGTCTATTGCCATTGGTTCGGGTAATCACAGAGATACTAATACAGAAGGTAGACCTGAAGGTGCATGGGCACGCGGTGACCAATCTATTGCCATTGGTGGTAATGTTGTGGCTAATGGCAACTCATCTGTTGCCATTGGTGGTGATGATTTGGTGGCGGTAACGAGTACTCTATATTCAGGTAACGCTTCTGACCAGTTTGTTTATTACAATGCAGACGGTAGTGTTAGAGAGCGTTACGCGCTGGCCGGTAAGAATTTGGGTACCATTTACACGAAGATGAGCGGTGATACGATTAGTGGCTATCCGACTACATTGGCCGGTCAAGGCTCTGTTGCCTTGGGTGTTCAAGCCAATGCTATTTCCGATTTATCTTTGGCTGTTGGTACAAGGTCTCAAGCCTCCTCATTTGGTGGTGTGGCTGTGGGTACAGGTGCAAAGGCAACTTTGCTGAACTCTGTAGCTTTGGGTACGGCTTCTAAAACCGATAAAGAAGGTCGGTCATACGTTCAACGTGAAATCATGGGCGTGACCTACACTTGGGCAGGCGGTGCAACTACCGATGCCGGTGATGTTGTGTCTGTCGGTTCTCAAGGTTATGAACGCCAAATCATTAATGTATCCCCTGGCGATATTTCCGCTACTTCCACTGATGCGATCAACGGCTCACAGCTTTATGGTGTCTTGAATGCAATTGAGCGTGTCCGCTATTTCTCTGTTAAGTCAGAAGAAGGCAAAACTGACGGTACGAAAAACTGGAATAACGACGGCGCAAAAGCAACCAATTCGATTGCCATCGGACCGAATGCGGCAACAAGTACTGGTGCGACGGGCAGTGTCTCCTTGGGTCATAATGCCAACGCACTTGGCGAAAATTCTGTTGCTGTTGGTCAAAATGCAACGGTAACTTCTAGAACTGTTGGCGCTGTTGCCTTAGGTTCTAAGGCCAATTCTCGCGGTACAGGTTCTATCGCCATAGGTTTGAATACAGAAAATGATCGCAATTACTCTATAGTCGTCGGTGCTCACAGTAGAGCTAACTACGAAAATGCAACCGTTGTCGGTGCAAGGGCAGCAGCACAAAATAACGGTACGGCAATGGGCTATTTGTCAAATGCAGTCGGTGATGATTCTGTTGCAATTGGTCATCAGGCGCAGACAACGCAAGCTTATTCTATCGCCATTGGTAAGCAGGCAAACAGTTCAGGCCTTTATTCCACCGCTATTGGTTCCTCAGCCCAAGCTGCCGGGCAGAATAGTTTTGCCGGCGGTAATAATGCAAAAGCGACTGGAAGCGATTCAGTTGCGTTGGGTAATGGTGCGACGACTACGGTTGGTAGCTCTGTTGCATTGGGCAATGGTGCTGTCGGCACTGCCAATAATTTTGATGCAACAGCTAAAAATGCAACATTCAAAAACGATAGCGGTGCGACGACCAATGTCAGCTATGCGGCTTCTTCATCCTCTAAAACAGGCGCGGTTTCTGTAGGCAGCGCAGGCAATGAACGCCAAATTCACAATGTTGCCGCAGGCCGTATTTCCGCCACTTCAACCGATGCAGTTAATGGTAGCCAACTGTACACAGTTATGAACAATGTTGGACACAATATCCAACAAAACGGTACAGACAAATCCCGTATCAATAACAACGGTACAGTCAACTACGCTAATGGCAACTTGACGACCGTTGCAGTTACCGATGGCGAGAATGCATCAAAAGTTCAAATCAACGTCACTCAAGGCACATTGTCTGTCAATAATAATGGCACAGTGTCCGCACCGACTGCCGGTGTAGCGACTGCCGGCGATGTAGCTAATGCCATCAATAATGCCAAAACCACAACCAAGGTGGAGGCAGGCAATAACACGCACGTTAATAAAACAACTTCAGGCAAAGAAACCACTTATACCGTCAGCGCAGATAAAGCAACGGTACAAGTTTCCAATGCTTTGAATTTGACCTCCAATGCTACAACCGCAGCCGATGGTGCCGTCACAACTAATTACAGTATCGATCTCGCTCGAAGCACTAAAGATAACATCCAAAAAGGCGTAGATGCCAAAACCGCCGTTGACAGCAAAGGCCTGACCTTCAACGGCGACAGCGGCAGCACCAATATCGAAAAACTCGGCTCCACCGTGACCGTTGCCGGTGACGACAACATCACCACCGAAGCCCAAGACGATAAAGTGACCGTCAAGCTGA
>NZ_JBQCWV010000018.1:0-22218 GCF_051957055.1 Neisseria sp. P0020.S005 | reverse complement strand
TAGCGACCAACGCCGCCAATATCGCCAAAGGCATCAACTTCGGCGGTACCACCGGCAGCAACAACTACGCATTGGGCGACACCATCAATGTCAAAGGCGACAGCAACATCATCAGCGAAACCGTAGCTGGTGGCGCACAGCTGAAACTGGCCGATGTGTTGAATGTCGGTCAAGCGGCTCCGGTGAAAATTGATGGCGAGAAAGGCGAAGTCAGCGGCTTGAGCAATACGACTTTGGGCGGTAGCGACTTTGCCCAAGGCAAACGTGCGGCGACTGAAGAGCAGCTGAATGCAGCCCAAGATCAGTTGGTGAATGTATTGGGTGGTAATGCGGCCAATAATGGCGGCAACATCAGCATAACCGATATTGGCGGTACTGGTGAGAACAACATCCATGATGCAATCAAAGCTGTTAATGCAACTGCCAATCTGCCTTTGACTTTCGGTGGCGACAGCGGCAAAGACGTTGAACGCAAACCAGGTACGAAGCTGAATATTGTTGGCGGCCAAACCGATGCAGCCAAACTTTCAGACGGCAATATCGGCGTTGTAGCGAATGGCTCTGATAAGTTGGAAGTCAAATTGGCTAAAGACTTGGCTGTTGATAGCGTGAAAGCCGGCGATACTACAATCAATACTGACGGTGTGAAAGTTGGCAATGTCAATCTGACTAAAGCCGGTTTGAACAATGGCGGCAACAAGATTACCAACGTTGCAGCCGGTACTGATGATACAGATGCGGTGAATGTTGCTCAGTTGAACAAAGCTGCGGCTGCGGCTAAGACTGAAGTCGTTCAAGGCGATAACATTGTTGTTACTCAGGATGTCGGTGCCAATGGCCAAACCATTTACAAAGTGGCGACCGATAAAAACCTGAAAGTCGACAGCGTTACCGTAGGCGATACCGTGATGAATAATGACGGTGTGAAAGTTGGCGATGATGTTGCATTGAACAAAGACGGCTTGAAAGCAGGCGATGTTAACCTAACCAAAGCTGGCTTGAACAATGGCGGCAATAAGATTACCAACGTTGCGGCCGGTACGGATGACACTGATGCAGTCAATGTTTCCCAACTGAAACAAGCTGCGGCGGCATCTAAGACTGAAGTCGTTCAAGGTAAGAACATCGTTGTCACTCAGAAAACAGGCGACAAGGGTCAAACTGTTTACGAGGTGGCAACCGATAAAGACTTGGATGTTGACAGCGTGAAAGCCGGCGATACCGCAGTGAATACTGACGGTATCAAAGTGGGTGACGATGTTGCATTGAACAAAGACGGCTTGAAAGCAGGTAAGGTAAACCTGACTAAAGACGGCTTGGACAATGCGGGCAACAAAGTAACCAACGTAGCGGATGGCGACATCAACGCCAACAGCAAAGATGCCGTTAACGGCAGCCAGTTGTACGCAACCAACCAAAACATAGCCAACAATACTGCGACTATTGCCAAAGGCATTAACTTCGGCGGTACGACCGGCAGCAACAACTACGCGTTGGGTTCTACCATCAACGTCAAAGGCGACAGCAACATCATCAGCGAAACCGTAGCCGGTGGCGCTCAACTGAAGTTGGCTGACGAGATTAGCGTGAAGACAGTGAATGCCGATACATTCAAAGCAGGCGATACTGTGATGAATAACGACGGCGTGAAAGTCGGCGATAAAGTTGCGTTGAACAAAGACGGCCTGACCGCAGGCAATACCGTGGTCAACAACGATGGCGTAACCATCGCTGCGCCGACTGAAAACAATCCGAGCAACCAAGTCAAATTGTCTCCTGTCGGTCTGAACAACGGCGGCCAACGCATTACCAATGTAGCTCCGGGTAAAGACGGTACAGACGCGGCAAACGTGAATCAGTTGATTGGTTTGGGTACCGAGTTGCAGAACAACATCAACCAAGTAGGTAAGAAAGCCTATGCAGGTGTGGCCGGTGCGATTGCCCAAGGCTCGATTCCGCAAGTAACCCGTCCGGGTGCGACCGGTATCGGTGTCGGCAGCGGCTACTACGGTGGTCAGTCTGCCATGGCCATCGGCGTGTCTGCGATGAGCGACGGCGGCAACTGGATTGTCAAAGGCAACTTCTCGGCCAATACCGACGGTCATGTCGGTGTCGGTGCCGGTGCGCTGTATCAGTGGTAAGTTGGTAATGACAGGCAACTAGATTTGCTGCCTGAATAGGAAGGCCGTCTGAAATTTTAGGTTTCAGACGGCCTTTTTTTCTGAAAACACTTGAATTTAGGCTATATGAAACGATATGCTTCATCTATTTACCGTATGACTCTGAAAGAGAACAAATGAGCAAAACCATCCATTATTTGAAAGACTACGCCGCGCCAGCGTACCGTATTCTAAAAACTGACCTGCATTTCGATATTTTAGAACCGCAAACCATCGTCAAATCCAGTCTGACCGTTCAACCTGAAAGAGCAGGGGAGCCATTGGTATTGGATGGTTCGGCAAAACTGCTGTCTGTGAAAGTAAACGGTCAGGCCGTAGATTATGTGTTGGAAGATGAAAAACTGACGATTGCCGGTGTGCCGTCTGAAAACTTTACGCTGGAAGTGGAAACCGAAATTTTGCCGGCTGAGAACAAATCTCTGATGGGTCTGTATGCTTCCGGCGGCAACCTGTTTACCCAATGCGAACCGGAAGGTTTTCGCAAAATTACCTTCTACATCGACCGTCCGGATGTCATGTCTAAATTTACCACCACGATCGTTGCAGACAAAAAACGCTATCCGGTGTTGCTGTCTA
Organism: Neisseria sp. P0020.S005; assembly: GCF_051957055.1. Classification (NCBI taxonomy): domain Bacteria; kingdom Pseudomonadati; phylum Pseudomonadota; class Betaproteobacteria; order Neisseriales; family Neisseriaceae; genus Neisseria; species Neisseria sp. P0020.S005. The sequence goes on along the minus strand of NZ_JBQCWV010000018.1, from coordinate 19,462 downwards.
ACGGCAATAAAATCGGTGGCGGCGAGTTTTCAGACGGCCGTCATTGGGTGAAATGGGAAGATCCGTTTGCCAAACCGAGCTATCTCTTTGCTTTGGTGGCAGGCGATTTGGCGGTAACGGAAGATTATTTTACGACCATGAGCGGCCGTAAGGTCAAAATCGAGTTCTACACCACGGAGACAGACAAACCTAAAGTCGGTTTTGCAGTTGAATCGTTGAAAAATGCGATGAAATGGGACGAAACACGCTTTGGCTTGGAATACGACTTGGATATTTTCATGGTCGTTGCCGTGGGCGATTTCAATATGGGCGCGATGGAAAACAAGGGTTTGAATATTTTCAACACCAAGTTTGTGCTGGCTAATAGCCGTACCGCGACCGATACCGACTTTGAAGGCATTGAATCTGTTGTCGGCCACGAATATTTCCACAACTGGACGGGCAACCGTGTGACCTGCCGCGATTGGTTCCAATTGTCGCTGAAAGAAGGTTTGACCGTTTTCCGCGATCAAGAGTTTTCCGGCGACCGAGCCAGCCGCGTGGTACGCCGTATCGACAATGTCCGTATGCTGCGCTTGTTCCAATTCCCAGAAGATGCGGGCCCGACTGCGCATCCTGTCCGCCCGGCCAGCTATGAGGAGATGAACAACTTCTACACCATGACCGTCTATGAAAAAGGTGCGGAAGTAGTGCGCATGTATCACACCTTGCTCGGAGAAGAGGGCTTCCAAAAAGGCATGAAGCTGTATTTCCAACGCCATGACGGTCAGGCTGTGACTTGTGATGATTTCCGTGTCGCAATGGCAGACGCAAACGGCATCAATCTTGATCAGTTTGCTTTGTGGTACAGCCAAGCCGGTACGCCGGTTTTAGATGCCCAAGGCCGTCTGAAAGATGGTGCGTTTGAATTGACCATCAAACAAACCATTCCGGCAACACCCGATATGGCAGACAAACAGCCGATGATGATTCCGGTCAAAACCGGTTTGCTGAATGAAAAAGGCGAAGCGGTTGAGTTTGAATATCAAGGCAAACGTGTGAAAGAGGTGGTTTTGGTATTGACCGAAGCCGAGCAGACTTTTGTGTTGGGCGGCGTCAATGAGCCGGTTATCCCGTCTCTACTGAGAGATTTCTCTGCACCGGTTACCCTGAACTATCCGTACAGCGAGCAAGAGTTGGCCACTTTGCTGGCGGCAGATGAAAATGAGTTTGCACGTTGGGAGGCTGCTCAAACCCTGTATCATCGCGCCATTAACGCCAACCGTCAGGCATTGGCGGAAGGCCGTCCTTTACCGGAACACAAAGCATTGATGGATGCTTTGGCTTTGGTGGTTTCCGGTGACTTTGATCCGGCATTCCGTGCCATTTTGCTGCAAATGCCGTCTGAAACCGATGTATGGGCGGAAGAAGAAAATATTGACCCGATTCAGGTTCATCAAGCGCGTGAAGCCTTGCTCAATGCCGTTGCTGTCAAGTTCCTGCCTCAATGGCGTGAGCTGAACCGTCAAGCTGCCGATCAAGAAAATCAAACAGATGCCGCTGTTCGTTATGAATACAGCCCGGAATTGGCCGGCTGGCGTACTTTGCGCAATGCTTGCAGAGCATTTATCCTTCGTGCTGACGTAGCACATATCGAACACGTTGCGGAAAATTACGCAGCAATGGCGCAAAACATGACCCACGAATGGGGTATCTTATCCGCAATCAACAGCAATGAAAGCGAAATCCGCGATCGTTTGTTGACACAATTTGCCGATAAGTTTGCCGATGATGCTTTGGTAATGGACAAATACTTTGCACTGATTGCCTCAAGCCGCCGCAAAGATACTTTACAGCAAGTTCAGACGGCCTTGGGTCATCCTAAGTTCAGTATTGAAAACCCGAATAAAGCTCGTTCTTTATTGATGAGCTTCAGCCGCAATATTCCGCACTTCCATGCAGAAGATGGTAGTGGATACCGTTTTGTTGCTGATAAAGTGATGGAAATAGACCGCTTTAATCCGCAAGTTGCCGCCCGACTGGTGCAGGCTTTCAACATCTGCAACAAATTGGAAGCCAACCGCAAAGCCGTTATGACCAAAGAATTGCAACGCATCCATGCACAAGAAGGTTTGTCCAAAGATGTGGGCGAGATTGTCGGTAAGATTTTGAATGAAAAATAAATCTTGTTTGTTGACTTTATTGTCATTTGGCAATAAGGATAGATAAACTCAAGGCCGTCTGAAACCGATTGGTTTCAGACGGCCTTTTTCGTATGTTAACGCTTAAATTAATTTTCGTTGAGGGTAGGGGATAGGAATAAAAAAAGAGCCTGCATAAAACAGGCTCTTTTTCATACTAATCCGAAGATTAGAATTTGTGACGCAGGCCAACCAAACCAGAGATGGTTTCAACTTTGTGAGGGCCAGACTCAGCACCACGCAACCAGCCGGCAGAAACCAGAGCAGTAGTGCGTTTAGAGAAGTCGTAGTCAGCACCAACAATAACTTGATCGTATTGAGTGCCTTTCAGTTTTTGACCGTCAACTTTAGCTTTGAAGCCGTGAGCGTAAGAAACGCGAGGAGTTACGTTACCGGCGCGGTAAGCGGCAGTAGCAGCAACTTCAACAGTTTCAACACCTTTGCCATCCAAACCAGCAGCAGTACCAAATACTACGTTAGAAGCGTTAGTACCAGCAGTGCGCATATCATCAGTTACAACACCGTTAGATTGGGCTTGAGCGTAATCACCCAAAGTTTCCCAGTTTTTAGCGTATTGACCAGCTACAGATACAAACAGGTTGTTAGCATCGTAACCAGCTACCAAACGTTGTACGTGACCGTCTTTAACATCTACAGAGTTTTTACGGAAACCACCAGCGTATTGACCGAAGAAACCAGAGTTTTCGTAGTTCAGGCCAGCATAGTAAGTGTCATGAGAAGGAACTTTGTGAGTGTATTTGTCAGAAGGATTAGCGTTGTCGCGTGGAGTGTATTGTACGCTTGCGCTGAAGCCTGAGAATACAGGGCTGTCGTAACGTACAGATACTGCACGTTTGTCAACACGGGTAAATACAGACATGTTCAAAGCGCCGTTGCTGCTTTCCCATTGGTCAACGTTGTCGCTAGAGTCTTTAACAGTAGAGTTCAATTTACCGGCACGAATTTTACCGAAGCCACCTTCCAAACCGATGAAAGATTCGCGAGAAGCCCACTCTTTGTCGCCACCGGCGATAGAAGTGTTTTGTTCAACTTGCCAGATGGCATTCAGGTTGCTACCCAGGTGTTCGTGGCCTTTGAAGCCGATGCGTGAACCGAAGTCAGCGATTTCAGTGGCAGTTTTAGAGCTTTTCTCTTTACCCAGTGCAGTAGCGGTTTTTTCACCCAATTTTACTTTGGATACTTCAACACCGGCTTTTACTTGACCGTACAGAGTTACGTCAGCCATAGCTGCAACAGGCAGAGCCGCCAGAGTCAGGGCAATCAGGGATTTTTTCATTGCTGTTTTCCTTTTTTAAGTGTGAAGAAGCGAGCATTCGTTCTTCTTATTACGATATCGTTCTGTTTCAACGATTCCATGACCATAATATAAAGGTTATGGCTTAAGAAAACAAATTTTCCTCTTGTTTTAGGCGTATTTTTGATTGGAAACGTTGTTTTTTGCAGACAGAGTAGGTATAGAAAATAGTCGTTTATTTCGTAATATGTTTTTTTAAAAGGAAATTTTAGGAGAATCATGAAAGACAGCTTATAGAGGTTGGAGTTTAAATGCTGTTTATATTGTTTTCAGACGGCCTTATTGAGTGTGATTTATAGTGTATTGGGTTTTAAAATTATAAAAACCTGCCTGAGTGAACAGGCAGGTTTTATTTTTTTGACAGACAGATTAGTTTTTGTCTTGGTCAACCAGTTTGTTTTTAGCGATCCAAGGCATCATAGAACGCAGTTGTGCACCCACTTTTTCGATTTGGTGGTCGGCGTTCAGACGGCGACGGGCAGTCATGCTGGCGTAGTTGGTCGCGCCTTCTTGGATGAACATTTTGGCATATTCGCCGCTTTGAATACGGTACAGTGCTTTTTTCATCGCTGCTTTGGTTGCAGGAGTCACTACTTCAGGGCCGGTAACGTATTCACCGTATTCGGCATTGTTGGAAATGGAGTAGTTCATGTTGGCAATACCGCCTTCGTACATCAGGTCAACGATCAGTTTCAGCTCGTGCAGACATTCGAAGTAGGCCATTTCTGGAGCATAGCCGGCTTCAACCAAAGTTTCAAAGCCGCATTTCACCAATTCAACTGCGCCACCGCACAATACGGCTTGTTCGCCGAACAGGTCGGTTTCGGTTTCTTCGCGGAAGTTGGTTTCGATTACGCCGCCTTTAGTGCCGCCGTTGGCTGCTGCGTAAGACAGGGCGATGTCTTTGGCTTTGCCGCTTTTATCTTGGTAAACGGCGATCAGGGAAGGTACGCCGCCGCCTTTCAGGAATTCGCTGCGTACGGTGTGACCTGGGCCTTTAGGGGCGATCATGATAACGTCGAGGTCGGCGCGAGGTACGATTTGGTTATAGTGAACGTTGAAGCCGTGAGCGAACGCCAATACTGCGCCTTCTTTCAAGTTAGGCTCGATTTCGTTTTTGTATACGATAGGTTGGTTTTCGTCAGGCAACAGAATCATTACAACGTCGGCTGCTTTGGTTGCTTCAGCAACGGTGCGTACGTCGTGGCCGGCTGCTTCGGCTTTTTTCCAAGAGCCGCCTTGGCGCAGACCGATGACGACATTTACGCCAGAATCTTTCAGGTTTGCTGCGTGTGCGTGACCTTGTGAACCGTAGCCGATGATGGCAACGGTTTTGCCTTTGATCAGAGAAAGGTCAGCGTCTTTATCGTAATAAACTTGCATTTTATTTCCTTAGTGTAAGAGGGTTCCGGATAATCCGGGTTGAGTTAAAAGTAATAGGGGCTTAAGCGGGGACTTGGTTCATCAAGACGATTTCCAATGCTTCGGTTTTTCCTTCTATGGATTTGACGAAGTTTTGGAAATGTTCGCTGGCATTGTGTTCGTCAATAGCTGCTTGGGATTTCCAGCTTTCTACGAATACGAAACGGTTGGGTTTGCCGATTTCTTGGTGCAGGTCGTAGCTGATGTTGCCTTCTTCTGCACGGCTGGCTTTGACCAATTCTTTAAACTGGGCAGCCAGAGCCTCGGTGTATTCGGGTTTGACGGTAACTAATGCAACGATTTGGATGCTTGACATGTTTGTCTCCTACTGTTTTTCAGACGGCCTTTGTTGAAAGTAAAAGGCCGTCTGAACGATACAGCGTTAAATTTTCAAAATACGCTCGCCACGGCCGATACCGGCTGCACCTGTGCGTACGGTTTCCAAAATTTGGGCGCGACCGACTGTTTCGAGGAAAGAGTCGAGTTTTTCGGTAGAACCTGTGATTTCGATGGTGTAGCTGCGGTCTGTTACGTCAATGACGCTGCCACGGTAGATTTCGGTCAATCGCAGGAATTCGTCGCGGTCTTTGCCGACGGCGCGGACTTTTACCAACATCAGCTCGCGTTCGACAAAACGGCTTTCGTTCAAATCGACCACTTTGATAACTTCAATCAGTTTGTTGAGTTGTTTGGTGATTTGCTCGATAACGTGTTCGTCGCCGTGGGTAACGATGGTCATGCGAGACAAGGTTTTGTCTTCGGTTGGTGCAACAGCCAGGGAGTCGATGTTGTAATCGCGTGCGGAGAACAAACCTACCACACGGCTCATCGCACCTGATTCATTTTCCATCAGAATAGATAAGATATGTCGCATTTTTCTCTCCTTACGCTGACAATGTTTCGCGCATATGCGGCGGCAGAACCATCTCGTCCAAGCCTTTGCCGTTGCCGACCATAGGCAGTACGTTTTGTTTCTTGTCGGTCAAGAAATCGAGGAATACCAGACGGTCTTTTTGGTTTAATGCTTCCAGTAACGCGCCTTCGACATCGGATTTCTTGTCTACACGGATGCCGATATGGCCGTAGGCTTCAGCCAGTTTGACAAAATCAGGCAATGAATCGAAATAGGTTTCTGATTCACGGTTGCCGTAATAAAGTTCTTGCCATTGACGGACCATGCCGAGGTAGCCGTTGTTTAGTGTAACGACGTTAACCGGAACGCGGTATTGGAAGCAGGTCGACAGCTCTTGGATGTTCATCTGAATCGATCCTTCGCCGGTGATACAGAATACATCTTGATCAGGAGCTGCCAGTTTCGCGCCGATGGCATATGGCAAGCCGACACCCATTGTGCCTAAACCGCCGGAATTGAGCCATTGGCGAGGACGCTCGAATGGGTAATATTGGGCGGTAAACATTTGGTGTTGACCGACGTCGGAAGTAATGATGGCAGAATTATTGGTGATTTCGGCCAGTTTTTGAATGACGTATTGTGGTTTGATGATTTCGCTTTCATTATCAAACCACAGGCAGTTGCGCGAACGCCATTCTTCAATGCTTTTCCACCATTTATCCAATGAGTCGGCTGCAGGTGCAGATTCTTGCTTGTCCCACAATTGAATCATTTCGGACAATACGTTTTTCACGTCGCCGACAATCGGGATATCCACTTTGACACGTTTGGCAATGCTGGACGGGTCAACGTCGATATGAATAATTTTTTTGGCTTTTTCAAAGAATTTGGACGGTACGGAAATCACGCGGTCATCGAAGCGCGCACCGATTGCCAGTACAACGTCTGCATTCTGCATGGCGAGGTTGGCTTCGTAAGTACCGTGCATACCCAGCATACCCAAGAATTGGCGGTCGCTGGAAGGGTATGCACCCAAGCCCATCAATGTACCGGTACAAGGAGCGCCGATCATGCGGACAAATTTTGTCATTTCCTCAGAGGCATTGCCCAAAACCACGCCGCCGCCGAAGTAAACAATAGGGCGTTTGGCGGAAGCCAGCATTTGTACGGCTTTTTTGATTTGACCGATATGGCCTTGTACAACCGGCTGGTAAGAGCGGATGAAGATGTCTTCTTGCGGATAGCTGAATTTAGCCATTGCTTGGGTGACATCTTTAGGAACATCGACAACAACAGGACCAGGACGGCCGCTTGCGGCGATTTGGAAAGCTTTTTTGATGGTGTCTGCCAACTCAGCGATATTGGTTACCAAGAAATTGTGTTTGACACAAGGGCGGGTAATGCCGACTGTATCCACTTCTTGGAATGCGTCTGTCCCGATAAGGGAGTTGCCCACCTGGCCACTGATGACTACCAACGGAATGGAGTCGCTGTAAGCAGTGGCGATACCGGTCAGGGCATTGGTTACGCCCGGGCCGGAAGTCACCAAGGCAACGCCGACTTTGCCGCTGACACGGGCATAGGCATCTGCCGCATGTACGGCGGCCTGCTCGTGGCGAACCAGGATGTGCTTGAATTTATTGAGTTGGAAAAGGGCATCGTAGATTTCGATAACCGCGCCGCCCGGATAGCCGAAAACATACTCGACACCTTCGGCTTTGAGACTTTGCACGATGATTTGTGCGCCAGATAATTGCATATTGACCTCTTTTATATGGTTTCAAACCAATAGGAACAATCCGCCTCACCACAGCACCTGTAATGCAATTCCACCAAGCAGCGATTTAGGGTACGCGCACTGAGGGAATACGATGACAGTCAGACTATCCAAGCAATTGGAAAGAAACACAGAGTTTGTGAAAAAGAGTAGAAACGATAACGCAATCCGACTGTACAAGCAAGACAAAATCTTTCATCTTTTAACGTTTAAGGAGTGAAAATAGATTATCGTTTGATTTTAAAGAAATAAAAAAACGGTTTTATTGAGCTTGATGTGGGTGGATTGTTGACAGTTTGAGTAAGGAGAAGGTTTTTGCAAATTTTGCAAACAAAGAATAGCAAAAAACCTCTTGACCGAATCAAGAGGTTTTTTAAATTTGGTGCCCAGGGTCGGACTCGAACCGACACACCTTGCGGCGGGGGATTTTGAGTCCCCTGCGTCTACCAATTTCGCCACCTGGGCTAGCGAAGAAGTCGTCATTATAGCGAGTTCTCGAATCTTGTAAAGCAGTAATTGAAAAAAAATTGGATTATTTTTATATTTGTTTGATTTTTAATGAATTAAACTTTTTGTGTTTGATGGCTATCTAAATGGAAGGCAGATTTTTAAAACAAAAAAAGCAGTATTTATCTGCAAAAAGGGCTACATTTAATGTGTCAAACGCGTTAATATGAAGATGTTTTGTTTTTATATCGGCCGGGCAGTTGTTTGGCCTTACTTATTTGAAACGGTTTTGGAGAAAATTTATGCTTTCCGTTACACGAACTTTCCTACTCAGTGCTATTGCGTTGGCTGCTCTGGCTGCTTGTCAGCCTAAAGAAGAGGCCAAAGAGGCTTCTTCGACACCTGCCACTTCTGCTGCGCCTGCTGCTTCCGGTGAGTCTGCGCCCAAAGTGCAAGCGCGTGGTACCGATATGCGCAAAGAAGACATTGGCGGCGACTTCACATTGACCGATGGCGACGGCAAACCTTTCAGCCTGAGCGATTTGAAAGGCAAAGTGGTCATCCTGTCTTTCGGTTATACCCACTGTCCTGACGTATGCCCGACCGAGTTGCTGACTTACAGCGATACTTTGAAACAATTGGGCGATCAGGCTAAAGACGTGAAAGTAGTATTTGTCAGCATCGACCCTGAGCGCGATACGCCTGAAGTAATCGGCAAATACGCCAAACAGTTCCACCCTGATTTTATCGGCCTGACGGCTACCGGCGATCAAAGCCTGCCTGTCATCAAACAGCAATACCGTGTGGTATCGGCTAAAGTTAACCAAAAAGAAGACAGCGAAAACTATTTGGTCGACCACTCTTCAGGTGCATATTTGATTGATAAAAACGGCGAAGTGGCGATTTTCTCGCCTTATGGCAGCGAGCCGGAAACGATTGCGGCTGATGTGAAAACTTTATTGTAAAACCGTAGTTGGGGCCGTCTGAAATGGGTTGTGGATTTCAGACGGCCTTCTTGTTTTTGATACGGCAAAGGAGAAGAAAAAAATGACCGACACACTTTTAACGATTGCTTTATCCAAGGGGCGAATTTTTGAGGAAACCCTGCCGCTGTTGGCCGCCGCCGGTATTGTGCCAGCGGAAGAGCCGGAAAAATCGCGTAAGCTGATTATTGGTACGAATCATGACAATATCCGTTTGGTGATTGTGCGCGCAACCGATGTGCCGACTTATGTGCAATATGGTGCGGCGGATTTCGGTATTGCCGGTAAGGACGTGCTGATCGAGCATGGCGGAGATGGCCTGTATCAACCTTTAGATTTACACATCGCCTCATGCCGCATGATGGTTGCGGTTAAAAAAGGTTTCGATTACGCCGCTGTGTCCAAACCCGGCAGTCGCTTGCGGATTGCCACCAAATATCCCGACATCGCCGCCGAACACTTTGCCGACAAGGGTGTGCATGTGGACATCATCAAACTATACGGCTCGATGGAGCTTGCGCCTTTGGTTGGTTTGAGCGACGCGATTGTCGATTTGGTTTCCAGCGGCAATACATTGAAAGCCAATGGTTTGGAAGCTGTGGAACATGTGGCTGATATTTCCAGCCGCTTGGTGGTCAACAAAGCGGCGTTGAAAACCAAATATGCGCTGTTGAATCCGATTATTCAGGCATTTGAAAATGCTGCTAAGGCCGTCTGAAAAGTTTTTGGCAAAACCTGTCTGCCAACCCAGTTTGAAAGCCCTGTCATGATGCAAAGCAAACCGACACTCGATACGATTCTTTCCCATCGTTCCATCCGCAGGTTTACTTCCGAACCGATTGCCGCTGAAATCCTCAATACGCTGGTTCGTGCCGGGCAGCAGGCTTCGACTTCCAACAACCTGCAATGCGTTTCCATCATCCGCGTATCGGATCTTGCGCTGAGGCAGGGGATACATGAAGCGGCTGGAAGCGCACCTTATATTGTCCATTGTGCGGAATTTTTACTGTTTTGCATCGATTTTTCCAAACACAAGGCGATGTTTCCCGATGCGCAAATTGATTGGGCGGAGGTAACCCTGATTGGTGCGGTCGATGCAGGCATTATGGCGCAAAACGTATTGCTTGCCGCAGAATCACTTGGGCTAGGTGGCGTGTATATCGGTGCGTTGCGTAATGATGCGCAAAAAGTATCGGATGTGTTGAACCTGCCGGATTATTGCGTGCCTTTGGTGGGGCTGTGCCTCGGTTATCCCGATCAAGACCCGCCGCTCAAACCGCGCCTGCCTAAGGAAATGGTCTATGCCGAAAACGCCTGTCCGAGCCTGAATGCCGATGCGGTTGAAGCCTATAATCAGGCAGTAGCGGATTATTATGAGTTACGCAAGGGAAGTCCGATACCTTGGAAAGAATCGCTGGCCAAAACCTTGGGCAATCCTGTACGGCCGCATATGTTGGCGTTTTTGCAGAAAAAAGGTTTTTTGAAAAGATAATGTTCAGACGACCTGTGTGTGGCTGAGGCCGTCTGAAAACAATAGGAACGAAACAAGGAAGAGAGCAAACCATGAAGAAACTCGACACCCAATCCCCTGATTTTCAAGCCGAACTCAAAGCGTTACTCGCTTTTGAAACCGCGCAAAACCCTGAAATCGACCGTATTGTTGCCAATATCTGCGCCGATGTTCAAAAACGCGGCGATGCGGCGCTGATTGAATACACCAACCGCTTTGACGGTACATCCGCACAAACCATCGACGATTTAATCCTGACGCAAGACGATTTGCAGTCTGCGTTTGAGCGTTTGCCCGAAAACATTCAGACGGCCTTGAAAACGGCCGCGCGACGGGTGGAAAACTATCATAAACACCAAAAAATGGAGTCGTGGACTTACGAAGACGAAGACGGCACGCTTTTGGGCCAACAGATTACGCCGCTTGACCGTGTCGGTATTTATGTTCCGGGCGGTAAAGCCGCTTATCCGAGTTCCGTCATCATGAACGCCATGCCTGCCCACGTTGCCGGCGTGAAAGAAATCATCATGGTCGCTCCTACTCAGAAAGGCGAGCGCAACGATATCGTGTTGGCGGCTGCTTTTGTGGCCGGTGTAACCAAAGTGTTTACGGTCGGCGGCGCGCAGGCGGTTGCGGCTTTGGCTTATGGTACGGAATCTGTGCCTCAAGTCGATAAGATTACCGGCCCGGGCAATGCCTTTGTCGCTGCAGCCAAACGACGCGTGTTCGGCGTGGTCGGTATTGATATGGTGGCAGGGCCGTCTGAAATTTTGGTGATTGCCGATGGTACGACGCCTGCCGATTGGGTGGCCATGGATTTGTTCAGTCAGGCGGAACACGATGAAATTGCACAAGCGATTTTGATCGGCACTTCTCAAGCGTATTTGGACGAAGTTCAGACGGCCATGAACCGCTTGATTGAAACCATGCCTCGCCGTGCGATTATTGAAGCTTCATTGGGCAATCGCGGCGCAATGATTTTGGCTAAAGATTTGGATGAAGCCTGCGAAATCGCCAACTATATTTCTCCTGAACACTTAGAGCTGTCGGTTGAGAATCCGCAAGAGTGGGCGAAAAAAATCCGCCATGCCGGTGCGATTTTTATGGGACGCTATACCAGTGAAAGCCTTGGCGACTATTGCGCAGGCCCCAACCACGTTTTGCCGACCAGCCGCACGGCGCGTTTCTCTTCTCCTTTGGGAACATATGATTTCCAAAAACGCTCCAGTCTGATTCAGGTTTCAGAACAAGGTGCGCAGAAGTTGGGCAAAACCGCCAGCGTGTTGGCGCATGGCGAAAGCTTGACCGCGCACGCCAGAGCGGCTGAGTTCCGTTTGAAAGACTGAGTGAAACGTTGAAGTCGTAAGAAATCAAAAAAGGGCATCTAAACAGATGCCCTTTTTATTGTGATGAAGATTTTAGCTGAGAGGGTATCAGGCCGTCTGAAAACAGGTTTAACGGTTTTTCAGCCAGTCATTACGCATTTGTGCGGCTTCTTCAAAATAGCGGTAAAGCTCGGTTTTATTGCCGTCTGAAAGGAGTTGTTCCAATTTGGATAATTGTTCTTTCAAATCTCCGGTCAGTTTGAGCAGGGCAGGGCGGTTGGCCATGCAGATGTCTGTCCAAACAGCAGGGTGGCTGGAGGCAATGCGGGTAAAGTCGCGAAAGCCGGTGGCGGCATAAGGGAGATAGTCTTTGCCGTGCGGATGGTCGAACAAAGCGTGGACATAGGCAAAGGCGGTCAAGTGCGGCAAGTGGGAAACAGCTGCAAAAATATTGTCGTGTTCTTCGGCGCTCATGGTGAAAATCTGCGAACCAACCGCCTGCCACAGGCTTTTCAGCCGTCTCAGGCCGTCTGAAGCCTCTTGGCCGTGTAGCGTAATGATAAGGCGGCTGTTTTGAAACAAACCGCAACGCGCGGATTTTGCCCCGCTTTGATCCGAGCCGGCAATCGGGTGGGCGGCAAAACATTGCGGCAGGCGGTCGGATAAGTGAGTGCGGAAGGCATTGAGTGCCGATTGTTTGGTGCTGCCGACATCGGAAACGCAGGCGGTGTCTTTTAAGAAGGGCTTGATGTCGCGACATACGTCAGGTAGGACGGAGACAGGCGTGGCAATTAAAACCAAATCGGCATTGCCGATGCTTTCGGCGCAAATATTCGGATAGGCATGATCGATGATGCCGCATTCGAGTGCGTAATTGAGGTTGTCGGCATTGGTGTCGATACCGGTAACGGTTTGCACCAGTCCCAAGCGTTTGAGGTCGAGCATGAACGAACCGCCGATTAAACCGACGCCGATAAGGGTAATGTGGGGGAAAAAGGCGGAAGTGTTCATGGTTTGAATCCGGTTTAAGTGGAAAAGCTTATTTTAATCTGTCATCGAGGCCGTCTGAAAGATGGAATCAAGGTTTCAGACGGTCTTTTTTATGGTCGAATTTTCATGATTTAGGCATAGAAAACTCCGTTTAGTAGGAGCATGTAACCGATTATCAGATTTTCATACACTAAAATAATCATCTGAATTAGTATAACGTCTTAAAGTAAGTAATTGGTATCTTAAAGTAAATTATTACATCATATTTTATTTTGATTGATATCGAATAAAATAACTCACTCAGAAAGAAGGAATTTATGAGTTTTTCACAAACCGAATTAGTCAACGCAATGCGTTTGCTTTCTACCCGTCTGCCGCAATTTCCGGAGCAGCAAAACCAAGTATCCCGTATGTTGCGCATCGTAACCGAACGTTTGAGCAGCCATTTGAACGAAAACCTGAAAGCGTTCGGCATCAATGAAAACCTGTGGTTTTCCCTGATGGCGGTTTACGTCAGCCCAAACAGCGAAATCCTGCCTTCGCGCTTGAGCGACCTGATGGACTTGACGCGCACCAGTGCAACACGCCTGTCGGACGATATGGTTGAGCGCGGCTGGGTAGAGCGTTATATCAATCAGAAAGACCGTCGTCAGATTGTGCTAAAATTAACCCCTTCGGGTGAGACCTTCATCCACGAAGTATGGCCGCAAATTGCCCGTCAGAGCGGCCAGGCGTGGGAAGATTTCACGAAAGAGGATTACGATACGCTGCAACACCTGTTGGGTAAACTGTTGAACCGTTTGGGCAATTAACAACAGACGGCCTGAAGGTCTGCGGCAGACACACATAAACGGAGTCTGTATGAAATTAGGTTTGGTCAAATCAAGCGTGTGCGTTGCCGCTGTTTCGCTGTTGGCGGCATGTGCACCGTTCGGCAAACAGTCGCCTTTGGATGAGACAACAGCCTATCCGCTGCCGCAAGGCCAATCTGCCGCTACTGCCCAAGACGGCTGGTGGATGAAGCTGAAAGATAAAAAATTAAACAATTTGATTGCTTCCGCCATTCAGACGTCTACCAATCTGCGTGTCGTCAAGGCAAGGTTTGAGCAGGCTCAGGCGCAGCTGGGCGTTGTAGGAGCCGCAAACAAACCGCAAGTCGGCTTGGGCGTTACAGGTCTGGGTGCTTATGTTTCACCCAAACCTCAAGCCGGTATGGTTGATACCGACCATACATTGGTTTTGGCGAACGCAGCCTTACAAGGCAGTTTGGTTTTCGACTTTTGGGGTAAAAACCGAGAGCAGATTCAAGCTGTTTTAGGAAAAAGCAGGGCTGCGGTGTATGAAGCTCATCATATCCGCACCGAGTTGGCTCACGCCGTTGCCGCCCAATATTTTGCGTGGCAGATGGCGACAGAACAATTGGCTTTGTTGGATACGCGTATAGAGCTGGCGGATAAAGCATTGAAACTGATGCAACAACGCGTTAAAGCGCAGCTGGCTCCTGCCGATGCCTTGCACGCTCTGGAAATGGCGCAACAGCAATTACAGCTTGAAAAATCTGCATGGACTCAGAAAAATGAGAAAATCCGCAACAGTCTGGCTGTATTGACCGGCCGTGTACCGGGTGTATTAAATGGACAGATTCCGGAAAAAATGGCGGCTGTGCCGTCATCGCCGGTTAGCCGTATTGAGGCGGATTTGCTGGCGGCCCGCCCCGATATCGCGGCGCAAAAAGCCTTGCTTGAGGAGAAATGGCATATCGTCAAATCGACCGAAGCAGAGTTTTACCCGAATATCGAATTAAAAGTTTTGGCAGGGATGACGCACATTGATGCGTTCAATCTGATTCGCGGACGGACATCCGGTATGTTGGGCATTGTTCCGGCTTTGAATCTGCCATTGTTTACGTCCGGCGCGCTGCAATCCAAATTGGCGGGCAAACGCGCCCAATATAACGAGCAGGTTGCCGTGTATGACCAAACCGTTTTGAACGCCATGCGTTCGGCGGCAGATGCTGTAGTCGACTATCAAAGCCTGAAAAGCCGACAAGATACTTGGAATAAGATGGTCAATATTGCCGATAAATCTGTGCAAAATGCGAAAGGACGTGTTCGTGCAGGTTTGGATAACGGCTTGACCGCTTTGCAAAAACAAGACGAAGCTGCGCGTACAAAAATGTCGGCGGTTCAATACCATGCAGAATATCTGACAGCTTGGAGTAACCTCAATGCCCAGTTGGGTGGAGGCTTTAAATTAAATAAGAAATAAACGTTTTATTAAAACGTAGGCCGTCTGAAAGTGATTTCAGACGGCCTTTTGCTTACCTTATTTACATTTGCTACCGGAAGAAATTATTGTAATGAATAGAGTGTAACTATAAAATATGACCCTTTAGCGCGTTAAACGCTCGTATTGGGGCTGATGGTATAAGTCAGCTACCCAGCAAGACAATAATATCGTTATCACATGTGCAGAATTAAAGTTAGGACTTATGGATACTCAATCGGAAAAAAATAATGTCCAAAAAGAACCGGAAGTAGTCGCTTCCGGCGCTAAAACGCATCGCAAACGCAATTTGGTTATCGTTACACTCCTATTCCTTATTGCGGCAGCAGGAGTCGCTTTGGCGTATTTCCTGTTTTGGCAGCATGAAGAAGAAACGGAAGATGCTTATGTGGCCGGTCATTTGGTGATGATTACGCCGCAGGTGAACGGCACGGTGCGCAAAGTCATGTATGACGATACGGATGTCGTGAAAAAAGGTGATGTGTTGGTGGCTTTGGACGACAGCGATTTTCAGCTGGCATACGATCGCGCGCAAAATGAATTGATTCAGGCCATCCGTCAAAACAAACAGCAAACCGCAGTCAATTCAAAAGCCAAAGCGCAAGTGTTGTTGCGTAAAGCCGATTTGGCCCGTGCACAAGCCGATTTGCGCCGCCGTGAATCTTTGGCGGGTACGGAAGCGGTTTCCGGCGAAGAACTCAGCCATGCCCGCGCCGCTGTGGTTCAGGCTCAAGCTGCATTGAAAGCGGTTGAGGCAGAAGAAGTTTCTGCTCAGGCAGCGTTGGGCAGCAATATTCCTCTGCGCCAGCAACCGGCAGTTCAGACGGCCATCAGCCACATCAAAGACGCTTGGCTGAATTTGCAACGTACGCAAATCCGTTCGCCGATTAGCGGCCAAATTGCCAAACGTAATGTCCAAGTCGGCCAACGTATCGTACAAGGTACGCCGATGATGGCTGTTGTGCCTCTGTCTGAATTGTGGGTGGATGCCAACTTTAAAGAATCGCAACTGCGCAAAATGAAAATCGGCCAGCCTGTTGAAATGACAGCCGATTTGTACGGTAGCAAAGTGGTTTACCACGGCAAGGTAATGGGCTTGTCGGCCGGTACGGGCAGTGCGTTCTCATTACTGCCGGCGCAAAACGCAACGGGCAACTGGATTAAAGTTGTGCAACGTGTGCCGGTGCGTATCAGTTTGGATGCTAAAGAATTGCAAAAAAATCCGCTCCGTGTCGGTTTGTCTATGACTGTTAAAGTCGATATTGCCGAGAAGGGCAGCGGTAAAGCCATGACTGCCGAAGCAGAACGAAATACTGCCTTGCCGGAAACGGAAAGTGTGGATTGGAAAGCCGCCGATGCTTTAGTCGATAAAATCTTCGAGCAATACGCAAAATAATCTTTTCAGACGGCCTGAGTCTTTTATTGAAGGCTCAGGCCGTCTGAAATATTGATTCTCTTCAACCGACCGCTTTGGCGGTTGTCTTATAGTTTAAAAATATGAATTATCCGCCGTTACAAGGATTTAAGCTGGTGTTGGCAACTTTGGCGCTCAGCTTGGCCGTATTTATGGAAGTCTTGGACAGTACCATCGCCAACGTCGCCGTGCCTGTTATTGCAGGGGATTTGGGCGCGGCTACCACGCAGGGAACTTGGGTGATTACCTCATTTGCCGTAGCTAATGCCATTTCCGTTCCCTTGACAGGTTTTTTGGCCAAGCGGTTTGGCGAGGTTAAAATCTTTATCGCCGCCGTGATCGGGTTTGTCGTAACGTCATGGCTGTGTGGCATTGCACATAATCTTCAAGCTTTGGTTTTTTTCCGTGTATTGCAAGGTTTCATCGCCGGGCCATTGATTCCCTTGTCACAAAGTCTGTTGATGGCCTCCTATCCGCCTGAAAAACGAACATTGGCACTGGCCTTATGGGCAATGACCGTCGTTGTTGCCCCTGTATTGGGGCCGATTTTAGGCGGTTGGATCTCGGACAACTGGCATTGGGGATGGATTTTCTTTATCAATATCCCGATCGGGATTTTGTCCGCAACTATTGCTTGGAAGCAACTTAGACACAGGGAAACTGAAATCATCAGGGCGCCAATCGATTATGTCGGGCTGGTGTTGATGATTGTCGGTGTCGGCGCATTGCAAATGATGCTTGATAGAGGCAAGGAATTGGACTGGTTTGCCTCGGGAGAGATTATCGTTTTGGGCGTTACCGCTTTGGTGTTCCTGACATATTTTATTGTTTGGGAGCTGGGCGAGAAATACCCGATTGTCGATTTGTCATTGTTTAGAAATAGAAACTTTACGATAGGCGTTGTTGCGACATCCTTGGGCTTTATGGTGTATATGGGTACATTGACCTTGCTGCCTTTGGTGTTGCAATCAAATCTCGACTATACCGCTACTTGGGCTGGTTTGGCTGCTGCACCGGTAGGTTTTCTGCCGATTATTCTGTCGCCGATTATTGGTAAGTTTGGCAATCGCGTCGATATGCGCCTGTTTGTCAGTGCCAGCTTCTTGGTGTTTGCCTATACATTCCATTGGCGAACCGACTTCTATGCCGGCATGGATATGAGCAACGTCGTTTGGCCACAGTTTTGGCAGGGTTTAGGCGTAGCCATGTTCTTCCTGCCCCTGACCAGTATCACCTTATCACATATGAAGGGCAACCAAATTGCCTCGGCCAGTAGCTTGTCTAATTTCTTGCGAGTCTTTATGGGCGGTGTCGGAGTGTCCGTTGTCAGCACCATGTGGGAACGGCGCGAAGCTCTGCACCATACTCAGCTGACCGAACATATTAATTCATTGTCCTCAATCAGCAACCAATCTATTCAAGGCATGATGGTCAATGGCCTGAGCAAAGAGCAAGCCCTGGCTGCGATAAATAGTACTATTTCCCAACAAGGCTTTATTATTGGCTCAAATGAAATTTTCTTGGCAGGCAGTATCATATTCATCAGTATGATTCCCATTATTTGGCTGGCAAGACCTCCGTTTAGCGGTTCCGGCGGGGGAGGGCATTAGATAAAAGGCCGTCTGAATTTCAGACGGCCTTTTATCTATATATTATTTAAGAGTCAAGAGCAGATCCCTAAATGCATTTGGATCTTTAATAAACGTCATTTCTCCTGATTGAGGAAAATGGAAATCAAGTAGGCGCGATACCCAAAAACGAATACATCCTGCTCTTTGTGCAGTAGGGAAATACGCGCGTTCTTCATCAGATAATGGACGTACGCTTTCATAGCCGTGGATAAAGGCATCATAAAGGACAGGGTCTAACTTGTTATCAGCTGTTCGTGCCCAATCGTTAACTGCAATTGCCAGGTCGTACATGAAATTACCGTTACACGCATAATAGAAGTCGATAAAGCCGGAAACTTCATCTCCATTAAGCAATACGTTGTCCTTAAATAAATCGGCATGGATAATACCGGAAGGTAAATGCTCTCCTAGATTTTCATCTAAAGCTGCAATTTCAGATTGAAGCAGTGCAGCATCCTCAGAATCTAAAACAGGCAGCAACTGAGTGCAGGCATCGCGCCACCAGTCATCATAACGAGGATTTTTCATTTTTAAAGGAAAGTCTTGGCCGGCTAAATGCATTTTGGCCAGCATAGCACCGGTATGGAAGCATTGAGCTTCAGTTGGCCAGCCAGTATCAGAACCATTCAAACAAGTAACCAAACAAGCCGGTTTTCCGGCCAAAATAGAATGCAGTCCGCCATCTTTACGAGCAATCGGAGCGGCGCAGGCAACACCATTCAGACTCAAATGCTGGTTTAGTTCTAGAAAGAAAGGCAGTTCTTCTGATTTCAAAACCTCAAAAACAGTCAATACATAACGACCGGTTGAAGTAGTCAAAAAATAATTACTATTAGTAATTCCTTGAGCAATCCCCTGCAAAGAAACAAAATCTCCCAAATCATATTGCAGTAGGAAATCACGCATTTGAGCGTCGGAAACACTGGTATAGACAGACATAGCAAACTCGAGGCTGATATAAAAGAATCAAGAAAACATCATACCAAAAAACAAGCGCCAATAATATAAATTAAAGCGAGGGTCAAATTCAAAAGGCCGTCTGAAATGCTCTTTCAGACGGCCTTTGTTTTGTGTTTTTTGTATGTATGGATAGTGTAGGAAGGTTGTTGGAGTTTTTTTATCAAATAAAAACCCTGTTAAAACAGGGCGGTGATTAAATTTCTGAAAATAATTTTGCGAAAGGTGTTGACTGGTTTCGTTGTGAGGCGTATAGTTCGGTTCTTCGCTGCTGACGCGGTGAAGAAAACGAAGCAGACAGTATAACACAGTTGGTTGAAATTTTCGATAATTTTAGTTGACATTTGCTAAATGTACTGTATAATTCGATTC
>NZ_JBQCWV010000017.1:0-23102 GCF_051957055.1 Neisseria sp. P0020.S005 | reverse complement strand
CGGAACGGGCGGTAACTTGGAGTACAAAAAATTCAAGTAGTTTCTTTTGAACTCTCTTGCTTAATTTACAATTGGTTATCTGCATTTTCGTAGCCTAGCATAACTGCTAATCTACGTCAGCCCCTATTTTTAAGCGATGGATTTTCTTAAGAGCCATTCCAAAAAATTTGGTTGCATAGCGAAATGTAAATTTTGTATGAAAACCAAATCATACAAAGCGGAATAGCGGAATAGAAAGTATAAAACGGCAGATTGCCGTAAATTTTAAGTGTCTTGCCGTATTTTAACGCAACTATGCTATTTTGTTAAAAAATAGCGCCATCATTTATCTGCCAATCTTCCGTAAAACAATCTGGCAGTCCGACTTCTTCTTGATTAAAATAATTACTAATAGCCCAAACCCAATAAAGGAACACATCATGAAATGGACAGATACCCAACGCATCGCCGAAGAACTCTACGACTTACACGGCGACAGCATCGATCCGAAAACCGTACGCTTTACCCAACTGCGTGATCTGATTATGGCTTTACCTGAATTTGACGATGACCCGGCGCGTTGCGGCGAGCGCATTCTCGAAGCCGTGCAACAAGCATGGATAGATGAAGCAGAATAATCTTTACCCCCTTCCCTATCAAACAAGACCTCAGGCTATTTTTCAGACGGCCTGAGGTCTTTATTAAATCTATTCATACAATTTCGGAAAATTTCGAAATTGACTCATGTTAACCTCAAATTTATTATGCAACCTGACAATAAATAAAAGATATGCAGAAGGTGCATAACCATGAATCACGCTCGAGAAATCGCCGCTTTAAACAACAGCCTTTCTGATTTGAAAGGCGACATCAATGTTTCGTTCGAATTTTTCCCGCCGAAAAACGAACAAATGGAAACTATGCTATGGGATTCCATCCATCGCCTGCAAACCTTGCATCCGAAATTCGTTTCCGTAACCTACGGTGCAAACTCCGGCGAACGCGACCGCACACATAGCATCGTCAAACGCATCAAACAAGAAACCGGCCTTGACGCCGCCCCCCACCTGACCGGTATCGATGCCAGCCCTGACGAGTTGCGTCAAATTGCCAAAGACTATTGGGACAGCGGTATCCGCCGCATTGTTGCCCTGCGTGGCGACGAGCCGCCTGGCTACGAGAAAAAACCTTTCTATGCCGAAGATTTGGTCAAACTGTTGCGCTCCGTTGCCGACTTTGATATTTCCGTAGCAGCCTATCCAGAAGTGCACCCGGAAGCCAAATCCGCACAAGCCGACTTAATCAATCTGAAACGCAAAATCGATGCGGGCGCAAACCACGTTATCACCCAGTTCTTCTTCGACGTGGAAAGCTATCTGCGCTTCCGCGACCGTTGCGTAATGATGGGCATTGACGTTGAAATCGTTCCCGGCATCCTGCCTGTAACCAATTTCAAACAATTGACCAAAATGGCCCAAGTGACCAACGTCAAAATCCCAAGCTGGCTGTCTAAAATGTACGAAGGTTTGGATGACGACCAAGGCACGCGCAACCTTGTTGCCGCCAGCATCGCCATCGACATGGTCAAAGTCCTCTCTCGCGAAGGCGTAAAAGACTTCCACTTCTACACCCTCAACCGCAGCGAACTGACTTACGCCATCTGCCATATTTTGGGTGTACGCCCCCGTTAATAAAACAGACGGCCTCCCCATTCTGATTTACAATATCGAACATTCAGGCCATACCGGCCTGATTAAAAATTCCAACTAGGAGAGTTAACATGACAACATTGCATTTTTCAGGCTTCCCGCGCGTCGGTGCCTTCCGCGAATTGAAATTCGCACAAGAAAAATACTGGCGCAAAGAAATCAGCGAGCAAGAATTGCTGGCTGTTGCTAAAGACTTGCGCGAGAAAAACTGGAAACACCAAGCTGCTGCCAACGCCGATTTCGTTGCTGCAGGCGATTTCACTTTCTACGACCACATCCTCGACCTGCAAGTTGCCACCGGTGCCATCCCTGCCCGTTTCGGCTTCGACAGCCAAAACCTGTCTTTGGAACAATTCTTCCAACTGGCCCGTGGTAACAAAGACCAATTCGCTATCGAAATGACCAAATGGTTCGACACCAACTACCACTACTTGGTGCCTGAATTCCACGCCGATACCGAATTCAAAGCCAACGCCAAACACTACGTTCAACAACTGCAAGAAGCTCAAGCTTTGGGTCTGAAAGCAAAACCGACCGTTGTGGGTCCGTTGACTTTCCTGTGGGTTGGTAAAGAAAAAGGCGCTGTTGAATTCGACCGTCTAAGCCTGTTGCCTAAACTGTTGCCTGTTTACGTTGAAATCCTGACTGCTTTGGTTGAAGCCGGTGCCGAGTGGATTCAAATCGACGAGCCTGCTTTGACTGTTGACCTGCCTAAAGAATGGGTAGAAGCATACAAAGACGTTTACGCTACTTTGAGCAAAGTAAGCGCCAAAATCCTGTTGAGCACTTACTTCGGTTCTGTTGCCGAACACGCTGCTTTGCTGAAATCCCTGCCTGTTGACGGCCTGCACATCGACCTGGTACGCGCTCCTGAGCAGCTGGACGCATTTGCTGACTACGACAAAGTTCTGTCTGCCGGCGTTATCGACGGCCGCAACATTTGGCGCGCCAACCTGAACAAAGTTTTGGAAACTGTCGAGCCTCTGCAAGCCAAACTGGGCGACCGTTTGTGGATCTCCAGCTCTTGCTCTCTGCTGCACACTCCATTTGACTTGTCAGTTGAAGAAAAACTGAAAGCCAACAAACCTGACCTGTACTCTTGGTTGGCATTCACCCTGCAAAAAACCCAAGAATTGCGCGTTCTGAAAGCCGCATTAAACGAAGGTCGTGATTCCGTTGCCGAAGAACTGGCTGCCAGCCAAGCTGCTGCCGACTCCCGTGCCAACAGCAGCGAAATCCACCGTGCAGACGTTGCCAAACGCCTGGCCGATTTGCCTGCCAACGCAGACCAACGCAAATCTCCATTTGCCGACCGTATCAAAGCGCAACAAGCATGGTTGAACCTGCCTCTACTGCCGACTACCAACATCGGTTCTTTCCCTCAAACTACCGAAATCCGCCAAGCACGTGCAGCCTTCAAAAAAGGCGAACTGTCTGCCGCTGATTACGAAGCCGCGATGAAAAAAGAAATCGCCTTGGTGGTTGAAGAGCAAGAAAAACTGGACTTGGACGTACTGGTACACGGCGAAGCCGAGCGTAACGACATGGTTGAATACTTCGGCGAATTGTTGAGCGGTTTTGCATTCACCCAATACGGCTGGGTACAAAGCTACGGCTCACGCTGCGTTAAACCACCTATCATCTTCGGTGACGTAAGCCGTCCTGAAGCCATGACCGTGGCTTGGTCTACTTACGCTCAAAGCCTGACCAAACGCCCGATGAAAGGTATGTTGACCGGTCCTGTAACCATTCTGCAATGGTCTTTCGTCCGCAACGATATTCCTCGCTCTACCGTGTGCAAACAAATCGCACTGGCTCTGAATGACGAAGTATTGGATCTGGAAAAAGCCGGCATAAAAGTCATCCAAATTGATGAACCTGCCATCCGCGAAGGTCTGCCTTTGAAACGTGCCGATTGGGATGCCTACCTGAACTGGGCCGGTGAATCTTTCCGCCTGTCCTCTACCGGTTGCGAAGACAGCACCCAAATCCACACTCATATGTGCTACTCTGAGTTCAACGACATCCTGCCAGCCATCGCCGCTATGGACGCTGACGTCATCACCATCGAAACTTCACGTTCCGACATGGAGCTCTTGACTGCATTCGGCGAATTCAAATACCCGAACGACATCGGCCCAGGTGTTTACGACATCCACAGCCCACGCGTACCGACTGAAGCTGAAGTTGAGCATCTGTTGCGCAAAGCCATCGAGGTTGTACCGGTTGAACGTCTGTGGGTTAACCCAGACTGCGGCCTGAAAACACGTGGCTGGAAAGAAACTCTGGAACAACTCCAAGTGATGATGAATGTAACCCACAAACTGCGTGCCGAACTGGCTAAATAATGTGAGTTAGATGAAAAGGCCGTCTGAAAATTTTCAGACGGCCTTTTTTTATTTATCGATATTTAGACCATAAAGATTACAGCTTCAACAGCTTACAAAATCCCTGTCGTTGTATGATGCTCTTCCACTCCTGATGTATACACATTCTTAGTATGGTGATACACAGCATCTTTAGTTGTTGCGACAATATAGTTGGCTTCTGACAAGATATCGCTCAAGGCAACTTTACTGCCGGTCGTATTCACCTTTGTCAGTGCTGCACCATTATGGCTATTGCCTTCTGAATACGTTTTGATGTTATTTTCAAAGCGCAGCCATGAATCATACAGTTCGTCTTTGATGTCCGTCATGATTTTATTGTTGGCTACATTTAAAGATGCCTTGCCCTTAGGGTTGGTACTGTATACGTCTACCAAAACATCATCCAGGGCACCACCAAGTTTCAATGTGTTATTAGTGATGTTGTACTCTTTGGCATTGCTTTTCAAATAAGCAAATTCGACATAGCCGTCAGATTTTTCACGCACGGAAATTTTGTTGTTGTGAATTGTCACCGCACCATGCATAGCGACATTACCATGGTGTTCTTCCACATAAACCGGTACTGCGCCTTTCATAATCTTGCCGATATCGGCATCATTGCCGCTAATGGTAATAGTACCGCTGCCAATGCCGTTTTTAGATAAAACGCGGTCGTAGGTATCGTTGATGACGGCAATCAGATATTTGGTGGATTCGCCGCTTATCTTGTTATTTGCCATATTGAGCGTGTAATCCATTTTGCTTTCATGGTTACGGAACTCAATCGCGTAAGTCTGAATATTGTTTTGATAAACCGTCAGATTTTTAATGACATTATTGCTGATATCGAAATAGCCTTTGTTAGCCGAGTGCAAATCTTTGTATTGGGTATTGGTTTGCACCTGGATACCTGAATACATGTGATAGTACTTGCCCAAGTCATCATCAACATTCAAACGGAAGCTCGGGTCTTGGATAATGGTATTGCCGGTAATTTTGACTTTATCCATAGAAAACTGGCGGTTGTAAGCAGCAATACCATACAGCCGGTCACCTGTTAACACATTGTCTTCAATGACAATGCCTGTACCATCATGCACATCCAAGCCTTTGCGGTAGTTGTGGTTGGTCGTGTTTTTACGGTATGTGACACCGTAATTGTAGCTGCCCGCAACCACAGCCATACCGTAGCCGGTACCGCTGTCCGCTTCGTGGCCGTTCCAATCCAAACGGTTGCCCTCGCCGATAAAGTTTTGTTGGAAACCGATCAGCGCACCGGCAACGCGGTTGTGGTGCAGATACGAATCAACAATACGGTTGTTTTCACCCAAAGGCAGCGCTTCATATTTTTCATCAATTTCGCCGCTTTGTACGCGCTCTTTAAAGGTCAGCTTTTGACCTTTTTCCTTTTCCAAAGAAGCGGTCGACGTGAACATCACACCAGCACGATTGGCACCGGAAACCTCTACTTTACTGATTAAAGTATTGTCCGCATCGTTCACCAAAATGCCGTTTACCTTGCCAAAATAGCTTAAGCCTTTGCGGTAAAAATCAGGGTTGGTATATTGAACCGACAAGTTGGCAATGGTTTTATTGTTTTGTCCATCGATCAAGATACCGGCAAATTGGCGAATGTCATCATGGTTGGTGTTCGGATTGAACACGCCTGTCTGCGCCTTATCAAACGTTACTTTGGTTTTACCCATCCCCGAACCAAACAAACCGCGTGCGCCGGAAACGGTTTTATCCATCACAATCTGGTTAGAAATATAGTAGGTACCATCCAAGAAGACCATGGCTTTTTCTTTATGAGCAGCTTCTAAAGCCGCTTTAAATGCCTGAAGGCTGTCTTTTTTACCCTGCGCATCGGCACCAAAATCATTCACACGAACATAATTACCATACTCTTTAGATTGATACACGCGGTATTTTCCAGAGACACCTGCCCTGTTTTCGGTATGATCGTCAATTTTGTTTTCTTTGACTGAACTGAGGTGGCTATCGTGACTCATGGCTGTTTTTTTGCCGGAAGAAACGCTCACGACTTTGTTATGGCCGTCTGAATCGTTCAAAATCTTTTTATGCACAATTTCGACTGTTTTTTTTCCTTCGGCAATTCTGTCTTCTGCCTCTTTTTCTTTGCGGGCAGCGTCTTGTTTGGCTTTACGCTCTGCAATCGCTTTTTCGACTGCTGCTTTATGCGCTTCTTTTGCATGCTCGACGGCGTTTGCTTTGGCTGTGGCGGCTTCGGCTATTTTTTTTGCTTTAGCCTCTTCGTATTTTTTTTGCTTTTCAGCCAAAATTTTTTCCATCGATTGATTAACCGGTTTGTTTACCGGCTCTTTTGAAACAACCTGTTTGTCCGTTACTTTAGACGCAATGGTATTTTTACCAGAAACGCTACTTGCAGAAGCAACACTGGCCCGTACGACACGCATTTTTGTTACAACGCCGTCTGAAGATGATGAGGTACTGTTCAATCTTGCCGCCTCAGCCACATGAACCGCATCTCTCGTTACAGTATTTTTACCGCTTAATTGCTTGGGTTCAGGAAAAACAGACGGACTTCCCCCAAAATTTTGGGTGTGTATCCATTCTTTTAGAGGAGAAGATGATTCGGAAGTGGTTTCAGGAGTTGAGGAGCCTTGACGGATATGGGTACGGCCAAGAGGGGCAAGTTTATGTGACATAATCAGCGTATTTCCTTGTATCAAATATCGTCCTTTTCCACCGCACAAGCGTGCAACAAAAAAGTTCGATGAATAAAGAGGTAAGACGGATTCTGTCGTAACAGCAATTGCCTGTATAAAGCTAGCCACTTTGAGAAACTCGGCAGCGTTTCCCCTTCTGCCGATTTTCTGATTGAAAACGGTAATGGTGTTTGGACAGAACCCTTGGATGGCTTTTATAGGCAATCTGTCCGCGTACCATGTGTCCGGTTATTTTTGACGGAAAATGTATCAGAGTCCCTTTTTAATTAATTAGTTCATCCAAAGTTAAGTTATTTTTGATTTTTATAGCAAAATAAAAATGGTTTTATCTTGCATTGTTTTTCTTTTTGGCGTGACAGAGTTAATACCGCGAAGCCAAAAAGGAGGGGAATTCTAACACAATATGTTTTTAGCATTCCCCATTTAACTAAATTTACAAAATATACAAAATAAATATCTATAAATGTTTTTAACTTCATCGAAAATCAATAAAATTCGATATTTTCAATGTGTATTTTTACAACATAATTGCGCATTATATACCGATTATCTTAAAATGCTACCGTTTGTTTGTAAAATTTAGCATTTTATTATTTGTCTTCCCTCTCTAAAATCCAATAAAAAAGGCCGTCTGAAAAAATATTTCAGACGGCCTTTTTTATTGAATGCGTTCTATTTAACAAACTTCGACCAACCAGCCATGTTTGTCTTCTGCCAAACCGTATTGGATGTCGGTAATCGCCTTACGGATTGCATAACCGCGCTCTTGGCTCTTCACTTCAATTTCTTTACCATCAATCACGAAAGAAGTTACTGGAGAAATAACCGCAGCCGTACCAGTCAGAATCGCTTCCGCACCATTCTCAATCGCGGCTTTCAGCTCGTCGACAGTAAAGTTGCGCTCGGTAACAGTGTAGCCCAAATCTTTGGCAACAGTCAGTACAGAATCGCGGGTAACGCCGTGTAAGAATTCGTCGGTCAACGGTTTGGTAATGATTTCATCGCCGTTAATCAGGATAAAGTTAGACGCGCCGGTTTCCTGAACATCGCCATTCGGGCAGAACAATACTTGGTTTGCACCGTGCTCTGCTTTGGCTTTCAATACCCAAGGCATGGCGGAAGCGTAGTTGCCGCCGCATTTCACACGACCCATGTGCGGGGCGCAACGGATGTGTTCGGTTTCCACCAAGATTTTAACGGGCGAACCGGCTTTGAAATAGTCGCCGACAGGAGAAGCCAAAATGTACAGCAAAGCAGTTTCGGAAGGAGAACCCGCCTTACCGATCACAGGGTCGGTACCGATCAAAGTCGGACGCAGGTACAAAGCGGCAGGCGCATCAGGAATTTCCTCGGCGGAACGTTTGACCAATTCGATCAAAGCATTCAAATAAGCTTCCGTTTCAGGACGCGGCAGGTGCAGAATATCCGCACTTTGCTGCATGCGCGCGATATTGGCGGTCGGGCGGAACATCACGATTTTGCCGTTTGCCTGACGGAATGCCTTCAAGCCCTCAAAACATTCGCTGCCGTAATGCAGGGCATGCGCACCGGGGGCGATTGTCAGGTCTGTGGAAGATTGCCATTCTACCGGCTGCCATTTACCTTCACGATAAGCGATAACGGGCATTTCAGCGTGAAAAACGCTGCCGAATACGGCTGGGACTGGTCTGCTCATGATGATTGCCTTTCTTATTCTGATTTGTAAGATAATAACTAAAGACTGAACAATACGCCTTTCAATATGGGTTTGACAAGTACCCGTCAGCATTAAAGACACCCTTCCCATGCCGTCTGAAACATGCCGTCCTATCCGAAATCCGGCAAATCGTTTAAACTGATACCATTTTTCAGACGGCCTGCCCCAACCGCGGCCCACCCGGAGCAACCCATGAAACTCATCTCTACCATCATCAAAATCCTGATTCTTCTTGTTTTCCTCCTGCTTGCCATCACCAATACCCACACCGTATCCTTCTTCTACCTGCCCGGCCAAAACGTCAATCTGCCGCTGATTGTCGTGCTTTTCGGTGCATTTATTATCGGCATCGTGTTCGGTATGTTTGCCCTCTTCGGCCGTCTGCTGATCCTGCGTAGCGAAAACAATCGTCTGCGTGCCGAAGTGAAAAAATACGCCCACCTTTCCGAAAAAGACCTGACCCCGGTCAAAACCGAAACACCGGCAACGACTTCCGAAACCACTCCCAAAGCGTAACGCCACCAACCAATATAAGGAATACCATGGACAACGAATTGTGGGTCATCTTACTGCCCATCGTCCTCCTCCCCGTTTTCTTCGCTATGGGCTGGTTTGCTGCGCGCGTCGATATGAAGACCGTTCTGAAACAGGCCAAAAGCATACCGGCCGGCTTTTACAAAAGCCTTGACGCCCTCGTTGACCGCAACAGCGGCCGCGCCGCGCGCGAATTGGCGGAAGTGATTGACCAACAGCCGCAGTCATACGACCTAAACCTGACCCTAGGCAAGCTCTACCGCCAACGCGGCGAAAACGACAAAGCCATCAATATGCACCGCGCCCTGCTCGATTCGCCCGACACTGTCAACGAAAAACGCGCGCGCGTGCTTTTTGAATTGGCGCAAAACTACCAAAGTGCAGGCTTGGTTGACCGCGCCGAACAAATCTTCCTCGGTTTGCAGGAAGGCGATATGGCACGCGAAGCCCGCCAACACCTTTTGAGCATTTACCAACAAGACCGCGACTGGGAAAAAGCCATCGAAATGGCGCAGCTCTTGAGCCATGACGAACAGACCTACCAGTTTGAAATCGCCCAGTTCTATTGCGAAATCGCCCAAGCCGCGCTGTTCAAATCCAACTTCGACGCCGCCCGCTACAACATCGGCAAAGCACTCGAAGCCAACAAAAAATGTACGCGCGCCAACATCATCCTTGGCGACATCGAATACCGTCAGGGCAATTTCCCTGCCGCAGTAGAAGCGTATTCCGCCATCGAGCAGCAAAACCACGCCTATTTGAGCATGGTCGGCGAGAAACTCTATGAAGCCTATGCCGCACAAGGCAAACAGGAAGAAGGCCTCAACCGCCTCATCGGCTATATGCAAACCTTTCCCGATCTTGACCTGATCAACGTCATCTACGAAAAGGCTCTGCTGCTCAAAGGCGAAACCGAAGCGGCGCAAATCGCTGTCGAACTCGTCCGCCAAAAACCCGACCTCAACGGCGTGTACCGCCTGCTTGGATTGAAACTCAGCAGTATGAATCCGGAGTGGAAAGCCGATACCGATATGATTCGTTCCATTATCGGCCGCCAACTGCAAAAAAGCGTTATGTACCGCTGCCGCAACTGCCACTTCAAATCCCAAGTCTTCTTCTGGCACTGCCCTGCCTGCAACAAATGGCAAACCTTTACGCCGAATAAAATCGAGATTTGATAAAGCGTTAAGCATTAAAAAAAGGCCGTCTGAAATCTTTTCAGACGGCCTTTTTATTACAAAGCAAAATATCAAAGCGGTTCAAAACATGGCTTCACACACCGGCAATATCTGCTCAACACCGCTACTCTGCCCATGCCAACGCCGCTACAATCTGAGCCTCAATATCGGCATTAAACTCGCCGGCACGGTACGCATCGCGCAATTCTGTGCGACGGGTTTCATCTGCCGCAATTTGGTTTAACACCACTTGCGGAAACTCGTTAAACACAGGCCCGGCTTCTTCATGACCCATCAAAAACAGCGCAGGGATTTTTTGATTGGCGCGGACGATTTCCTGTTGGCACGGATTCTCAAAACGGCTGCTGTCGCCAAAATCGTTGCGGGCAATATAGTTGACGCGGATATTGGGATTCAACTCCGCCATTTTTTGAATAAATGGCACAAACACGCGGCAATCAGGGCAATATGGCGCAGCGGCAAGCAGCCAGTTTTGCGGACGGTTGATCTTTTCAACCGCCGCTACCGTTTGCGCCGACAGCTCGGTCGCCTGATAGAGTTGCTGCTGTTTCAATTTGTCTTCTTCGGTATCAAAATCCAAATATTCTGCATAAGTAGCCATGCTTTACTCCTATTCTGTTGTATTGGTTTTACCTGCCACGCCGGTCAAAAGTGGAACAAGCAGATTGACGACGAGGTTTTCAAATAGTGGCTCATCAAGCGGCGATTCTTCCGAATGACCAAACACCAGCTTCACTTCGGTATATTCTTTCTGCCCTTTACTCATTTTATTGCCGTTAAAAACCTCATGGGCCTTTCTCAAGGCAGCATCCCAATCCTCTTTCTTGTTGCACTCCTCCGCAGCGGCAAGACTGGTTTTGGCAAAAAATGGCAAGGGAATATTTTGTCCGATTCGGAAATATACCAACCATTCTTTCAAAAGCTCCCTCGCGGCCTCTTGCCCGATGGCGGCATAAGTTTCGGTCTTTCCCAGGCTGACAAAATAGGTTTGTCGGTTTTCAACGGATTGAGGGGCGACGGCGCAAAAAATCAAATGCTCCAATAAACGGGCAACACGGTTGGGCGCATTGTCTTTTTGGTTTTGGAACACAATGCGGCCGCATTCATAAAGATTGCCGATGGTGCCTTGTAACACCAAGTCGTCAAAGTGTTCTTCATAAGGTTCAGACGGCCTTTTGTCACTGCGTATCAGCTCGACATCCACGTTTTTCGCAGATATCTGATACTGCTTCTGCCACAAACCGCCTAACTCGCCTACCGGCATCAGACTTTCTGCATTCAGCCGAATGGCCGTATCTTCAAAATCTTCACCTTTGCGCCGCGCATCCAAATAAGCATCGGCAATCCGACCTTCATGTTGCGGCTCAAACGGTTCGGCAGATTCCCATGCGCCGTCCAGATACGGCTGATCCCAGCTTAAATTTTTCTTCAGCCAAACTTTGACAGGGTTGCGCCAAAAACTGATGAGCTCGCCCTGATGAATGGTTTTGCCCGGCTCTTCCTGACTTAAAGCCTCAAGGAAAAACGGCTGCGCTTCCGCTGGCGGTTGGCTCAACGCATCGGCGTAATCTTGGCGCGTACTGAAGAGGCCGTCTGAAAGCGCGTCTTTTTGGAAATAACGGCGTGAGAACGCCTGCAACGGATGATGTTTTACCCATTTCTCCGACAACTCACGCCCGCTTTTCCCTGTCATGGCGGCAATGGTATCCAGCAGCTCGCTGATTAACGAAGACGGCGCAAACTCGGCATCATTGCGTATATCGCGGCCGATATAAGACAAATACAGCATTTCGCGCGCGCTGATTAAGGCTTCGAGGAATAGATAACGGTCGTCGTCGCGGCGGGCGCGGTCGCCTTTTTTCGGATGTTTGGCAATCAGGTCGAACACAGCCGCTTTGGTATTGCGCGGAAAATCGCCGTCATTCAAACCCAACAGGCAAACCATTTTAAACGGCAGGCTGCGCATCGGCACCATACTGCAAAAAGTGATGCCGCCGCTCAAAAATCCGGCTTGGCTTTCACTGTCCAAAAAGCGGCGGATATGGCGGATAACGGTTTTACACGGCAACAATCCGTCAAATTCGGCCAACTGCGCCTCTTCCTGCCATTTCGCCAAAGACTGCTCAAACTGCTGCTTGGCGTATTGGTCGTCCGTATCCGGAGCAAACAGTTTCTCCAGCAAATCGCGGCAACGCTGCACCCAACTTTCCACATTGGCAGGCTCTTGCCATTGCGCCGCCATATCGGCCAAAGTACGGACAAATTCGGCAAAACCGCTGAACACGTCCAACTGGTTGACATTGCTATGCCACGCGCTCACGCCCTGCCACATGCCGTTGCCGCCTTCAGGCAGCATCCAGCCCAAGGCCAAACGCTCTACCGCCTGCTGCCAAGTAAAGAGGTTGTCTTTACCCTCGCGCATGGTTTGGTCCAAACCCCAATGCACATTCAATCCGGCAACAGTCTCATGCAGCAGCGGCACATCTTCCTCGCTCAAACCGAAGCGTTGCAGCACCAACCGGCTTTCCAGCAAAGGCAAAACCTTGTCCACTTCAAACCGGCTTTCCAGCAAGTCCAAAGTTTGTGCCAAAGCATACAGCAAGGGCTGACGGCGGCTGAGCTTCACATCCGAAATCGAATACGGCAAAGCCTGGCTACCTGCCTGCTCCTGTCCAAAAACGGCTTCGATAAACGGACTGTACGGCTCGATGTTCGGCGTCAACACGGCAATATCGTGCGGCTGCCAGTCAGGATTTTTTTGCAACACCAGCGACAGCTCTTCTTTCAAAATCTGTAATTCTCGCAAAGGGCTGTGCGCCGCGACGATTTTGACCGAGCCGTCGTTCAGCAGCTTGTCCGGCTCGACACACACTGGATTGCCGTCCGCATCGTGAACCTGAACCAAAGCCTGTTGCGCGCCTGCTTCGCCTTCTTCTTGTTGATATAAGCGTTCAGACGGCATGATTAAGTTTTGGATATCGTTTTGCAGGCAATGCAATAAGGTATCGTCTTTTCCCTCTTCATAAACCTGAATATCCTGCTCGGTTTCCACTTCCGACAGAAAATCAAAGAAGTCGCGCCCCTGCTTGCCCAAAGAAGCCAACAGCGGATGCCCTGCCTGCGACAAATCCGCCTCATCGCCCCTTTTCAAAATCTGCGCCTCGTCGATAACCTCGCCCCAATATTGGCTGCTCGGGTTGAGCGCAAACACAAATACATCGCAATGCTTGGAAATTTGGTGCAGCAGTTGCAGATACATCGGCGCCATTGTCGAAATGCCGAATACAAACAACCTTTGCGGTAAAACTGATTTATCCAACTGTGCCAACAGCTTTTCCCACAAGGCCACGCGGTGCGGCGCTGATTGGCTGCCATCGTCCAAATAACGCCACAGCCGCGCCTGCCAATCCTCATCATCGCCCAAACCCAGCAGCTTCCCAGTCTGCCACGCATCAATCCAATCCGGCCGGTACACCAAATATTGGTCGAAAATATCTGCCATCTGTCCGGCAAGCTGATAATCCGCCGAGGCCGAACTGTGCAAATAACTTTCCAGCTTCAGGCGTACGTTTTCGTATTCGGGGGCCGTCTGAAACACTTCGCTGCGGAACAAATCCAGCAAACGCCAGCGCATGACTTCAGGCGAAAACGGACTGAGCGGTGGCACATCGGGAACCAATTTACGCATCAGCTGCCACGCCAAACCGGCCGGCAGGCTGAACTTCAAATTTGCCGCCACGCCGAGTTTGCGCGCGAAAAACACATTCAGATAACGCCGCATCCCCTGGCTCTGCACCACCACTTCTTCCTGCGCCAATACAGAATCCAAGGGCAAGGCCTGATGAATATGCGCGCACATTTCGGCAAGCGCTTCCAAACGGTCAGACTGATAAAGATAAAACATAGCAGACAATCTAAAAAACAATTGCCCACATTATAATGCCATTAGGACAAATGCTTCAGCAGAAGCGGCAAACAAAAACACAGGCCGTCTGAAACGCATCGCTTCAGACGGCCTAAAACAAACCCATCGGCAGCCAATTATTAATTATTTATCGACCCCTGTACAAACCGGCTTC
Source organism: Neisseria sp. P0020.S005 (assembly GCF_051957055.1). Taxonomy (NCBI): domain Bacteria; kingdom Pseudomonadati; phylum Pseudomonadota; class Betaproteobacteria; order Neisseriales; family Neisseriaceae; genus Neisseria; species Neisseria sp. P0020.S005. Next base: position 8,826 of record NZ_JBQCWV010000017.1, on the reverse strand, counting down.
TCCTATCCTATAATTTCCCACATTCGGAATGTAGCGCAGCCCGGTAGCGCACTTCGTTCGGGACGAAGGGGTCGGAGGTTCGAATCCTCTCATTCCGACCAAATACAAAACCTGCTTGAGTCCAAGCAGGTTTTTTACATTCGGCAAGCCTATACTTCCGGCGGGAAAGGCGCGCCTTCGGGATGTTTGTAGCGGTTGTACATAAACAAATATTGTTCCGGAAAACGGCGTATCCAATATTCGGTATTTTCATTGATCACGCGCGCGTCGTTCTCCTTATCGCCGTTCAATTCGCCGCGCAATGGCTCGATGTGCAAGACAAAGCCTTTGCCGTCGGGCAGACGCTCGCCGCAGAAAAACAAAGCCTTCACGCCTTTAACTTGCGCCAGCTTGCCCGCTAACGTCATGGTGTAGGCAGGTTTGCCGAAAAAGTCCACCCACACGCCGTCGCCGCCTTCTTCCGGAGACGGTACATGGTCCGGCAACACAATGGTTGCTTCGCCGCCGCGCAGCGCTTTGATGATTTGTTTGACGCCCTGAATGCTGGTCGGTGCAGTCTTGCCTTTACCGCGCACGCGCCCTGCCTGCATCACCGCATCAAATGCCTTGATTTTCGGCGGCTTGTACATCGCCGTCAGAGGAAACGGCAGTTGCTGGCTGATGTAGCGGCCCGCCAAATCATAGCTGCCGATGTGCGGCGTGATAAACAGCAAACCCTCGCCCGCATTCAAGGCCGTCTGAACATGCTCCCAACCGTTGACGCCGACAAACAGGTTTTCAATTTCCTCAGGCCGTCTGAAAAACGCCACCGGCAATTCCAAGCCGCCTTTTGCCGTTTCACGGAAAACTTTTTTCACTGCCTCGTCCGTCGGGTTCAAGCCGGCAAGTGTCATGTTTTCAAATACCCTTCGGCGATCTTTCGACAGCACGCGGAAACCCAAACTGCCGAGCAGGTTGCCTAATTTGTGCAACCAAGCCAAAGGCAGCGCGGCCAAAAATTTAAAAACAAAGGTAACAAGCGTTTGCATAAGGTTTTACCAAAATAAAGTGGACAGATTGTAAACGAAACAGGCCGTCTGGGTGATTTTGATTTTATCAAAATCACTGGAAATTATGACTCAGATTGATGATATATATAAAGCTTAACCAAAAAAAAGAAGCCCGAAGGCTTCTTTGGTGGTTAATGAGAAAAAACAAGAGTTTGTTTTTCTCCTGTTGCTCTAAAGGTTGCATCATATCGGATTGAATTATCATCAATACGGCTAATAACAACATCAGATTTTGTCTGGTAATCATAGAAGCAAACATTTTTTTTGCCACAATATGTTGCTTGAGCATAAAAATAACTTCTTTCACCTTTTGGTGAATATATCGTTCTTTCTATCTCTGGACCAAGTGAGGATATTTTTATAACCAAACTTGAATCCCAACCATTTCCGGTAAAATTATAAGGAATATGAGAAGAGACAATCCCTGTCTCATTTGCTACCTTATATGTTTTTTTAGGTAAGATCACCATACTAAAAGCTACTATAATTATCAATAACGATAAAAATGCACTGAACCTATTAAAAGGTTTCGAGTTAATTTTTTTTACGTTATTAGCTCTAGGAGCATCGGTTTTTTTGGTGTACATATCTTCCACAGGAATTTCCTTTCAAATAAAAAATACTGCGATAACGCATAGCATTTAATATAAGAAAGGAAAAAAAATTAAGCTAGGAAAAATAAAATAGCCATGAAAGCAATAGCGCATAGCCCCATTACAATTTCAAAGGGATCCCTTTGAAGAATGACATAATTGTCATTATCCTGTTCATATCGTTGCAAATTATTTCGATGCTTAGTAGCTGGTCGTTTATCGACATAACTATACGCATGAGGATTACGTTTCTTTTGTCTATTGCTCATGATTTATCCTTTTCAAAACTTTTTTCCTCTTATTCACTAAATTGTTCAAATGCACATACAAATGTATATACGCGCGAATGCTAAACTATTTCTATGTAAATAAGTATGTTCTTTGTGTGAAATAAAGGAATTATTTCATTCTAGAAGTTTAATACTAAAAGTTCTTTTTTGCAAAAGGAAGGTAACAAAACAGACTTCGGGCAAATATATTGCGGCACACCTGCTTTTCTGCTACTATTCGCGCTGCATTAAGAGTTGGGAATTCCATGCCAACCTGCTTTTCAAACGGAAAGGTAAGGTGGACGGTTGAAAAACCGATGTGGCTCGCCAGAGCAATCCAAACCCGCTTAATGCGGGAATTTTTTTGCCTGTAAGAAACGCGCAACAGGATTCCGAAACAGCAGGCAAGTGCGAATGTTTCTCACTTGTATAGAGAAAAAGCGGAGTTTTTGTTATGATTTCCGCTGTCCGAAATAAAAGGCCGTCTGAAAACACAGCAGCCTGTTTTTAATGAAAGAATAGCAATGAGCGAATATCTGTTTACTTCCGAATCGGTATCCGAAGGCCATCCGGATAAAGTTGCCGACCAAGTATCCGATGCGATTTTGGATGCCATCTTGGCGCAAGACCCAAAAGCGCGTGTCGCCGCAGAAACCTTGGTCAACACAGGCTTGTGCGTATTGGCAGGCGAAATTACTACTACTGCCCAAGTGGACTACATCAAAGTCGCACGCGAGACCATCAAACGCATCGGCTACAACTCCTCCGAGCTGGGCTTTGACGCCAACGGCTGCGCAGTCGGCGTGTACTACGACCAACAATCTCCGGACATCGCCCAAGGCGTGAACGAAGGCGAAGGCATCGACTTGAATCAAGGCGCGGGCGACCAAGGTTTGATGTTCGGCTATGCCTGCGACGAAACCCCTACCCTGATGCCGTTTGCCATCTATTACAGCCACCGCCTGATGCAACGCCAAAGCGAATTGCGCAAAGACGGCCGCCTGCCTTGGCTGCGTCCTGATGCCAAAGCCCAACTGACCGTGGTTTACGACAGCGAAACCGGCAAAGTAAAACGCATCGACACCGTCGTCCTGTCTACCCAGCACGATCCGTCTATCGGTTACGAAGAGCTGAAAAACGCCGTGATCGAACACATCATCAAACCGGTTCTGCCGTCTGAACTGCTGACCGACGAAACCAAATACCTGATCAACCCGACCGGCCGCTTCGTTATCGGCGGCCCGCAAGGCGACTGCGGTTTGACCGGCCGTAAAATCATCGTCGATACCTACGGCGGCGCAGCTCCGCACGGCGGCGGCGCATTCTCCGGCAAAGACCCGTCCAAAGTGGACCGTTCCGCCGCTTACGCCTGCCGCTATGTTGCGAAAAACATCGTCGCCGCCGGTTTGGCAACCCAATGCCAAATCCAAGTTTCCTACGCCATCGGCGTTGCCGAACCGACTTCGATTTCCATCGATACTTTCGGTACCGGCAAAATCAGCGAAGAAAAACTGATTGCCCTGGTTCGCGAACATTTCGACCTGCGCCCTAAAGGCATCGTCCAAATGCTCGACCTGCTGCGCCCAATTTACAGCAAATCCGCCGCCTACGGCCACTTCGGCCGTGAGGAGCCTGAATTTACTTGGGAGCGCACCGACAAAGCAGCCGCATTAAAAGCAGCCGCAGGCGTGTAAACTTCCGCATTTGAGGCCGTCTGAAAAGCAAAACGTTTTCAGACGGCCTTTTTCCTTATACAATAGCCACTTGAATTTCTATATACATTCTGAATAAAGGATACGGATTATGTTCGGCAAACAACTTTTTGAAGAAGTCAGCTCCAAAATCAGCGAAACCATCGCCAACAGCCCTGCCAAAGACATGGAGAAAAACGTTAAAGCCATGCTCGGCAGCGCGTTCAACCGCATGGATTTGGTGACCCGCGAAGAATTTGACATCCAACAACAGGTTTTGATTAAAACCCGTACCAAACTGGCCGAATTGGAAGCCCGTTTGGCCAAAATCGAAGCCACTCAAGAGCCTGAAGAAGCTGCTTTGAAAGCTGCCGAAGCCGCTGCGGAAGAAGCTGTTGCCGAAATCAAACAACAAACCGAAGCTGCCGAATAAGGCCGTCTGAAACATGTCGCTTGCTTTGGTTTACAGCCGCGCCTTAAGCGGCATGAATGCGCCGTTGGTCGAAGTGGAAGCCCACCTTGCCAACGGCTTGCCACATTTCAATATCGTCGGTTTGCCCGATACTGAAGTCAAAGAAAGCCGCGACCGTGTGCGTGCCGCCATTATCCAAAGCGGCTTCGACTTTCCCGCCAAGAAAATTACCGTCAACCTCGCACCGGCCGACCTCCCAAAAGAATCCGGCCGTTTCGATTTGCCTATTGCCTTAGGCATTCTTGCCGCATCGGGACAAATCAACCCTGAAAAGCTCACCCAATATGAGTTTGCCGGAGAATTGGCGCTGTCCGGCTTGCTGCGTCCCGTGCGCGGCGCGCTGGCCATGGCATGGCAGGGAATGCAGGCAGGCCGTTCGTTCGTTTTGCCGCAAGAAAATGCCGAACAGGCTGCCGTTATGCGCGGTATCGCGGTTTATGGTGCGCGTTCTTTAGGCGAAGTGGCCGCACATTTAAACGGTATCGAACCATTGACACAAACCGAATGCAAACTGCCACAAAGGCCGTCTGAACAAAGTAAAATTCCTGATTTAGCCGATGTCAAAGGCCAACATACCGCCCGCCTCGCTTTGGAAATCGCAGCGGCAGGCGGACACAGCCTGCTGATGATGGGCCCTCCGGGTACGGGCAAATCCATGCTTTCGCAACGTTTGCCCGGCATCCTTCCGCCTTTGACCGAAGACGAATTAGTCGAAGTATGGGCATTGCGTTCGCTCCTGCCCAACCATCAACAGCAACTCGACAGCAACCGTCCTTTCCGCAGTCCTCATCACAGTGCCAGCTCGGCAGCCATGGTAGGCGGTGGTTCAGACCCACGTCCGGGCGAAATCTCATTGGCGCATCACGGTGTGTTGTTTTTAGACGAATTACCCGAGTTTGACCGTAAAGTATTAGAAGTATTGCGCGAACCTTTGGAAAACGGCGAAATCCATATTTCCCGCGCCGCACGCCAAGCTGTTTATCCGGCCAAGTTCCAACTTGTCGCCGCCATGAACCCCTGCCCTTGTGGCTATCTTGGCCATCCGTCCAAACCTTGCCGCTGCACGCCTGAAAGCGTTGCCCGCTACCGCAACAAAATTTCAGGGCCATTGCTCGACCGTATTGATTTAACCATCGAAGTACCCAGCCTTTCCGCTGCCGAGTTAATGCAACAAGAAGCAGGCGAATCCAGTGCCACCGTATTGGAACGAGTTACCGCCGCGCGCAAAATCCAATACGGCCGACAAGGCAAAGTTAATGCCGAATTGAGTGTCAGTGAGCTCGATGGTAAAGCCCGCATCCAAAAAGAAGCGCAAGAAGCTTTGGGAACCATGCTCGAAAAACTGTCCCTTTCCGCCCGAAGTTTCCACCGTATCATGCGCGTCGCCCGTACGCTGGCCGATTTGGCAGGCGACGAAGAAGTCAGCAAAACCCATGTGATGAAAGCCATCGGCTTCCGTCGCGCCCTTTAACTTGTCAGACGGCCTGAATCTTTATGTTTAAGTAAAACTAGAGTAAACAAAGCATCAGGATTTTGCCGTCTATAACGGTTATTGATAAAATATCGAATCCAAACTCAGACAGTCTCACTTCAGGCCGTCTGAACACATTATTACAAGGTAAGTCATGAAAAAATCTACACAATATGGTAAAGGCTTGTCCGGTTTCTTTTTCGGCCTAATACTGGCAACAGGTATTATTGCCGGTATTTTGTTCTTCTTGAACCAAGGCAACCAAAACGTTTTCAAAGAGCTGACTCAGCCTAAACAAAGCGAAGAACCTGAAATCCTGAAACCTCAGGACAAAGCAGAGAAACGCCCAGCTACCGACACTTCATCTACCCAAGCAGATGAAGAAAAAGCCAAAGCAGAAAAAGAAGCGGCAGAGAAAGAAGTAAAATCTAAAGAAGAGGCTAAAAAAGCTGCCAAAGAAGCTGAAGAAAAAGCTCAAGCGGAAAAAGAAGCTCAGGAAAAAGCCGAACAAGCAGAACGTGAAGCTAAAGAAAAAGCAGAGAAAGCCGCTGCTGATAAAGCCGAACGCGAAGCTAAAGAAAAAGCTGAAAAAGCCGCCGCCGATAAAGCCGAACGTGAAGCCAAAGAAAGAGCAGACAAAACTGCTGCCGATAAAGCCGAACGTGAAGCCAAAGAAAAAGTGGCAAAAGCTGAAGCAGAAAAAGAAGCTGCTAAGAAAAAACTGGCCGAGAAAAAAACCGAGTTAGAGAAAAAACGTGCAGAAAAAGCCAAAGCGGAAAAAGAAACTGCCGATAAAGCTGCTAAAGACAAAAAAGCAGCCGACCAGCTGACTGCCAAACAAAAAGAGCGTGCCGAGCGCAAACTGGCCGAGAAAAAAGCGGCTGAAGCCAAAAAGCAAAATAAGCCGACACCTGAACAAATCCTCAATAGTGGCAGCATCGAAAAAGCACGTAAAGCTGCAAATACCTCTGCAACAAAAGAAAGCAGCAACTCTGTAAGTAAACAGTCAACAGAAAAAGCCGAAACAGCTGCTAACAGCGGTAAAAAAGCCTTCCTGCAACTTGGTTCATATGCAGACCGCTCCAGCGCAGACTCACAACGTGCCAAATTGGCTATTTTAGGTGTTTCTTCCAAAGTGGTTGAATCGCAAAACGGCGACAAAACCATTTACCGAGTTCAAAGTAATACCATGCCGCAGGAAGCTGCTGTAAAACTGCAAAAAAACCTGCAAGGCCATAATATCAACAGCTTGATTCGTTCTAGCAAATAATGGAATCACTGATGAAGCAGCGTATAAAACAAACCATTGCCGCACTCAGCCTGAGCCTGCTCAGTCTGAGTGCGCAGGCTGCTACCGAGGGCGTGGACTATACTGTCCTCAGTCGCCCTATTCCGCAGCAACAAGCCGGAAAAATTGAAGTGCTAGAATTTTTCGGCTACTTCTGTGTCCATTGTTACCATCTCGATCCAGTTTTGTTGCAACACAGCAAAACCTTTGCCAAAGATGTTTCCTTACGGACAGAACACGTCGTTTGGATGCCTGAAATGTTAGGCTTGGCCAAAGTAGCCGCTGCCGTCAATCTTTCAGGTTTAAAATATCAGGCCAATCCAGTCATCTTCAAAGCAGTTTACGAACAAAAAATCAACCTGGCTGATGCAAATGTATTCCGATCATGGGTGGGTAAACAGACAAGTTTTGACAGTAAAAAACTGCTTCAAGCTTACAACAGTCCTGCTGCCGCATCGACTGCTGCAAAAATGCAGCAATTGACGGAAACTTATCGAATTGAAAACACACCAACTGTCATTGTCGGTGGTAAATACAAAGTCAATTTCAATGGTGGCGACTGGAAAGTCGGTATGAAAACCATAGATGACCTCATCGTCAAAGCCCGTCGCGAACAATCCTCAAAACCACTTTAACTATTCAACAAAAGAAAGACGGCCTCAAGGCCGTCTGAAAACTTATGGACATTCTAATTTTATTTAAAGCACTTATTCTCGGTATTATCGAAGGTTTAACCGAGTTCCTCCCTATTTCAAGCACCGGTCACTTGATTGTATTCGGCGACTTAATGAATTTCCAAAGTAACGGTAAAGTATTCGAAATTGCCATCCAGCTCGGTGCCGTATTAGCCGTCGTATTCGAATATCGCCAACGATTTACCCATATCATAAAAGGACTAGGCAAAGAGCGAACAGCCAATCGCTTTGTGCTGAATTTATTTATCGCATTCATCCCCGCTGCGATTGTTGGCCTTTTATTCAGTAAACAAATTAAATTGCATCTTTTCAACCCGATTACCGTTGCTACCATGCTGGTACTGGGAGGCTTCTTCATTTTATGGGTTGAAAAACGCCAAGCAACAGTAAAACCTAAAGTCAACCATGTCGATGATATGCGCCCAATTGACGCATTTGTTGTAGGATGCGCCCAAATTTGTGCCCTTATCCCTGGGACATCACGTTCAGGCAGTACCATCATGGGCGGTATGTTGTGGGGTCTGGAACGTAAAACAGCTACCGAATTCTCATTCTTCCTTGCCGTACCGATGATGATTGCAGCCACAGGTTACGACATCTTAAAAAACTACAAACTCTTTACCTTGCAAGATGTTGGACAAATTGCCATCGGTTTTATCGCAGCATTTATCGCCGGTTTATTGGCAGTAAAAGCTTTGCTGAAATTTGTCTCCAGTAAAAATTATGTGCCTTTTGCCTACTACCGCATCGTATTTGGTGGTCTGATTCTCCTTACTTGGATGCTGGGCTGGGTCAGCTGGAGCGAATAACCCCTCTCCCCAAAGGACGTACCCGCGCACGTCCTTTTTACTTTCTTATCTCCTTTCCACTCTATTGTCACCCCGTAAAAGGCTTACACTCCGCATCATTGCCCCTAAATATCTCCTCACCGTCCGTACAGCTTCCCTTACCCTTCATCTTCCCGCACACCACCGCCGTCAGCGACTCGTTCAAGCGCAATACCCTCGGCTCCGCTTCCCTATCCAGCGCCACCGCCTTCAAGGTAAACTTCCCCTCCAAGATCCCCTTAGCCTGACCGCTCATCCTGATACAGAAACCGCCCGCCTCCTTCACCGGCAGCTCCGGCCACTTCGTCGACGTCAGCTTAAAGCTGCCCTTTTTCGCATAGAACTGCTCCATAAAGCGCGCATTTTCCAGCAGGGCGGCATGCGCCGCACGCAGGTTGGCCGAGCGGACCGATTCCCGATAGGCCGTAAATGCCGCCGTCGCCAATATCGAAGCCAGCAGCATCACCACCA
>NZ_JBQCWV010000016.1:0-29536 GCF_051957055.1 Neisseria sp. P0020.S005 | reverse complement strand
CACCGGAAGTGACCCCATCTACTACCGATGGCTCAGTGGCTGTAAAAGTGCCTGGCGATGCCCAAGTAGGTGATACTGTAGAAGTGACAGTTACCCCTGAAGGTTCTGACACCCCAGAAAAAGTGACCTTGACCAAACAGGCAGACGGCAGCTGGACTTCAGACAAACCTGAAACAGTGCCAAACGTTGAAGCAGGTAAAGACAGCACCACTATTCCACAAGACAAAGTGAAAGATGGTTCTGAAGTAACTGCACAGGCGAAAGATCCGTCTGGTAACGAAAGTACCCCAGTTAAAGCCAACGCAGGCAATAACGCTGCGACTCCTGACACGACTGCACCGGCTAAACCGACTGTTGAAGCGAAAGACAACGGCTCAGTGGAAGTGACTCCTCCTGCAGATGCGGATACCAAGTCTGTAGAAGTGGGCTACACCGATGAAGCAGGCACACCGAAAACAGCAACCTTAACCAAAGGTGAAGATGGCAACTGGACTTCAAGCAACCCAGATGTTGCGGTAGACCCAGCGACCGGCAAAGCAACCATCCCGGCAGATAAAGTGAAAGATGGCTCTCCAGTGACTGCGAAAGCGACTGACAACGCAGGTAACGCAGGTGAAGAAGGTACAGCGAATGCGGGTAATAATCCTGACACGACTGCACCAAGCGCACCAGAAGTGACTCCATCTACCACTGATGGCTCAGTGGCTGTAAAAGTACCTGGCGATGCCCAAGCAGGTGATACTGTAGAAGTAACGGTAACTCCTGAAGGTTCTGACACCCCAGAAAAAGTGACCTTGACCAAACAGGCAGACGGCAGCTGGACTTCAGACAAACCTGAAACAGTGCCAAACGTTGAAGCAGGTAAAGACAGCACCACTATTCCACAAGACAAAGTGAAAGATGGTTCTGAAGTAACTGCACAGGCGAAAGATCCGTCTGGTAACGAAAGCACCCCAGTTAAAGCCAACGCAGGCAATAACGCTGCGGCTCCTGACACGACTGCACCAAGCGCACCGGAAGTGACCCCATCTACTACCGATGGCTCAGTGGCTGTGAAAGTGCCTAGCGATGCAGAAGTAGGTGATACTGTAGAAGTGACAGTCACCCCTGAAGGTTCTGACACCCCAGAAAAAGTGACCTTGACCAAACAGGCAGACGGCAGCTGGACTTCAGATAAACCTGAAACAGTACCAAGCGTTGAAGCAGGTAAAGACAGCACCACTATTCCACAAGACAAAGTGAAAGATGGTTCTGAAGTAACTGCACAGGCGAAAGATCCGTCTGGTAACGAAAGCACTCCGGTTAAAGCCAACGCAGGCAATAACGCTGCGGCTCCTGACACGACTGCACCGGCTAAACCGACTGTTGAAGCGAAAGACAACGGCTCAGTGGAAGTGACTCCTCCTGCAGATGCGGATACCAAGTCTGTAGAAGTGAGCTACACCGATGAAGCGGGCACACCGAAAACAGCAACCTTGACTAAAGGTGAAGACGGCAACTGGACTTCAAACAACCCAGATGTTGCGGTAGACCCAGCGACTGGCAAAGCAACCATCCCGGCAGATAAAGTGAAAGATGGCTCTCCAGTGACTGCGAAAGCAACTGACACTGCGGGTAATGCAGGTGAAGAAGGTACAGCGAATGCAGGTAATAATCCTGACACGACTGCACCGGCTAAACCGACTGTTGAAGCGAAAGACAACGGTTCAGTGGAAGTGACTCCTCCGGCAGACGCGGATACCAAGTCTGTAGAAGTGAGCTACACCGATGAAGCGGGCACACCGAAAACAGCAACCTTGACTAAAGGTGAAGACGGCAACTGGACTTCAAACAACCCAGATGTTGCGGTAGACCCAGCGACTGGCAAAGCAACCATCCCGGCAGATAAAGTGAAAGATGGCTCTCCAGTGACTGCGAAAGCAACGGACACCGCAGGTAATACAGGTGAAGAAGGTACAGCGAATGCAGGTAATAATCCTGACACGACTGCACCAAGCGCACCGGAAGTGACCCCATCTACTACCGATGGCTCAGTGGCTGTAAAAGTGCCTGGCGATGCCCAAGTAGGTGATACTGTAGAAGTGACAGTTACCCCTGAAGGTTCTGACACCCCAGAAAAAGTGACCTTGACCAAACAGGCAGACGGCAGCTGGACATCAGACAAACCTGAAACAGTGCCAAACGTTGAAGCAGGCAAAGACAGCACCACTATTCCACAAGATAAAGTGAAAGATGGTTCTGAAGTGACTGCACAGGCGAAAGATCCGTCTGGTAACGACAGTGCACCGATAACAGCTCAAGCGGGTGAAAATGCAGATAAAACTGCACCTGGTAAACCAACTATTGAAGCGAAAATTAATGGTACTGTTGAAATTACCCCTCCAGCAGATGAAGATACTAAATCTGTTGAGGTGAACTACATCGATGAAGAGGGTAATCCACAAACAGTAACTATTATTAAAGATGCTAATGAGGGTTGGATACCATCTGAACCATTTGATCTCTTGACCAATCCAGATGTTATCTTGCCAGATTCAGAGACCGGCAAAATAACACTTCCAGCAGATAAAGTGAAAGATGGCTCTCTAGTGAAAGCCTCAGCAACTGATAATGCAGGAAACAAAGGCGAAGAAGCTACTGAACATGCGGTTAGTAATCCGGATCTTCCGCCAGGCATGCCGGAAGCGGAGGCATTAGAAGATCGTTCTGTAAGAGTAACAATGCCAAATGACGCTGAAGTTGGAGATTTTGTTGTAATTGAACGAAGAATTTATAAAGGTGATGGTTTTGAACCAGATACTGAGGCTTCTGCTGAGACTTTAGCTACTTTGACTAAACAACAGGACGGTAGCTGGATTTCAGATAAACCAGAGAATGTGCCGAGTGTTGATGTAGGTAATAATACTACTATTATTCCAGCTAATAAGCTTAAAGGATTTGCTGATGTACATGTTCAGGCGAAAGATCCTGCAGGTAATGAAAGCGCAGTACCGTTAGTTTATCTTTCTCCAGAAATGCCAGAAGTAACCGCAAAAACAGATGGTTCTGTAGAAATTACTCCTCCTGCAGCTCCATACGTTAAGTCTATGAAAGTACGTTATATCGATGAAGCAGGTAAACCAAAAACTGCAACCTTAACGAAAGGTGAAGATGGTACTTGGACTTCGGACAACCCAGATGTTGTGGTAGAGTCAGCAACTGGTAAAGCAACTATCCCAGCGGATAAAGTACAAGATGGCTCTGAGGTGGGAGCTAATGCAGCTAATGGTCGGGGTGTAGGCAGTAGAGAAAGCAAAGCTAATGCAGGTAACAACCCTGATACGACTGCACCGGATAAACCGACTGTTGAAGCAAAAGACAACGGTTCAGTAGAAGTGACTCCTCCTGCAGATGAGGATACCAAGTCTGTAGAGGTGAGCTACACTGATGAAGCGGGTACACCGAAAACTGTAACCATTACTAAAGGTACAGACGGCACTTGGACTTCGAATAACCCAGATGTTGCGGTAGAGCCAGCAACTGGTAAAGCGACGATTCCAGCAGATAAAGTGCAAGATGGTTCGCCAGTAAAAGCGAAAGCAACTGATAATGCAGGTAACATTAGTAATGAAGGTACAGCGAATGCGGGTAATAATCCTGACACGACTGCACCAAGTGCACCAGAGGTAACCCCATCTACAGAAGATGGTTCAGTCACTGTGAAAGTACCAAGCGATGCAGAAGCAGGTGATACTGTAGAAGTAACGGTAACTCCTGAAGGTTCTGATACGCCTGAAAAAGTGACTTTAACCAAACAGACAGACGGCAGCTGGACTTCAAGCAACCCTACAACGTTACCAAATGTTGAAGCAGGTCAGAGCAGCACAACCATTCCACAAGACAAAGTGAAAGATGGCTCTCCAGTGACGGCTCAGGCGAAAGACCCTGCAGGCAACGAAAGTGCGGTTGTGAGTCAACCGGCAGGTAATAATAAGGTTGTTAAACTTGAACTATCATTAGCTCAAGATACTGGTGCGTCTAATAACGATAACTATACTAGAAATGGTCAAGTTAACGTGTCTGGTATTCCATCAGGTTCTGAATGGGAATACAGTACAGACGGTGGTCAAACTTGGAATTCTGGTTCTGGTAACTCGTTTACCTTACCAAACAACACCAAAGTGGGTGGTATTGCATACAGCTTACAAGCTCGTGTGAAAGGTAATGCGGCATCAGCCAGCGACACCTTAAATATGACGCTTGACCAAAAAGCAGGTGAATTCCATGCGATTATTGATGGTAGTATGAATTTAATCGGAACAGCTGAGAAAAATTCAACAATTTCTATCAATAATAGAAGTGGTAAAGCAAATGCCAATGGTGAGTTTGAGTTTGCTACGGGTATTGCTTCAGGTGCAACAGCGAAGAAAGTACATTACTCTGTAGTTGAAACAGACTTAGCGGGTAACTCTGTGTCTAAGGATGTTGCTTACACTTACTACCGTCGTTTTGCTGGTAATACCAATGAAACTTACGGTAACGAAAATGATGTTATCTTAATTGGTACTAAAGGTGGTACTGGTGACTTGGGTGCGTTGATTAGATCTAGCCTAACTACTGGTAGCGGTGATGATTCTGTCTATGCAACCGGTGTTCAATATCGTAGTAATACACTTGATATGGGTAACGGTAATGACTTCGCGAGTTTCAAAAACATTGCTGGTACTATAAACATGGGAGCTGGTAATGATATCCTTGAAGCGCGTGAGACAGGCAATGGCTTCTTCTATTTAGCTGGTGGTAATCCAACAATCAATATGGGGGCTGGTGATGACATCGTGAGAACATCTAGTACGATTAATACCAGAGCATCTATTGATGGAGGCAGTGATTTCGATACACTTCAATTTGTGAACCGAGATGGCAAAGCGATTACAACCACTATTTCAATGATCTCTAATTTTGAGAAAATTGATATTACCGGCACGTCAAACAACTCAGTTACTATCAGCGCAAGCGATGTTGATAGAAACCACAGTGCTAAAGCAACTGTTGATGCAAGTGGTAAATCTCATAACAACGTGTTAATTGTTGATGGTGATGCGGGCGATAAAGTGACCTTAAGTGGTATTAGCAAAGCTGCAAGCTCACAAGTTACTCATGAAGGCAATACTTATAATGTTTACAACACTGGTTCTAATGAACTTTGGGTTGATTCAGATATCACCATTGCTTAATTTGTAACATCTATTAGAAAAACGCACCTTCGGGTGCGTTTTTTTATCTGCTTTACACATTGAGGCCGTCTGAAAACCTTGTATTTTGTACTTTATTTAACTAATTTGATTTATAATTTCTAGAGTGAAAAAGTCTTATTTTCTGCACTAAAAAAGAGAAATTTGTTTATGAAAAATCCCCATCAGAAGTTTATTGCATTGCTACTGTATGGCATTTTGCAATCACCTTCAGCCTTCGCAGTAGAGTTGGTCGATATACTTCGTTATTCGCTGCAAAACGACCCGACATTACAGGAAGCTAATGCCAATACAGAGGGTGCCTATAATGACATGAAAGCCTCAAAGGCCGGGCATTACCCGACTTTTTCTTTAACAGGGCAAAATGTTTTGGCTCAGCGGCATACTTCAGACAATTCCAAAATGCGCGATGATTTAGGGATTAAATCGCGCTTGAATTTGTATGCTTGGGGCGGTATTCAGGCTGCTGTCGAACGCGACAAGCATAAAATGGCGTATTACCAATATAAATATTATGAGACCCGAGAGGAGTTAGCCAATACAATCAGTACGCTTTATCTGACTGCATTACGTGCGAAAGAGTCAATAGCGATTGCTAAGAGAAACATCAAACGCCATGAAAAATTTTTGGCTGACTTACGTATTATTAGTAAATATGATCCAGGTCGCCGTTCGGAAAAGACGCAAGCAGAATCGCGCTATTTGCAGGCTTTGTCTAATGAAGCTAATTTACAAAAAACTTTATCGGTAGCATTAAGTAAGCTGAATAAATACAGTGCTAAGATTTTGACAGAGAAAGATATTGTCGATCCATTTGGTAAACAGAATGCGGATCAGTTGATTGCTTCTTTTGATAAGGCGCAGGCAAAAGAACATCCAAGCGTGAAAGCGCAGGAGTCAGAATATAACAGCGCATTATCTGATATTAAGGTAAACAAGGCCTCAAGATATCCCTCTATTAATTTGGAAGGCAGTGCGACGCATCGCGATAGAAGTATTGCTGTAACAATGAGTTGGGATTTTTATAACAAATCTTCTGATTATGCTGTCAAAAAAAGCCATGCGGTGGCACTGTCGGCAAAATCGCGTTCAGATGAATTGTTACGAGATATTCAAGAGCGTGCAGAAACGGCAAAAGTGGATATGAAGCAGAATGAACATCGTGCCAAAATTGCGAAACTATTGATTGCAACTCAATCCAAAGTAGCCAAAGACTATGAGCAACAGTTTTATATTGCAAATCGAACATTGTTGGATGTCTTGGGTTCGTATGCTGAACTGGCGGCAACTGAAACCAACTATGTTGAAGCGCAAAACGACTACCGTGATGCAGCAGTTGCGTATCTGCTTGCCAAAGCTAGTTTGACCAAGTGGGCTAAAGTGCCAGATTTTAATGCAAACGGCCATTTTTGATTTGTCGTTATTTTGTAGATAGATTTTATGAATTCAATTATTAAACATTTAGCCATTGCAACAAAATTGCTTAATCAACCTGTTGCAGAAGAGGCTCTTGCAGCAAACATTGCCAGAGAACGAAATTTAAATGCCAATATCCAATCGCTGAGTGAAGTTTTACGCAGTTATGGGTTTGAAAACCATATTTCCCGTCGCAAACTGATTGAGATCCCTTCACTTGCGATGCCTGTAGTCATTATTCTCCATAATGATGAAGCTGCAGTTGTCAGTGAGGTAAAAGGGCGAGGAGAAGAGCGTGTTTATGTCATCCGTTCTGGGGATGCGCCAGCGCATGAAGTCAGCCATAAAGAGCTTGAAACTCAATATTTGGGGTTTTGTTGGTTTATTAAACCCAAGTTGACTGCAGACCACCGCTCTGAATTGCCAGAGTACCATTTACCCAAAGCATGGTTTTGGAAAGTGATTGGACGGTTTAAAAAGTATTATTACCAAGTAATCTTAGCATCGTTCCTTATCAATATTTTGGCATTGGTCAGTTCGCTGTATGTCATGAATGTATATGACCGTGTAATTCCAAATCAGGCTTACTCTACTTTGTGGGTACTGAGTATTGGTGTATTTTTGGCGATTGTCTTTGAGTTTATCGGTAAAATGATACGTTCGCGTCTGACAGATATTGCGGGTAAAAAGGCAGATTTAATTATTAGTTCTGCGTTGTTCAGACGTGTGATGGCGTTACGTCTGATTGAGCGCCCGATTTCATCCGGTTCATATGCCAACAATTTGCGGGATTTTGAAGCTGTACGTGAATTTATGACCAGTGCTAGTTTGTTGGTTTTGGTTGATGCGCCGTTTTTGTTACTTTTCTTGTTTGTAATATTCATTATTGGTGGAAAACTTGTAATCGTACCAATCATTACTTGTATTTTGGTAATTGTAGCTTCTTTTGCGGTTCAGCCTATGTTGGCTAAACGTATTAATGAAAGTATGAAAGAAAGCTCACAACGTCAAGGTTTGGCTGTTGAGGCCGTAGAAGGTATCGAAACACTTAAAGTCAACAATGCGACTAACTGGGCACAGCAGCGTTGGGATAAGTTGAATGCTGTGACGGCAGCCAGCTCAATGAAAGTTAAAGAAATTAATGAGTTTGTGTCCAACTTTACCGTAGGCCTACAGCAGCTTAATACCGTAGGTTTGGTTGTTTTAGGTACTTATTTGATTCATGACAGCGTAGTTGAGGCGCGTATTACTATGGGTGCGGTGATTGCATCAGTCATCCTTTCGGGTCGTGCACTCTCTTCATTAGGCAAAATTGCCGGATTGGCTATACGCTTCCAGCAAGCGAAAAATGCGCTTCATGGTATTAATGCGATTGTTGAAAGACCGATTGAGCGTGACCCTGAGCGTGCCTATGTAACACTTGATCAAGTTCAGGGACAGCTTACTTTTGACAATGTTGTATTCAAATACAATGAAGATACACAACCTGCTATCTCCAATCTTAATCTGATCATCCGCCCTGGTGAGAAAGTTGCCATTTTAGGACGGATTGGTAGCGGTAAAAGTACTTTATTAAAATTGGCCAGTGGCCTGTATGATCCGACAGGCGGCAATATTTTGCTGGATAACGTGGACATCCGCCAAATTGATCCGAATTTTCTGCGTGATAAAGTTGCTTTGCTGAATCAATCTCCAAGATTATTCCTCGGTACATTGCGAGAGAACTTGGACTTGGGCCGTATGAATGGGTATTCAACTGATCAGGAATTGCTGGGGGCATTGCACAATTTCCATTTGGATCAGCTTGTTCGTAATCATCCTAAAGGTTTGGATATGCCTTTGGGTGAAGATGGTTTAGGACTTTCGGGTGGACAAAAACAAATTGTATCGTTGGCACGTTTGACGCTTTCTCACCCTCGCGTAGTATTGTTGGATGAACCAACAACTGGTTTGGATGAACAGACAGAGCGTCAGGCCTTGGGTGTCTTGGCTCAATGGGCGCATGATAAAACCGTTGTTGTTGTTACACACCGTTTACAAGTTCTACCTATGGTTAATCGCGTTGTGGTGGTTGATAACGGCCGCGTCATTATCGACGGGCCTCGCGATGCAGTGATTGCAAAATTGCGTGAGAACGAAGAACATCAAGCCCAAGCAGTACAGGCACAAGCTCAAAAAGCGGCACAGGTTGCAGCTGAAAAAAAAGAAGGAAAAGGGAAATAATATGTCAAATCAGCAACCGGAACATATCGATCAAGAAGATTTAAAGTTGATTAACGATTTGAGTGCAGCTTTACAGTCTGAAAAACATACAGGTTATTTTGCAGTTATCAGTTTGTTTCTGTCTTTTGTCATTGTTTTTATTGTATGGGCTTATTTCAGTCCGCTTGAAGAAGTGGCACAAGGACAGGGAAGGATTATTCCGAGTAGTCGTGAACAGATTGTGCAGAGCTTAGACCCAGGAACTGTTCAAGAAATGTTGGTTAAAGAAGGTGATACTGTTGAAAAAGGGCAAGTCCTCTTGAAGCTGGACGATACTAGAAGTTCGGCCATTTTGCGCGAAAGTCAGGCAAAAGTAGAAAATTTGGAAGCAATGGCTGCCCGTCTGAAAGCTGAAGCCTACAATAGTAAATTGACTTTTCCTGAAGGCATTTCTTCTGAGTTGAAAAAACGTGAAGAAGCTGCCTATATTTCTCGACGTAAGGCAATGGAAGAGCAAGTTTCCGGTTTGCGGCAAAGTAAGGCGGCTTTGGACAAACAGATTTCAATTGTCAGTCCTATGGTTCAAAGAGGTGTTATGTCTCAGGTTGAGCTATTGCGTATGCAACGTGATTCACAGGATTTGGCTGTACAAATCACTGAGCGCCAAAACCGTTATACGACAGATGCAAGTAACGAATTGGTTAAAACCGAAGCTGAGCTTGCACAAGCTAAGGAAAACATGGCCATGCGTGCTGACCCGGTTGATCGTTCACAAATTCGTGCACCGATGAAAGGTATTGTGAAAAATATCCGTATCAATACTATTGGTGGTGTGGTTAATGCTGGACAGGATATTTTAGAAATTGTACCAATTGAGGATAACCTTTTGGTTGAAGCCTATATCCGCCCGAATGACGTGGCCTTCATTCGACCAGGGTTACCTGCTGTAGTGAAATTAACGGCTTATGATTATGCTATTTATGGCGGTCTGGAGGGCAAAGTTATTTTGATTAGTCCGGATACATTGAGTGATGAGAAACGCAATACCGGTGATTTGAAATTGAATATGAATAATGTATATTACCGCATTTTGGTTCAAACTTCTGGCAGCAAACTATTGGATAAGGATGGAAAAGAAATGCCAATTATTCCAGGTATGGTGGCAACAGTTGACGTGAAAACTGGTGAGAAAACTGTATTCCAATACTTGATCAAACCGATTACTAGAATGAAGCAGGCATTGCGAGAACGCTAGAAGAAAAAGCAGTATGCTATGCATACTGCTTTTTTATTGGGTAAAAGGATATTAATAGGTTTAAAACCTTACCTGCGTCTGCAACTGCCTACGATAAACCAATACGGCAGCAGTCAGCGTGGCAAAAGAGAATGCAGACAATAAAAGCAGATAACGGCCGATTCCATCCAAGCCGCTGCGGTTGAGCAGCAATTCCTGAAAAGCCTTCAAGCCCCAAGCCATTGGGGAAATCCAAGTGAATTGCTGCATGGTTTCGGGCATGACGTGGGCGGGTACCATAATGCCGCCGATTGCCGCCATCAGGATAATGCCACCGCCACCGAGGACGACGGCCTGTTCGGTGGATTTGGCGCAGACGCTGATTAACAGTGCGTAGCCAAGTGCGGCGGCGCTGACGGCGGCGGACAGTAGCGCGTAGGGAACAAGGCTGCCGTTGAGTATGAGGGCGGGCACGCCGATTTCGGGCAGCAGGTAGCGGCCGAGCAACAGCATTCCGACAAACTGAAGCTGGTTAATCAGGAAATAGGGGATAAGTTTCGCAGCAATCAGGCCGGATGCGGAGGCGCGGGCGAGACGTAAGCGGGTAATGGTGTTGTTCTGGCGTTCCAGAGCCATGACGTTCGATAGCGGTATCATAATGAAAAACATACCGAAAATCAGCCATGCGGGGACGCTGTGCTGTACGGCGTTGGGTTTTTCCACTGTGCCGCTGCCTGCGCTCAGGTAATGTTCTTCCAGCATTTTCTTATCTAAAAAGCTGCGCACGGCGGCAAATTGTTCGTCGTTTTTTTCATCCACTTTTTTCTGGATGTCTTTGCGGATGGCGCGGGGCAGTTTTTTATTGTCGATTTTGATGCCGTCGTTGTTGTCGAAATAAGCGTCCAGCCGCGTTTCAGTGTAGTGCTGCTGCAAAACGCCTTTGACAGCCGCCAGCCATGAAGGCTCGGTATCGGGCGGTACATAGATTTGCAGGGCTTTGTCGTCGGCGATTTTGCCGGAAGCGGCATTCGGGTTGTACAGCACCAGTTGGAAACGTTTGTCGTGCAGGCCGTTTTGCGCGTCGGTCAGTTTTTCAGACGGCATCAGTGTGACATGGATTTGTTCTTTTTCCAGCGCAGCGGCCAGCGCGGTATTGATACTATCGTTTGCTATGCCAACCAGCGCGATACGGCTGTCGGTGTGCGGATCTTGGTCGCGGCTCAGCGCCAACGACATAATCAGCATGAAGGCGATGGGCATCACAAACAACACGGCCAAACCGTGCAGGTCGCGGCAGAGCAGTTTGAGTTCTTTGAGGAGGGAAGAAATCGTCATTGTGGATTTTGCTTATCTGTTGCCGGTTCGTCTTTGCGCAGGAAATCAAGGTAAAACGTTTCCAGCGAACCGTGTCCCTGCTGGAAGTAGCGGATTTGCGCGCCGCTTTGTTGCAGGGCGGCGTAAACGGCGGCGGCATCGTGCGCCGTTTCCATCATGCCGCGGCTGTCCACTTGCTTTGCACCCAAGGCGGCCATCGTTTGAGGCGGCAGCGGCGGTTCGACGGTAAAGCGCACGACACCTGTTTGCGTACTTAAAAGCTCGTCCAAACCGCCGTGGTACACCAGCTTGCCGTGCTGCAGCAGTGCGATTTTGTCGCAAAGCTGCTCAATTTCCGACAGATAGTGTGAGGTATAAACCACGGTTACTCCCTGCCGTGTCAAATCCGCCACGCTGTCGAGGATAAAGCGGCGCGACTGAGGGTCGATGCCGACCGTGATTTCGTCGAGGAACACTAGTTGCGGCGTGTTAATCAGGCCGATAGCAAAATTCAGACGACGTTTAAGCCCGCCCGAAAGATGCTTCGCCGCCTTGTTTTTGTGGGCGGTCAGGTCGGTCTGTTCCAACAGCGCGTTCAGACGACCCTTGTCATGCACTTTATAAAGCGAGGCAAAAAACAGCAGGTTGTCCCACACCGAAAGCTGCGGATAAAACGCAAAATCCTGCGGCACCAAACCGATTTTCTGACGTTCGCTGCGGCCCAACAGGCGCAACGGCTTGCCGTCAAACAAAATTTCGCCCTGCCGTACGTCCTGCAAGCCTGCCAAAAGCGACATCAGCGTCGTTTTTCCCGCACCGTTGTGGCCGAGCAGCCCCAAACATTCGCCGTCGGCAATGTCGAACGACACATTGTCCAGCGCGGCAGTTTCGGCTTTGGGATAACGGTGGGAGAGGGATTGGATGTGAATCATGGTTTCAGACGGCCTTAGTATGGATGGAGCATAGTGAAATCATTGACAAAGGCGGCATTAGGTCATCTGTGTACAAACGGGCACAGAAAATTTCTCGCTACCGCATAACCCCATTATTTCAACAATCCCCGCCACAAGGCTTCCTCATCGTCCGCAATCTTGCGCAAAAATGCGGCGATTTCTCGGCAGCCGTTTTCGGACGGCTTTTTGCACTGCTTCACGCACATCGCTGCAAACTGCCGCCATTGGTCGCCGATGGCAGTCATTTGTTCTGAGGCCGTCTGAAACGCAGATTCGTTGCAGATATGGGCGGCCTGTTCGAGGAAGTAGGCGTAGATGTAGCGGAAACCTGCGCCGCCGGTACCGATTTCTTCCTGCATCCGCACCAAATGGCCGAGAAACAGTTTTTGGTATTTGTCGTTTTGTTTGGTAGGCAGGGATTCGATTTTTTTGGCCAGCGTGCGGATGCCTTTGACGCCGATGAAAAAGACTGGCGCGAGCATATGTTTGGCGTTTTTGCGTATGGCCTTGCGGATAATGGCGGGTAAGTCTGCCATGATTTTCTCAGACGGCCTGTTGTCTTCCAAGGTGTACATCATGCCTTTTGCCGCCAATACGCCTTTGGCAAAGCGCGCCCGTTGCAAATCTTCGGCGGCGCAGCGTTGTACGGTTTCAAATACGGGGTCGCTGATCAGGTAGTCGTTGCCGTCTTTGCCGTACACCAAGAGATTGTGTGCGTTGAAATGGAAACGCATTTGTGGCGGGAAGTAGGGCAGCCAAAAGACGGAGGTTTGCAAACCGGCCAGTTTGCCTGAGGATAGTGCGGCATCCAATGCGGCTTGTCCGCTTTGTGCGTCGGAAAATTTGCGGACGGATAATTTCAGCCCCAATGCTTTGCAGGTGTTTTTGATGATGCTGCGCGGCGCGGTACGGTAAGAAACCAGCGGCATGCCGTTTAATTTGATCAGCGGCATCCAGACAAACGTCAGCGCGTGGGCAATGCCGAAAATCATGGCTTCGTCTAAATTGTGGCCATGGTATTTGAGCAGGGTGGACATCACACCGCTTTCGCAATGGGCGGTATGCTGGTGTGGAAATTCTTGTGTGGTCATAAAGCTATTGGTTTTCGTGCAATGTTTTCAGACGGCCTGATGCGGTCGGAATGGGTTTGTTGTTTTGGAAATCAGCGGGCTTCTTTGGCGGCTTCCTGCTCGGCTTTGTGGCGGCGCAGAAATTCGATGGCGGCGGCTTTTTCAGCTTCGTTGCCGTATTTGGCATCACGTTGGGCGCGGCGCAGTTCGGCGCGTTCTTTGGCTTCTTCGATTTGGCGCGCTTTGAAGTCTTCGCGGTTGTCGGAGGAGACGAGTTTGTCCTGTTGCGATTGCGCTTTTGCCATGGCTTTGGCAATCAAATCCATGGGGTTGAATGCGGCGCTTGGTGCGGCTGTTTGGGTTTGTGCCTGTGCGGCCTGTTTGGCTTTGACGGCGGCTTCGCGTTGCGCCAGCAGGGCTTTGCGTTTGGCATCGTCGCGCTGTTTTCGCGCGGTATGGCGTTCAAAACGGCTTTGTGCGTGTTCGGCGGCGGCAAAGCGCGGTTCGGCAGAGGTGCTGAAACGGCGTGCGGACGGCAGGAAGGGCTGCGATACGGGAACCATGTCGATGCAGTCGACGGGGCAGGGGGTAACGCACAAGCCGCAGCCGGTGCATTCGTCACTGATGACGGTGTGCATCAGTTTGGACGCGCCCATAATGGCATCGACAGGGCAGGCGCGGATGCAGGCGGTACAGCCGATGCAGGCGGATTCGTCAATCAGGGCCACGGCTTTGATTTGTGTTTTTGCCGGCGCGAGGTAGGGCTTGCCCAACAGGTCGGCTAGGTCTTTCATGACGATTTCCCCACCCGGCGCGCACAGGTTTACCGGCGCTTCCCCTGCCGACAGGGCGCGCGCATAGGGTAAGCAGCCTTCATAGCCGCACTCACGGCATTGGGTTTGCGGCAACAGGCGGCTGATGCTTTGGATGGGAATGGTCATCATGGATAGTCAAAATCGAAAAGGCGCATTATATCAGATTGTTGCGTTTATTTTGGCGAAACCCGCTTTGCTTATTTTAGCGAAACTCTCTACGCCCGTTTTAGCGAAACCCGCTACACTCGTTTTCAGACGGCCTGAGTCGGGTTTGCGTTATAATTTTGAAATGGATTTATTCGGGTAATTAGAAATGACGGCTACACTTTGCCCTTGCCAGTCGGGGCGTGTTTATACGGAATGTTGCGCACCGTTTCATGCGTGTGAGGCGGCGGCCTTGACGGCGGAAGAGTTGATGCGTTCGCGTTACAGTGCGTATGTTTTGCAGGAAATCGACTATATCGTGGACACGACTGTTCCTGCGCAGCAGAATTTGTTGGATAAACAGGATTTGGCGTCATGGAGTAGGCAGACGCAGTGGTCGGGGTTGAAGGTTATCCGTCATGTGCCGTTTGGCAAGCTGCATGCTTTGGTCGAGTTTGAGGCGTATTTTGAAGAGAATGGGCAAACCGAGTGCCATCATGAATTGTCGGCGTTCGTGAAAATAGACGGGCGTTGGTACTTTATTGATCCGACCGTTGCGTTGCCGACTATGAAACAGCCTTGTTTGTGCGGTTCGGGCAAAAAGTTTAAGGCGTGTTGCGGACAGTTTTTCAAATAGTAGTGTAAACAGGCCGTCTGAACGTTCAGACGGCCTGAGCTGTTTTTGCAGATAAAAAAAACCATTCATACTAAGGGAGAAGTATGAATGGCCAATACATTGCGGGAAAACGTCTTACTTGCTGCACCGCCCAAAAGGGATGAAAGAGCGGTGTTGTGTCAGCGATTAATATTCTACCGTTTTTAGTATTAAATGCTGTTAAGAAGTGAAATAATTTCAATAAGTTGCAAGATAATCGTGATATTTTGAAGATAAACGGTATTTTTACTGATTTTCTCGAATCCATTTCACCCATTGTTGAAACAGCTCGGGTTGCAATGCGGCGATGACGGAACGCTTGAATACATGTTCGCCGCTCCAAAAATCATCGCCCTCCAAAGTGGTCAGGCAGCCGCCGGCTTCTTCAAAAATTAATGCACCGGCAGCGTAGTCCCACAGCTTTTGTCCGCCGTGGATGTAAATATCGTAGCGGCCGCTGGCAAGGTAGCACCAATCGAGCGTGCTGCTGCCCATGCTGCGGATCGTGCCGAATGGGGCAAGGGTATTCATGCGACTGGCGAGTTTGCCCGAACGCAGGTATTTGATTTCTACGCCGGCAATGGATTCGTTGAGTTTTTTGTTTTCCGAACGCAGCGGCAGCGGCGTACCGTTGAGGAACGCGCCTTTGCCGCGTTCGGCGTAGAAACATTCGCCGCTGACCGGATTGTAAATTACGCCCAATTCGGCGTGGCCGTTTTTAACCAGTGCGACGGACACGGCAAAATGCGGCAAACCGTTGACGAAGTTGTTTGTGCCGTCGATAGGGTCGACAATCCACAGGCCGTCTGAATGTTCGTTCCACAAACGGGTTTGCTCCTGAACGCTCATCTCCTCGCCCAACATCGGACAATCTTCCAATAAGGGTAGGGCGGCGGCAAAAGCGGTTTGTGCGGCCAAATCTGCTTCACTCAAAACCGAGCCGTCTTCCTTGCGTCGTGACGGCGTGTTCAGAAAACGCGGCATGACTTCGGTTTGGGCGATGTGGCGGACGACTTTCTGTAAACGGTATAGCACGGCGTATCCTTGTTTTTTGCAGTTTTGCGTGACAGTGGATTAAAATTCGGGAAGTTTTAAATTATAGTGGATGAAATCGAAATCAGGCAGGTAAGTGTATGCCGCCGTGTTTCAATTTCGTTCACGAAAGTTCAAATTATATACATGAATAAAGCAGGAAACCATGCCCCGATTTTATGTTGATTTTGCCTTAAGCCCCGACAGCGTGGTCAAATTGCCCGATGATGTGGTGCGCCATTTGAATGTATTGCGCGTGAAAAACACGGAAGAAATCGTGTTGTTCAACGGCAATGGCAAGGCATATCCGGCTTTGCCCGAAGTTTTGGAAAAACGCCGCGCCAGCGTGCGCATTTTGCGTGAAGAGGCAACGGACAACGAATCGCCGCTGAACATTACGTTGGTACAGGCGGTATCCGCCGCCGAGCGCATGGATTTCACTTTGCAGAAAAGCGTGGAATTGGGTGTGGCAGAAATTCGCCCGGTCATCAGCGAACGCTGTGTCGTCCGCTTGAGTGGCGAACGCGCTGAAAAGCGGGTGGCGCGTTGGCAGGAAATCGTCGTTTCGGCGTGTGAACAAAGCGGCCGCAATATTGTGCCGAAGGTTTTGCCGCTGACGACTTATGCACAGTCATTGCAGCAGTTGCCGCAGGAAACGACCAAACTGTTAATGAGCTTGAATCGCGCACAAAAACTGGGCGATGTTCAGCCGCAATCCGGCAAGGTCGTGTTTATGGTCGGCCCGGAAGGCGGCTGGACGGAGAAGGAAGAGCAGCAGGCATTTGATGCCGGTTTTCAATCCGTTACGCTTGGCAAACGGGTGTTGCGTACCGAAACCGCCTCACTTGCGGCCATTGCCGCCATGCAGACACTTTGGGGCGATTTTGCATAAAGTTCAGGCCGTCTGAAAGCGAGCGTAGCGAGTTTCGCTAAAACGAGCGTAGCAGGTTTATCTAAAACAAGCTGTTGCTTCATGAGATCAAAATGGGAGTTTAAAAAATGTCTTACACCTTTACACTGGCCGAGCACGAGCTGGAAGCGGAATTGAAAAAGCTAATCGTGCAAGAGGCCGATAAGGCCGACGATGTGGATATGGATGATTTCACCGACGATGCACTTTTGTTTGGCGATGGCAGTCCGGTCGGTTTGGATTCGCTTGATGCGCTGCAAATCAGCGTTGCCTTGCAACAGTATTTCCAAGTGCGTCTGCAGGGCGACCGGATGGTGCGCAAACATATGATGTGCGTACGCGATTTGGCGGCGTTTATCCGTGCGGAGCATGGCGCGTGAGTTGGGTTTGCGGTACGGCGGCCACTTCTGCCTTGAATCCGCAAACGGATTTCAGACGACCTGATGCGGTGTCTTATACGTTTTTAAACCAACCGCAGCAGGCTGCTTATTTTCGTGCATTCGCCGGCGACAGTTTGGGGCGGAAGGAATTTGCGGATATCGCCGAACAACATTTGCGCCGAGCCGCCGAAAATGCAGGCTGGCCGTCTGAAAGCTGGCACGATACGCCGGTGTTTATCGGTTCCAGTTCCTATTCCATCTCCGAATATGAAAACCGCCATTTTGCGGGTAATAGGGCGGTAGAGGAACACAATCTGCTTTATCTTGCCGAAGATTTGCGCCGGCGTAGCGGTAATCGGCAGATTTTCAGTTTCGCTACTGCCTGCACTTCATCTGCCCATGCGCTGATTCAGGCGGATAATTGTTTGCGCGGCGGGGCGGAGCGCGCCTTTGTGCTTGGTATTGAAAACCTCAACCGGCTGACTTTGCTGCATTTTCACAGTTTGGGTTTGCTGGCCGAACACTATCAGCCTTTTGGCGGAAACGGTTTGATTTTAGGCGAAGGTGTTGCTGCGCTTGCCTTATCTTCCGCTGCTCCCGAATCTTCTTCAGGCCGTCTGAAGCTTATCGGACACGCTGCCAATACAGGCAATGACCTGATTCAAAGCGATGGCCAAGCGCAGGAGCAAGTGATGCGACGCGCTTTGGATGTTGCAGGCATCGCTCCTGAAAGCATTGCAGCCGTTAAAACACACGGCATCGGCACGGCTGACAGCGATGCCGCCGAATTGGCCGCACTGGAAAATATATTCGGTACACTGCCGCCTTTGATGGCGTTCAAGCCGCAAATCGGACACACGCTTGGCGCAACGGCAGCCCTTGAAACAGCCCTGCTTTTATCCGCTTTA
Organism: Neisseria sp. P0020.S005; assembly: GCF_051957055.1. Classification (NCBI taxonomy): domain Bacteria; kingdom Pseudomonadati; phylum Pseudomonadota; class Betaproteobacteria; order Neisseriales; family Neisseriaceae; genus Neisseria; species Neisseria sp. P0020.S005. The sequence goes on along the minus strand of NZ_JBQCWV010000016.1, from coordinate 11,269 downwards.
AAACAAGGCGGAAGCAACGATTATCAGGGGCGGGAAATTCGTTTTTCCGAGTGTGCGGCTTCACAAAAAGGCGGCTTTTTCTGTTTGGCCAATCAGTTTGGCTTTGGCGGCAGCAACACATCTTTGGTATGGCAATGGCAACCGTAAATTCTAATATCCGTATTACCGCCGCCGTGCGTTTTGATACTGACGCCGGCACCGGCGGCAAAATCCTCAAACAAACCTTAAAGCAGCAAAGCAGTATAGATACCCGACGCCTCAGCCGCTTGAGTTTAATTGCCGCGCTTGGCGCAGGGCAACTGAAAGAGCAATGCAAAATTCGTTCTGATTGCGCCGTTTTTCTCGGTACGCCGTTTTCTTCGCCATCCGTATTTGAAAAAATGGCAGACAATGTGCTGAACCATCACGCCGCGATGCCGTTTGACTTTATTGCCAACCTGCACAATGCTCCCGTTTTTCATGCCGCGCAAGCGTTAGGAACGCATGGTGCAACTTTGGTCGTTACTGCCGACAACAATGTAGATACCTGCTTTCATCCATTATCTCTGGCGATGCAGTCTTTGCAAAATGGCGGACAAGCTGCGGTTGGTTGGGCATATGAACATCAAGCAGTTCGTGCCGATACCCATGAAGGCAGTATCTGGATTTTGCTTGAAAACGGTGCAGAGCAGGGTGTTCCCGTTGTGTTGAATGATGAAGGTACTCAGACTGATAGGCCGTCTGAAAAGCCGCAATATTATTGGCAAAATATCGCCGATTGGCTAGAAGCAGTAATGGCGCACGAGGGTAGGGATGTGAAGAAATATACTTTGGCGTGATGGGGAAAATGATTTTAGAGAATGAGTTTGTTTGTTGAAGTAAATAGGTTGTAAGCCATTAAAAAGGCCGTCTGAAAATATTTTCAGACGGCCTTTTGTATAAAAACCAATCAACGAGACATCTCGCCTTGAATAGCACGGATATTCGCTTGACGGGCGTTGATGGTACGGGTCAGTTGTTGGATTTTAATTTGATCGCTTTTTTGTTTGGCTGCATTCAGCTGTGTTTGAAGGCGGATAATAGCGGCCTGTTCGTTGCGAATTTCCCCTTGTAATACCTGTTTACGTGTTTCTTTAGGTTTGGGTTGTGGTGCAGCAATGGTTGCAGGAATGGTACGAATCGGTGCTTTGCGGTGGATGTCTTGCTGGCTATTTTGCTTGGCCTGGCGTTTCTGTATGCTGTTGCGTAGGAGGATATTCAGACGCGGATTAGCAGCTGCGGCAGTATTGGTAACGCCACCGATCGGACCATTTAGCAGAATTTTGATGTCGTTATCGACATCTTTATCGCTGAAGAGTGCATCAGTGGTTGGTCCATATGCTTTGGGCAATGGGGTTTTGGTAGGCTTCGTTGGAGTTGCTGCCGCTGGTATGGGTTCGGTCGGCTTGACCGAGTCTGTCAGTGCGAAAATCTCGGTTGTAGATCCTGTTAATATATTGGTTTTGTCGGACGATGCAGAAGAGTTTTCAGCGTTAAGTGGTTTGGTTACTGTTTTTTTAATATTGGTTGTGCGGTTTATCGATGTTTTGGAAACAGTTTGTTCTGTGTGTGTAACTTCAGTTTTGGCCGGTTCTTCGGCTGTTGTACTTTTTGCTGTCTTGTTGTCCAATGGCTCCAAATCTAGAGAATGATTCAGGAATTGGGTGGTGGTAGCTTGGTCAGTGTGCACGTTCGGGGCGGTGAGAGTTTGGGTAGGTATCTGTTCAGTATGAGGAGAGAAAAAGCTATCCGATCTATGACTTTCCTGAGGGGTAGTTTGTACCTGAGCGATAGGTGCAGAGGGGTATACTTGAACAACAGGTGTGGTATTGAATATGGCGAAAGTATTAACGGGATATTGCTTGGTTTCAACAGGAGCTATTGCCGTTTGTGTTTCTATAACAGGAACATAGTGATCAGCCGTTGATCTAGTAGTTTTTTGGTTTGTTACTCCTGTTTTATCGAAAATGTTCTGTGTTCCAACCAATTTCGGATCTGTTTGTTGCTCTGTAAGAGTCGAATTCAAATTTAGCTGCTCAGTGTTTGTTTGAGATACATTTGTTTCTACTGGACTGTACGAATCGGTAACGCGGCAGGTATTGTTGATCTGGTGTGAGGTATAAACGGTGATGCCTTCAACATTGCAGACATACTCGGCAGCGTTGGCGGCGGCAGGGAGGGTCAGGCTGAGGGCAATGGCGGTTTTGCAGAAAAACGGTTTCATAAAAGCAATAGAATCAGGTTGTTTGTTTAAAGTGTAATTATACTATGTACACTGTCAGCATCCGCCAACTTATTTTTAGGCGGTGTAAAACTATGGCTGAAAGGTTGAAAATTGGAATAAAAGGTTTTAGGCCGTCTGAAACTTGTCATATAGAGTTTCAGACGGCCTTTACTGTCATGGCGGATTAAGCGTTCAACAGGCTTTCGTCCAATGTCAGCTCTTCGTTTTTATTGACGGCGACTTTGCGTGCCAAAACGTTTTGGGCGATTTCATGTGCTTCGGCAAGTGAGTGCATCATGTAGGTGCCACATTGGTATTCGTTCAGCTCGGGGATTTTGCTTTGGTCTTGAACGGTCAAAACATCCTGCATTGAAGCGAGCCATGCGTCGGCTACTTTTTGCTCGTCGGGCGTGCCGATGAGGCTCATGTAGAAACCGGTGCGGCAGCCCATCGGGGAAATATCGATGATTTCAACGCCGTTGCCGTTCAAGTGGTCGCGCATAAAGCCTGCGAACAGGTGCTCCAGCGTGTGAATACCTTTTTCAGGCAGGATTTCTTTGTTGGGAATGCAGAAACGCAGGTCAAACACGGTAATGGTGTCGCCTTTGGGCGTGGTCATGGTTTTTGCCACGCGTACGGCAGGGGCGTGCATACGGGTGTGGTCGACTTTGAAACTGTCTAGTAGGGGCATTTGGGTGTCCTTTGAGGTAAATAGATTTTTAGCTAGGGATATTTGGAGACTGAATCACAATTCCGCAATCTCAACTGCTTCACCCGAAGCCGCGCTTAGTGCTTCGTTCAAAACGTCGTAGAAATCGCGGCTGTCGCGTGTTGCCAGCCATTTGCCGTTTTGTTCGGCGAAATGGTAGCCGCCGCTTTTGGCGGCAATCCACAATTCTTGGTTGGGCGTGTGGCGGTTGACGATGATTTGCGTGCCGTCTTTGGCTTCGATAGTCAGTACGTTTCCGGCAAACTGGCAGTCGAAATCCCAGCCGTTTTCGTCGATTTGGTCTTCGATGTGTTCGAACAATTCTTCGCTCATGCGGATGAATTCGCTTTCGGTCATCATGGCTTTTTGTGTGGTTTTTGTTTAAGATACCGAATCTTGCCACATTCGTAATGATGAAGAAAGTTTTACTGATGAAATACGGCGTATTTTTTGCAGCGGCAACGGCTCTGCTGCTCTCTGCCTGCGGCTATAAAGGCGATCTCTACCTGCCCAAAGAAGGCGACAAGGCTCGCTTCGGCGTGATTCAAACCGGCTTGAAATTCGATACGGCTAAAGAGCCGACCACTCAAACCAACGATTAAAAAAAGACTTCATAAACATGACCTTATCCTGCGAAAAACTCCCTTATACACACCTTGCCGAAGAGTTTGGTACGCCGCTTTATGTATACAGCAAATCTGCGCTGACCGAAGCGTTTGAAAACTACCAAACCGCGTTTGCTACTTTGAATCCGCTTGTCTGCTACGCAGTTAAAGCGAATGGCAACTTGAGCATCATCAAGCACTTTGCTTCTTTGGGGAGCGGGTTTGACATTGTGTCCGGCGGCGAGTTGGCACGCGTTTTGGCGGCCGGCGGCGATGCGGCGAAAACGATTTTTTCCGGTGTGGGTAAGAGTGAGGCAGAAATTGAATTTGCGCTGAATGCAGGCGTGAAATGCTTCAATATGGAGAGCATTCCCGAAATCGACCGTATTCAAAAGGTTGCCGCGCGTTTGGGTAAAGTCGCTCCGGTTTCCCTGCGCGTTAACCCCGATGTCGATGCCAAAACCCATCCTTATATCTCCACCGGTCTGAAAGCCAACAAATTCGGTATTGCCTATGCCGATGCGCTTGAGGCTTATCGTTATGCTTCCCGACAAAGCCATTTGAAAATCGTCGGTATCGACTGCCATATCGGCTCACAACTGACCGACCTCAGCCCGCTTGTCGAAGCCTGCGAACGTATCTTGGCCTTGGTTGACCAATTGGCAGATGAAGGCATTGTGTTGGAACACTTGGACTTGGGCGGTGGTGTCGGTATTGTTTACCAAGACGAAAATGTGCCTGATTTGGGCGCGTATGCCCAAGCCGTTCAAAAACTGATGGGTACACGCCGTCTGAAACTGGTTCTCGAGCCAGGCCGCAGTTTGGTCGGCAATGCAGGTGCGTTGTTGACGCGCGTTGAATTTGTCAAACATGGCGAAGAGAAAAACTTTGTGATGGTCGATGCGGCGATGAACGATTTGATGCGTCCAGCGCTTTATGATGCCTATCATCACATCGAAGCGGTCGAAACCAAAGACATTGAGCCTCTGACGGCCAATATCGTCGGCCCGATTTGCGAAACCGGCGACTTCCTCGGCAAAGACCGCACCATCGCCTGCGAAGAAGGGGATTTGCTGCTTATCCGCAGCGCCGGTGCGTATGGCTCAAGCATGGCGAGCAACTACAACACGCGCAATCGTGCGGCGGAAGTATTGGTTGACGGCAGCGAATGTAAACTTATCCGCCAACGTGAAACCGTCGAGCAGCAAATGGCCAACGAATTGGCTTGTTTGTAAGGTTTGATTGTTTAAAAGGCCGTCTGAAAGCTTAATTGACTTTCAGACGGCCTTTGTTATGAAAGAAAAGGGCATGTATCAAACATGCCCTTTTTCAGTTGATCAATAATGCGGCGGAATTTCATCGCGCAGGCTGTACGGTTCGCGTTCGCCGTTTGCGCCTTTGTCCTGCATCCGTTGATACAGAAGCCGCAACTGGCCTTGCTGCAAATCTAAAGCTTGCTGCATCTTGGCGATGGTGTCGTTCAGACTGCCGATTAAATCTTCCTGCAAGGCCGTCTGAATTTCCAGCTCCGTGACGCGGTGTTCCAATTCCTGAATATCGCTCATATTACAGCACCATCGCGGCAATCCAGCCGGCAGCCATCAGCGGGATATTGTAGTGGATAAAAGTCGGGATAACCGAATCGCGGATGTGGTCGTGTTGACCGTCGGCATTCAAACCCATGGTCGGGCCGAGCGTTGAGTCGGATGCGGGGGAGCCAGCATCGCCCAGCGCACCGGCCGTGCCGACAATGGCCACGGTAGCCATGGGGGAGAAGCCCAAGCTGATGCACAAAGGCACATAAATCGCGGTAATAATCGGCAAAGTGGAGAAAGACGAGCCGATGCCCATGGTTACCAGCAAGCCGACGAATAACATGGTCAATGCGGCCATGCCCTTATTGCCGCCGAACAAAGCCATGCTGTGTTCGACCAAAGGCTGAATCTCGCCGGTTGCGTTCATTACGGCGGCGAAACCTTGTGCCGCAATCATAATAAAGCCGACCATCGCCATCATTTTGATGCCTTCGCCGAAGACATCGCTGGCGGCGGAGCGGTTCATCACGCCCAACATCATAAACACGGCAAAGCCCAACATAGCGCCCAATACCAGCGAACCATCATACAAAAGCTGAATGGCAAAACACACGGCAATCGCCACGGCCGCCACCAAGCTGCGATAGGTTGACGGCTCTTGTTGTTGCACTGCCGCACGGTTGTCTTCCGTGTCAGTGGTATTGTTTTGATAAATGCGCGGTTTGCGGTAGTGCAAAAAGGCCAGCAGCAAGCCGGACACCATGCCCAAAGCCGGAATCGCCATTGCATGCATCACATTGATGCCGCTGGTGTCCATGCCTGCCGAGCGGATATTGCCCAACATGATGTCGTTCAAGAATATGGCGCCGAAACCGTAAGGCAGGAACATATAAGTCGTTACCAAACCAAACGTAATCACACAAGCCACCAAGCGGCGGTCAAGTTTCAAACGGTTGAACACCAGCAACAGCGGCGGAATAATCATCGGGATAAACGCAATATGAATCGGCACAACGTTTTGGCTCATCACGCCCATGCACAAAATAATCGCCAGCAGCAGCCATTTGACCGCGCCTTCGCCTTTCGCATTGCCTTCGCCGCCGTTGAGCTTGCGGATAATCACGCCGGCGAGCTGTTGCGGTAGTCCGGAATGCGTGATGGCCATGGCAAACGCGCCGAGCATGGCATAAGACAGCGCGATTTGCGCCCCGCCTTTCAGGCCTTCGTTAAAAACAGGAATAATCCCTTGCTGCACCACATCGCCAGCCGCGTTGGTTACATTCTCCAAAGGCATACCGGCCACCAAGCCGCCGACAAACGCGCCGACAGCCAAGCTGAGCACCACATGCACGCGCGATAAAGACAGCACAAGCATGATGATGACCGCAATTACAACCGCATTCATATCGTTCTCCGTTGTTTCAGACGGCCTGTTATGTAAAAACAGGCAATCATCTGTTTACATATTACAAATAAACATCATAACCCAAGCATGAAGCCTTTGCAAAAAACGGCAGGCCGTCTGAAAAACGGAGCATCGGTTTCAGACGGCCTGCCGTGAACCCTTATTCAGCGTTTTAATATGGCGTGCGGTTCTGGCGATAAAAATATCCAAAAAACACGCGCTTCCTATTCTTTGCATATGGTACCAATGTTAAAATCGACACAATGTCTTGGTTTTAGGTTTGTTACTGAAATTAAAGCATTTATTGATAAAACCCAATTCAATCATACACAAACAAAGGAAAGAAGTGATGGATATTCTGACGCGGCTGCACAATCTGCCGCCTTCCCGTTTTCATTACAAACTTTTAATGTTGGTCGGCATAGGTTGGCTGTTTGATGCCATGGATACAGGCTTGGTGTCGTTTGTATTGCCGGCTTTGGGCAAAGATTGGGCGCTGGCTCCGGCGCAGTTGGGCTGGATTGTCAGCATTGCCTTTGTCGGCATGGCTTTGGGTGCGGTATTCAGCGGCTGGCTGGCGGATAGGTTCGGACGGAAAACCGTTTTTGCCGGTACGATGGTGGTGTACAGCATTGCCACAGGTTTGTGCGCGCTCGCGCCTGATTTGACGGTTTTGCTGGTGTGCCGCTTTTTTGTCGGCGTCGGTTTGGGCGGCCAGCTGCCCGTTGCCGTGTCGCTGGTCAGTGAATATGCGCCGCCGAAAGTACGCGGCCGTTTTATTGTGTTGCTGGAAAGTTTTTGGGGCTTGGGCTGGCTCTTGGCCGCGCTGGTATCTTATTTCTTTATTCCGCAAACCGGCTGGCATAGCGCGTTTTTATTCGGCGCCTTGCCCCTGTTTTATGTGCCGTTGGTGTTGAAATTTGTTCCCGAATCCGTGCCTTACCTGCTTTCCCGCGGCAAAACCGATGAAGCTCATCATTTGGTATCCGCGCTGGAAATCCAATCAGGCATAACGCCGCCGACAGAAGCCATTGCCGCACCGGCCGTCCCGCGCGAACGCATCCGCTTCTTCCAACTTTGGCAACATCCGTTTGCACGGCGCACGCTGATGTTGTGGCTGGTTTGGTTCGGCATCGTGTTTTCGTATTACGGCATTTTCACTTGGTTGCCCAAACTGCTGGTCGAGCAGGGCAATACCGTGGTCAAAACTTTTGAATATGTGCTGGTGATGATTGTTGCACAACTGCCCGGCTATATTGCCGCCGCGGCTTTGGTGGAGAGAATCGGCCGCAAAGCAACGCTGGCAGGCTTTTTGGCCGCTTGCGCCGTGTGCGCATGGTTTTTCGGGCAAAGCACCACTGCAGCCGAAGTCATGGTTTGGGGCAGCCTGATGTCCTTCTTCAACTTGGGCGCATGGGGCGTTTTGTACACCTACACCCCCGAACTCTACCCCTTGCGCTTCCGTGCCTTCGCATCCGGCTGGGCAGGCGCCATCGGCCGCGTCGGCGGCATACTCGCGCCCATGGTAGTGGCGGCGATGGTGGGCAACAGCGGTGGCTTCGGCAATATCTTTATGATGTTTGCGCTGGTTATGCTGCTGATTGTGGCGGTAATCTTGGTATTGGGTGAAGAAACCAAAGGCCGTACGCTGGAAGACATCAGCCAATAAAAGGCATATATAAACAAAGGCCGTCTGAAAAAATATTTTCAGACGGCCTTTTTCATTTACGTTTGTAATTTTAATACATCGATTTTCTGTTTTTATCTTAATTATCGAGGAAAGCGACGAAGAATAACCGTCTTTGTTTTTGTGTAGATAAAAATATTATACTTCAAAGAATTAAAATGAATAAACGATAAAATGGCCGTCTGAAAAGTTCAATCATGGTTTGTGATGTAGGTCAAAGCAAAATGTAACTAAATTACCTATAGTTATCGTAGTGAAAATTTATTGACCTTATTGCCACCTTTTATTAAGGAGATACACCATGAATGCATCAGCCGACAACGTCGTCAGCCCAGCCGTAGCCGAGGTAAACAGCCTGGTTGAAAAGGGTTTGCGCGCGTTGGATGAGTTTCTTAAGTTGGATCAGGAGCAGATTGATTTTATTGTAGCCAAAGCCTCTATCGCTGCGCTGGACAAACATGGTGTACTCGCCATGCACGCGGTGGAAGAAACGGGACGCGGCGTGTTTGAGGATAAGGCGACCAAAAACCTGTTTGCCTGCGAAAACGTCGTGCGCCGTCTGCGCGATTTGAAAACCGTGGGCGTCATCAGCGAAAACGATGTAACCGGCATTACCGAAATTGCCGATCCGGTCGGTGTGGTTTGCGGTATTGTGCCGACAACCAATCCGACTTCCACCACCATTTTCAAATCCCTGATTGCGCTGAAAACCCGCAATCCGATTATTTTCTCGTTCCATCCATCCGCCCAGCAGTGTTCCGCCCATGCAGCGCGTATCGTGCGCGATGCGGCGATTGCGGCCGGTGCGCCGGAAAACTGTATCCAGTGGATTGAAAAGCCGTCTATGGAAGGCACTTCCACGCTGATGAAGCATCCGGGCGTGGCAACGATTTTGGCGACCGGCGGCAATGCGATGGTGGAAGCCGCGTATTCTTGCGGCAAACCTGCGCTCGGTGTCGGGGCGGGCAACGTACCTGCTTATGTTGAAAAAACGGCGGACATCAAACAGGTGGCACACGATATTGTGATGTCGAAATCTTTCGACAACGGCATGGTGTGCGCCAGCGAGCAAGCGGTGATTGCCGATAAAGAGATTTACAAAGAGTTGGCCGAAGAGTTCAAATCTTACGGCGTGTACTTTGCCAACAAAAAAGAAAAAGCCATGCTCGAAGAGTTTATCTTTGGCGTAACGGCGAATTGCGCCAGCTGCGGCGGAGCGAAACTCAATTCTGCGGTAGTGGGCAAACCGGCAACATGGATTGCCGAACAGGCCGGGTTTAAAGTACCTGAAAAAACCAACATCATCATCGCCGAATGCCGTGAAGTCGGTCCGAACGAGCCGCTGACCCGCGAAAAACTTTCGCCTGTTTTGGCCATGATTAAGGCGGATTCGACCGAACAAGGTTTGAAGTTTGCCGAAGAAATGGTTGCCTTTGACGGCTTGGGACACTCCGCCGCCATCCATACCGCCGACGAAGAATTGGTCAAAACGTTCGGCTCACGCGTCAAAGCCCTGCGCGTGATTTGGAATTCGCCTTCCACCTTCGGCGGCATCGGCGACGTGTACAACGCCTTCCTGCCTTCTCTGACCCTCGGTTGCGGCTCTTACGGTAAAAACGCCGTCGGCGGCAACGTCAGCGCAGTCAATCTGTTAAACATCAAAAAAGTAGGCCGTCGGAGAAACAACATGCAATGGTTCAAAGTGCCCGCCAAAATCTATTTTGAACGCGATTCCATTCAATATCTGCAAGACATGAAAGACTGCGAAAAAGTCATGATTGTGACCGACCGTTCGATGGTTGATCTGGGCTTTGTCGATAAAATCACCCACCAACTGCATCAACGCAAAAACAAAGTGACCATCCAGCTGTTTACCGATGTCGAAGCCGATCCAAGCGTCCAAACCGTCTATAAAGGCACCGATTTGATGCGCAGCTTCCAGCCGGACACCATTATCGCGCTGGGCGGCGGTTCGCCAATGGACGCAGCCAAAGCCATGTGGCTCTTCTACGAACAGCCGCAAGTCGATTTTGAAGACTTGGTGCAAAAATTCATGGACATCCGCAAACGCGCCTTCCGCTTCCCTGAGTTGGGCCGCAAAGCCAAATTTATCGGTATCCCTACCACATCGGGCACCGGCTCCGAAGTCACACCGTTTACCGTCATCAGCGACGGCGACAAAAAATATCCGATTGCCGACTACTCACTGACACCGACCATTTCGATTGTCGATCCTGCGTTTACCATGACCGTACCGGCAGGCGTAACCGCCGATACCGGTCTGGACGTATTGACCCATGCCGTAGAAGCATACGTTTCCGTACTGGCGAACGACTTTACAGACGGCCTCGCTCTGCAAGCCATTAAGCTCGTGTTCCAATACCTCGAACGCTCCTACAAACACGGTGCGGCCGATCCAGAAGCGCGCGAGCATATGCACAATGCCTCCACCATCGCAGGCATGGCGTTTGCCAATGCGTTCTTGGGCATCAACCACTCGATGGCACACAAAATCGGCGGCAAATATCACGTTCCGCACGGTCGTGCCAACGCCATCCTGCTGCCGCACGTCATCCGCTACAACGGCACGCGTCCGCAGAAAACCGCTACTTGGCCGAAGTACAACTACTACAAAGCCGACCTGAAATATCAGGAAATCGCCCGTACCTTAGGTCTGCCGTGCAGCACACCGGCAGAAGGCGTCGAATCCTTCGCCCGCGCCTGCCATGAGCTGGCAGTCAACGTCGGCATCAAAATGTCGTTGAAAGAGCAGGGCATCGATGAGAAAACCTTCCTCGACGGCAGAAAAGAGCTGGCCATGATGTCTTTTGAAGATCAATGCACCCCGGCCAACCCACGCCTCGCTATGGTGGCCGATATGGAAGAAATCCTGACCAAAGCCTATTACGGCGAATAAAATCGGGCAGTTAAAAAGGCCGTCTGAAACCTGAATATAGGGTTTCAGACGGCCTGAGACCTTTGCAAAATTCCTTTCCCCCAACAGCCGAAATCCAAACATAGGTTTTCGTCTATTTCCGCTCCTAATTACTCCTGATTTTACCCAAATATCCCCTTAATTCCCCTTG
>NZ_JBQCWV010000015.1:0-39239 GCF_051957055.1 Neisseria sp. P0020.S005 | reverse complement strand
GTGGGAAACGGTCGATGTGTTTGGCAATCATGGCTTGTGCGGTTTGCTGGAAGAAGGTGCTCATGGAAAATCCCCTAAATGTCTTAGTAGGAATTTAGGGGATTTTGGGGAATTTTGCAAAGGTCTCAGGCCGTCTGAAAACGCTCCTAATTTTTCCCTAAGTCCTGCGTGTTTAAATGTCTATACCAACAACAGACACAAAGGGAACGGAATGAAACATTCTGGGTCGCAATATACAAAACCGTCCAACCTGCTTTTGAAGAAATTACTATTTCCAGTCGCCGTTGTTTGCGCCATTTTTCTTGCAACAGAAGGTTTTGATCTTTACGAAGACTACGCCCAATACGGTATGGAGACAGATCCGGCGTTCGCGCAACACCACGACCGCGCTTTGTCTATCCTGCATAACAGAGGCTACAAAGTCCACGATTCTGACACTGACCTACATTGGGCAAGACCTGTTTTGGAATTTGAAGCCTACAAAGGCAGCTTGGAATACAAAATCGTGATGTCTTATCCCGATTTGAACATTATCGAAGAACGCGTTGATTTATAATCAGCTTCCGAATATTCTTTATTTGACTTACCCCTACGTCCCGAAAGGATACGATATGAAAAAACTTTTATCAGCATTACTCTTAGGTAGTATCGCACTGACCGCTTGTGCCGCCCCTAATTCTTACAACTATGATGACAACTATCGTACTGATCGCACCGACCGTTACGAGCAGCGTTATGACCGTTATGACGACTACCGTTACCGCGACGGCAAGTATTACGATGATGATTACATCGAATATAAAATTTACAGCAATCCGTCTTTCGAGCAAAAACGTGCACAAGTGATGCGGATACTTGAACAACGCGGTTACATCGTGCATGAAATTGAAGCCGACGATCATATTGGCCGTCCCGTACTGAAAGCTGAAGGCTTCAAAAACGGACACGAATACGACATCATCTTTTCATGGCCTGACCTGAAGATTATCAGCGAACATATCGACTATTGATTTGTTCCGCCACACGCCGCAAGGATAAGCTCCACGCGGCATTTTTCTTTTCAGACGACCTTTCCGATAAAGAAGATCGTCTGAAAACTTGGCTTATTTTATATAACGAAGAAATGCAATCAGATTTTCATAAACATCCAAGCCCCAAAAACATACACAATGAGAAAAGGACGATGTTTGAGGAAATTTTTAAACTTTATCCGGGATGCGCCAAGCACACCGGCTTGAGCAATTCATGGATTTTTCAGATGGCGTATTCGCACCTTCCATTTTGCGTTCAGCAATAAAATCGGCATCTTCTTGAGTAATGCGCACACTGATTGAGATACGGTTCGTTGCTTTCATATTCGTTTGTTTTGGTTTGTATTCATTTGAATAAAAATATCCAATATGGGATTCTGGGGCGCAATGCTTAAAACCGTATATTTAAGGCCGTCTGAAACCTTATTTTCGGTTTTCAGACGGCCTTTTCCTTTATAATCCGTACATTATTTTCATACACACAGCAGGTTCTCCATGTCCAATAAACCCACACTCCTTCTCGTTGACGGCTCTTCTTATCTTTACCGCGCCTATCATGCCATGGGGCAGAATTTGTCTGCGCCCGACGGCGCGCCGACGGGGGCGATGTATGGCGTGTTGAACATGCTGCGCCGGTTGAGGGCAGATTATGTGCACGACTATTGCGCGGTGGTGTTTGACGCTAAGGGCAAAAATTTTCGCCACGAGATGTTCCCCGACTATAAGGCGACGCGCCCGCCGATGCCGGACGATTTGCGCCCGCAGGCGGAAGCCTTGCCGGATTTGGTGCGCCTGATGGGCTGGCCGGTATTGGTGATTCCGCAAGTGGAAGCGGACGACGTTATCGGCACTTTGGCTAAGATGGCTAGCGAAGCAGGGTGGAACGTGGTGGTATCTACCGGCGATAAGGACATGGCGCAGTTGGTGAACGAGCGCGTAACGCTGGTGAACACGATGAGCGGTGAAACGCTGGATATTGAAGGCGTTAAGGAAAAATTCGGCGTGCGTCCCGACCAAATCCGCGATTATCTCGCGCTGATGGGCGACAAGGTGGACAATGTGCCGGGCGTGGAGAAGTGCGGCCCGAAAACGGCGGTGAAGTGGCTGGAGGCTTACGGCTCACTGGCAGGCGTGATGGAACACGCTGGCGAAGTCAAAGGCAAGGTCGGCGAAAACCTGCAAGCTGCTTTGGAACAACTGCCGCTGTCGTATGACTTAGTAACGATTAAAACCGATGTGGATTTGCACACCAAGCTTTCAGACGGCCTTGAAAGCCTGCGCCGTACTACGCCTAAATGGGCGCAGCTGGTTGTCGATTTCAAACGCTGGGGCTTCCGCACTTGGCTGAAAGAGGCGGAAAGCCGTATACACGAAGCGCAAAACACAGATTTGTTCGGCAGCGAGCATATCGGCGAACAAGCCGCATTGGCGATGGAAACACAGCCTGAAAAACAACCCGAACTTGCCCCAGCCCCTGAAAAACTGGATTATCAAGCCGTTACCACCGAAGCGCAGTTTGCTACTTTGTTGGACAAACTGTCGCAGGCAGACACAATTGGCATCGATACGGAAACCACGTCCCTAGACGCGATGAACGCCTCGCTGGTCGGCATCAGCATTGCGTTCCAAGCAGGCGAAGCGGTTTACATCCCCGTAGGACACAGCCTGACCGCCGCGCCAGAACAGCTCGATTTACAAGACGTATTAGGTCGTCTGAAACCGCATTTGGAAAACCCAGCCCTGAAAAAAATCGGGCAAAACCTCAAATACGATCAACACGTTTTCGCCAACTACGACATCGCCCTGAACGGCATTGCCGGCGATTCCATGCTCGCTTCCTACATCATCGAGAGCCATCTGGGACACGGTTTGGACGAATTGTCCGAACGATGGCTCAGCTTGGAAACCATTACCTACGAATCGCTGTGTGGCAAAGGCGCGAAGCAAATCAGTTTTGCCGACGTCGCTATCGGGCAGGCGACCGAATACGCCGCCCAAGACGCCGATTTCGCCCTGCGCCTCGAAGCGCACCTGCGCGCGCAAATGGACGCCAAACAGCTTGAAATGTATGAAAAAATGGAGCTGCCCGTCGCGCAGGTATTGTTTGAAATGGAACGCAACGGCGTACAAATCGACCGCGCCGAACTCGCCCGCCAAAGCGCGGAACTCGGCGCCGAGCTGATGAAGCTCGAACAAGAAGCCTACGTCGCCGCAGGCCAGCCGTTCAACCTCAACTCACCCAAACAGCTGCAAGAAATCCTGTTCGACAAAATGGGCATCCCCACCAAAGGTCTGAAAAAAACCGCCAAAGGCGGCATTTCCACCAACGAAGCCGTGCTCGAACAGCTTGCGCCCGACTACCCCCTGCCCAAAATCATCCTGCAAAACCGCAGCCTGGCAAAACTCAAATCCACCTACACTGACAAACTGCCCGAAATGATTTCTCCCAAAGATGGCCGCGTGCATACCACCTATGCCCAAGCCGTCGCCATTACAGGCCGCCTTGCCAGCAACAACCCCAACCTGCAAAACATCCCGATCCGCACCGCCGAAGGCCGCCGCGTGCGCCGCGCCTTTACCGCACCGCAAGGCAGCGTCATCGTTTCCGCCGACTATTCCCAAATCGAGCTGCGCATCATGGCGCACCTCTCCGGCGACAAAACCCTGATTACCGCGTTCCAAAACGGCGAAGACGTACACCGCCGTACTGCCGCCGAAGTATTCGGCACCGCCCCCGAAAACGTCTCGTCCCAACAACGCCGCTACGCCAAAACCATCAACTTCGGCCTCATTTACGGCATGGGCCAATACGGCCTCGCCAAATCATTGGGCATTGATAACATCTCCGCCAAAAACTTTATCGACCGCTACTTCGCCCGCTACCCCGGCGTCGCCGAATACATGCAGCGCACCAAGGAACAAGCCGCCGCCCAAGGCTTTGTCGAAACCCTGTTCGGCCGTCGCCTCTACCTGCCCGACATCCATAACAAAAACGCCAACGCCCGCGCCGGAGCCGAACGCGCCGCCATCAATGCCCCCATGCAAGGCACCGCCTCCGACCTCATCAAACGCGCCATGATAGACGTGTCCCGCTGGCTGGTTTCAGACGGCCTGAAGAGCAAACTGATTATGCAGGTGCATGACGAACTGGTGTTGGAAGTACCCGAAGCCGAACTGGATTTAGTCAAAGAAAAACTGCCGCAGATTATGGCGAAAGTGGACGAAGGGATGTTGAACGTGCCGCTGGTGGCTGAAGTGGGCGTGGGTATGAATTGGGAAGAGGCACATTGAGGAAATGGGTATGTATTTTAATCGCTATGTTTTTGATTGTTATCTGCAAACTGATTCAGCAAGAGAAACTAAAAACTTCTTTGAAAATTTATCTGTATGGGTAAAAGAAGAAAAATGGAAGGAAATATACTCTTACTTATTTAAGCAGGGATATACACAGGAAAGCGAAGGTTATTGGATAGAAACTTTTGTCTTTATACAAGACCTATTAGCAAATTTTTCAGATTGGGAACGTACTGAGAATCTCGAGCAGGCAATTGAAGAGTTTGAAGGATTTGTTGATTCTTTTCTTGCTGAAAGTGATAAAAAGGAATGTAGGGACAAATTGACATGGTTAGATGGAATTTCATTGTTTTTGTATCTAAAAGACCCTGAACATTATATTCCGTATTTTTTTACTAACCGGTTTTTCTTGTTGGAAAGAGTTTTTCAGTCATTTGATATACCTTTACCAATACCGCTAAGTAAACAGAAATACCGTGATCGTTTCCTTTACTATGGAAATTTATGCCGAGATATATACGAATTTCGGAAAAAATATTCATTAAATTATATGGAATTAAATTGTTTTCTATATGATTTTTCGTTAAAAACCCTACCTGACTTTATCAATACCGATGAATTGCCTGATGCGATCAATATTTATATCAGCGGAGGAACCAAAGAGGATACGGATTTATTAAGGAAGAATGGGGAAAAATATCAAACTTTTTGGCAGGGAAATTCACAAACGAAAATAGGGGATATTATTTTATTGTATAGTTTGTCCCCGTATAGTGGATTGACAGCTATCTTCCGCGCGGTATCTCCTACCTACTATGATCCATTTAGTTACTATCCTGAACGAGTTTGGGTAGGCTTTCCCATAGTCATTCCAACGATTCATTTATCTGAATTGAAAAGTAACCCAGTTTGGAAAGAAAAAGGTTTGGTTAAAGCCAATATGCAAGGAGTGAATGGAAGGGAATGTACATCAGATGAATACAATGCAATCATAGAGATATTGAAATCTAAAAACTTTGATGTTTCTATACTGCCAAAATTACCATTTTTGGATGAGCCTGATTTTAGAAATTTAAGTAATGAGCGAGATATAGAAATTACTTTACTTGAACCGTTGTTGAAACAATTAGGGTTTGATGAAGATGATTGGTTAAGGCAGATGACTTTAAGAATGGGGCGTAATGATCGTGTTTTTCCTGATTATGCTCTATTTGCAAATGATCAACGTGGAGAAGAGAGTGCCCGATTTATTTGGGAAGCCAAATATCGTATTGCTAATGAAAGACAGTTAAAAGATGCCTTCCTGCAGGCAAAGTCTTATGCTTTGCGTTTGGGGTGTGATGGCTTTGGCTTGGTTGCGCTTGAAGGGATATGGATTTCAACTCGGCAAGATGACTTTAAGTGGGAGCAATTGCATAAGTTTTCTTGGAGTGAATTGAAACAAAAAGAAAATTTTTCCAGATTGACAGGATTGGCAGATAAACGTGTATTGATTAAGTAGTTGTAGGTTGAATTCAAAACATATCCGAGGCCGTCTGAAAACCCATTTAGTTTTCAGACGGCCTTATATTTGGCAGATGTATGATTTAGCCTGATTGCCGATAAATTCAGCGTTTAGCTTAACCTGCAAAAATCAGGCTGGTGTATGCAGCCGATTAACGAAGGTGGATGGTCGGTTGATAGCCTTTTGCTTCTTCCGAACCGTCGAAAGGCACAACAACGCCATCTTCGTAGGTGATATATGCTTTGTATTTAACGGAAACATCGCCTTTAGGATTGAGTGCAATAAAAGGGAACGCAGTAAATTCGCCCGCTTCCATACGGCCTTTGTAAGTAATGTTGACGATATTGCCCTCAGCATTTTTCTCGGCCGTATAAGTCCAACCCGGCATAGGATGGACGAACAACAATTTAACGCCTTCAGCAACAACCATTTTCACTTTAGTTACCGCTTTGCCGCGATTGGTAGGCACATTCAGGCGGAAATGGTCTGATTTTCCTGCAATACTGTCCACGCCGTTGGCGTAATTGCGAATCGTCACATGTGCCTGAGCATCCATCATAAACGCGGACAAGGCTAAAGCTGAAAACAATAGTTTCATTTTCATTAGGGAATCTCCGTTGTAAGAATAAATAAAAATCTCACCGTTGAAGGCTTGCCCGAATCCTAGTAGAGAACGTCTATCAGATGAGCATATCTTTTATTTGTATGATAAAGAACAAATAATCAAATATGGATATAAGGAATTTTCGCTAATTGCTGATGGATTAATTGCTAGATGAATCATTAAATAATGGGTATTTTAGACAAAAGGCCGTCTGGAAAAATTTTCAGACGGCCTTTAATTAATTTTATTTCTTCAATTCTTTCAGCAAAGACGTTAACCCTTCCACGCCATCGAATGTACCCGGCACTTTATCAGGATTAGATAAGATACTGCTGAAAATCAGATTTTCGAATTTTTCTAACGCATCTTTATCATCAGTTTTGATTTCTTTTGCGTACTTAGCATAGCTTTGGATAAATTCGCACAACGACTGCCGCAGTTCCAACTGCATGATTTGAGTCTGTATCGAATGGTAATGGTTTAAAACCACTCTGAAGAAATAAATTAAAATAAACTCCAAGCCAATGACGGGTAGCATGGATTGCCAAGAAATATTTTCACCTGCCATAAATTTTTCATAGAAACTGAAACATAATGGAGCAAGCGTGATAATCGATAAAAGTATCAATACAGCAAACGTCAGCCATTTTGCCAGATTTTTTTGTTTCAATAGATTTTCAAAGCCTTGGGACAAGCCAACAAAGTTGAAAGCTGTTTTGTATTCATCTAATTTATCTTTTAATTTTGTTACTTCACTTTCTTTGCTCTTAAGTTCTTTCCAATAAAAACTAATAGATTGATTTATATCCAACTTTTGTGTCGTAATTGTATGTTTTAATTCAGTACTTTTCTTTTCAAAATCAAAAAAAGTTTTGAAACCGGTATTGTTCATATAAAAATTTAATATGCTTATTGGTTGCTGATAAAAAGCATAATAAACACCATCATCTTTAGAAAAAACCTTCTGTTTTACCTTTTCCCACGCCTCACAAAGTTCATTGTTTTTGACTGAATCTGTAAGTCCATTGAAACCCAATGATAAATCCAGCTCAACTAGAAACGCGACAAAGCGTGCATATATCCCCGAATACTGCGTTGACTCTGAAGCAAAATTTTGATTTCTCAAAGAAATTCGAAACCATTTTCCTTGACTCTGAATGTTGAACTTACAGCTCTCCTCCCATAAATCAGGCTGTTCCAACATAGACAAAATTGTCATAAAAATTAAATTATGCTCTTCACGTTTTGAGCCTGACAATCTTGACGAATCTACTTGTTTCAAACTTTCTCTTACACGGATCAAATCATTACACAATTCACTAAAAAATCCCATTTTTTCCCTTTCCTATTTTTGATGATTAATCTTTTTAGATTCAAAGATAAGAATTCAGTCACTTGTTTGAACGACTTAATTTACAAACTTCTGATTCTTTAATGCCGTCATTCCCGAGCAGGCGGGAATCCAGACCTTGCATTTCGAGAATACTTCAAGACTGCTGCGACTTCAAACTTCTGGATTCCCGCCTGCTCGGGAATAACGGCAGAGGTTTCAGCCGTAGCAACTGTATTTACCTCGTCGGTGTACATCGTAGCGTGGGCTTTGCCCAGGGTAATGACGGCTAAAAGAGGTCGTCTGAAATTTGAGTTTGATTCGTAGGCAAAGCCCGCGCTACAGGTTTCAGACGACCTCTGCCATCTCCCTTTTACATCTCTTCCAATTTCGCAAACTTGGTGTCCAGTTCTTTCACGCCTTGTTTGCCGAAGTTGATGGTCAGTCGGGCGGATTCGCCTTTGTCCACGGCATCGATGATGACGCCGGTGCCGAATTTGGCATGGCGGACGTTTTGGCCGATGCGGAAGCCTGCGTAGGTTTGCGGCTGTTTGAAGTCGTCGATGATTTTGTCCCGTTGTACGGCGGTTTGGCGCGTGCTGCCGTAGCTGTCGTAGGTTGTCTTTTTGACGGACAGGTAGTGCAATACTTCGGGCGGGATTTCTTCGACGAAGCGGGAGACGATGCCGAATTGGGTTTGTCCGTGCAGCATGCGTTGTTGCGCCATGGTGATGTAGAGGCGTTTGCGGGCGCGGGTGATGGCGACGTACATGAGGCGGCGTTCTTCTTCGAGGCCGCCGCGTTCGGCAAGGCTCATTTCGCTGGGGAAGCGGCCTTCTTCCATGCCGGTGAGGAAGACGGCGTTAAATTCCAAGCCTTTGGAGGCGTGGACGGTCATGAGTTGGACGGCTTTTTCGCCTGCGCCTGCTTGGTTTTCGCCGGATTCGAGGGCGGCGTTGCTGAGGAAGGCGAGGATGGGGAAGGCGGGGTCGTCTGAAATGTTTTCGGGCAGGGTTTCAAAGTTGCTGTCTTCGGGTTTGAACTCGATGGCGGCGTTGACGAGTTCGTCGAGGTTGTCGAGGCGGTCTTGGTTGTCGCCTTTTTGGGTTCGGTAGTGTTCGGTCAGTCCGCTGTCTTTGAGGATGCCGACGATGATTTCGGGCAGGGGCATTTGTCCGACTTGGTTGCGCAGGGCTTCAATCAGGCGGACGAAGGCGGCGACTTTGGCGGCTTTTGCGCCGGCGTTGCAGGCTGCCTGCCAAAGGGTGATGCCTTGTTCGTTTGAGGCCGTCTGAAGGTTTTCGATGGTGCGTGCGCCGATGCCGCGCGGTGGGAAGTTAATCACGCGCAATAGGGCGTTGTCGTCGTCAGGATTGACGGCGAGGCGCAGGTAGGCGAGGGCGTGTTTGATTTCTTGGCGTTCGTAAAAGCGCAGGCCGCCGTAGATTTTGTAGGGGATGCCGCTGCGGAACAGGCTTTGTTCGATGACGCGGGATTGGGCGTTGCCGCGGTAGAGGACGGCGATTTCGTCCAAATCCCAGCCGTCACGTTCGAGGGCTTTGGTTTCGTCTACGATGAATTGGGCTTCTTCGAGGTCGGTAAAGGCGGAGTAGTAGCGGATTTTGTCGCCTGCTTCGGCGTCGGTGCGCAGGTTTTTGCCGAGGCGTTCGTCGTTGTTTTCGATAACGGCGTTGGCGGCGGCGAGGATATTGCCGACGGAGCGGTAGTTTTGTTCGAGTTTGACGGGCGCGTCGATGTGGAATTCTTCCATCAGCGCGGTCATGTTGCCGACGTTTGCGCCGCGGAATCGGTAAATGCTTTGGTCGTCGTCGCCGACGGCAAAGACGGCGGCGTTGTTGCCGGCAATCAGTTTCAGCCAGGCGTATTGCAGCTTGTTGGTGTCTTGAAACTCGTCGACCAGAATGTGGTTGAAGCGGTTTTGATAGTGCTGGCGCAGGATTTCGTTGCTTTGCAGCATTTCGTAGCTGCGCAGCATGAGTTCGGCGAAATCGACCACGCCTTCGCGTTGGCAGATTTTGTCGTATTCGGCGTAGCACTCAATCATGCGGCGTGTGTGCGGATCGGGCGCGCTCAATACGGAAGCGCGCAAACCGGATTCTTTTTGCGCGTTGATAAAGCCTTGCAATGAACGCGGCGCGATGATTTCTTCGGCGATGTTGAGGCTTTTGAGCAGGCGTTTGATCAGGGAAAGCTGGTCGCCGCTGTCAAGGATTTGAAAGGAAGACGGCAGGCCGGCATCGCGGTGGTGCAGCCGTAGAAAGCGGTGGCAGAGACCGTGGAACGTGCCGAGCCACATGGCGCGGACGTTGACGGGAATCATCGCGCCCAAACGGGTTTGCATTTCTTTGGCGGCTTTGTTGGTAAACGTTACCGCCATGATGCTGTGTACGCTGGCTTGCCCGCTTTGCAACAGCCATGCGATGCGCGTGGTCAGCACGCGCGTTTTGCCGCTGCCTGCGCCTGCCAAAACGAGGGCGGATTGCGGCGGCCAGGTTACGGCGGAGAGTTGTTCGGGGTTCAAGCCTTGCAGGAGGTTGGGGGCGGATTCGTTGGGAAACATGAAGAGGCCGTCTGAAAATAAATGGGAATGCGATATTTTAAAGGAAATACAAAAGGCCGTCTGAAAAGATGTTTCAGACGGCCTTTGTGTTGGAAGCTGATTAGAACGGACGTACTTCCAAACCGAACATACGGCGCGCGGTGTTCAGCATTTGGCAGCTGAAGCCCCACTCGTTGTCGTACCATGCGAACACTTTAACCATTTTGCCTTCGGTTACTTTGGTCAGCGTAGAGTCGAATGTGCTGGCTTGGGTGGTGTGGTTGAAGTCCATAGAAACCAGCGGCAGGGTGTTGTAACCCAAAACGCCTTTCAGACGGCCTTCTTCGGAAGCGGCTTTCATCAGCGCGTTGATTTCTTCGACAGAAGTCTCACGGCTTGCTTGGAAGCTCAGGTCAACCAGGGAAACGTTGACGGTCGGTACGCGGATGGCGAGGCCGTCGAGTTTGCCTTTCAGGGCAGGCAATACCAAGCCGACGGCTTTTGCCGCGCCGGTTTTGGTCGGAATCATGTTTTCCACGCCGCTACGCGCACGGCGCAGGTCTTTGTGGCGTACGTCGGTTACGGTTTGGTCGTTGGTCAGAGCGTGGATGGTGGTCATCACGCCGTTTACGATACCGATGTTTTCGTTCAACACTTTGGCCACAGGCGCCAGGCAGTTGGTGGTACAAGACGCGTTGGAGATAACGGTCATGTCGTCGGTAATCACGTCGTCGTTTACGCCGTAAACGATGGTTGCGTCAACGTCATCGCCGCCGGGAGCGGAAATTAGCACTTTTTTCGCGCCGCTTTCCAAGTGGATTTTGGCTTTCTCTTTGCTGGTGAACGCACCGGTACATTCCATGACCAGGTCAACGCCCAATTCGCCCCATGGCAATTCGGCTGGGTTGCGGGTAGAGAAGTAAGGGATTTTTTTACCGTCGATGATGAGGTGTTTCTCATCGTGGGAAACTTCAGAGTTGAAGCGGCCGTGAACAGTGTCGAATTTGGTCAGGTGAGCATTGGTCTCGATGCTGCCGCTGGCGTTGATGGCAACGATGTCGAGTTGGTCTTGCAGTTTGTAGTCAAAAATAGCGCGCACTACTTGGCGGCCGATGCGGCCGTAACCGTTGATGGCAACTTTGATACCCATGGCTTTTCCTCTTCTTTTGGGTTTGGGTTGTGGAGTGAATGGTGGCAATTATAGCAAAAATGTAGTGCTGTGTAATTAATGTTTTATTGAAATTTTTAGGTTCGATTATTTTTGATTGTAGATGATTAGAGTAGAAATACAGGTTTAAATTTATTGTTATTTTGTATTTTTTGAAATTTTGTTTTTTATTAATTCTATTTTTGGTGTTTTATGCTCGTTTTAAATCATGGTAATGAAGGAAACGGGAAAAGGCGGATTGTTTTTGTTTATATTAAACAGAATTTGAGTGTGGCTTTTGATTACAACATACAACAGTGTAATTTTCAGACGGCCCGGGTTTGATGGAGCAAAAGTAAAAGGCCGTCTGAACATTTTTGATGACATGGAATTTAAACGCCTTGGATTCCTGCTTTTCCTTGCCGGATAAGGGGAGGGCGGTTTTTAGCAAAGGGGAAATGGTCGGAACAAGGGAGGGAAAAACGGTGGATTGAGCTGTGTTTGAGTGTTATATAAATAAGTGTATGAAGGTTTTAGTCGTAGTGTATGAAGATTTTGCTTGTGATTTTAATTTAATTATGACTTGTCAACACTGTTAAATTTTTTTACGATAAGGTCAGATTATGTTTGCATGGCCATAAGCGGTGCATCCTCTATACCGGATATTATCCTTGTCCGAATATCTACTTTAACCGACCGGCTTGCCCGGCCTGATTCCTAAATATATACGCGCAAGGCTGAACGGCCTTGGCGGCACTCGACTTTTAAGAGGTTCATCGTGTCAAATTCTCAATCCAGCGAACGCGCGACGTTTAGCAGTCGCCGCGCCTTTATGTTTGCTGCCATCGGCTCGGCCGTGGGCTTAGGCAACATTTGGCGATTCCCTTACATCGCTTTCGACAACGGCGGAGGTGCTTTCGTCCTCCCTTACTTGGTTGCGCTGTTGACGGCAGGTATTCCGCTGTTGCTGCTCGACTACGCCATCGGCCACCGTTACCGCGGTTCGCCACCTTTGGCTTTCCGCCGCCTCGGCCGTTTGTTTGAGCCGATGGGTTGGTGGAACTTCCTGACCAACGTCATCATCTGTATCTACTACGCCGTGATTGTCGGCTGGGCGGCAAGCTATGCCTATTATTCTTTGACTTCGGCATGGGGTGCGGATCCGCAGGCATTCTTCTTCAAAGACTTCCTGCAAATGGCCGATGCCAAAGACTTGGGCTTGGATTTTGTCGGCAAAGTTGCCGGTCCGCTGATTGCCGTGTGGGTGTTTACGCTGGCGATTATGGCTTTGGGCGTACAAAAAGGCGTGGCCGGTTCATCTACATTCTTCATGCCTTTGTTGGTGGTGATGTTCGTCATCATGGTGGGCATTGCGCTGACTCTGCCGGGTGCGGCAAAAGGTTTGAACGCTTTGTTTACGCCTGACTGGAGCCGTTTGGCGGATCCGAAAGTCTGGGTAGCCGCATATGGCCAGATTTTCTTCTCGCTCTCCATCTGCTTCGGCATCATGATTACTTATTCTTCTTACCTGAAGAAAAAAACCGACTTGGGCGGCACAGGCTTGGTTGTCGGCTTTGCCAACAGCAGCTTCGAGTTGCTCGCCGGTATCGGCGTATTTGCTGCATTGGGCTTTATGGCTCAAACCGCAGGCAAAGAAGTCAGCGAAGTGGCATCCAACGGTATCGGCTTGGCGTTTATCGCGTTCCCGACCATCATTAACCAAGCCCCTATGGGTGCGTTGATCGGCGTGTTGTTCTTCGGCTCTCTGGTGTTTGCCGGTGTCACTTCCATGATTTCCATCGTTGAAGTGATTGTGGCTGCGATTCAAGACAAAATGAACATCGGCCGTGTCAGCGCGACGTTGATTGCAGGCGTTCCCATGGCGATTATTTCCACCTTGCTGTTCGGTACGACCACCGGCCTGCCTGTGTTGGACGTGTTGGACAAATTCATCAATACCTACGGCATTGTGGCTTCCGGTTTTGTTTACGTTTTGGCGATTGTTTTGTTGCGCAAACTGCCGGAACTGCGCAACCACTTGAACGCGTTGTCTTCCATCCGTGTCGGCAAAGTGTGGACTGCCAGCGTGGTGGTTACCGTCGCCATGCTCGGCTATATGCTTTATCAGGATACTGCCGGCCTCTTAAAAGAGAATTACAGCGGCTATCCTGACAGCTTCCTCAATATCTTCGGTTGGGGTATGGTAGGCACTCTCTTGGTATTGTCCGTCCTGCTTTCTTTCTTGCCGTGGAAACATGGTCAGAACTTCAACGTCAAAGACGAACATGAACACGAACGTGAAGGAGACGAATAATGAGTACTTCAGCCATTATTATGATGCTTGTCGCATTGATCGTCATTTGGGGCGGATTCATCGTCTCCGTCCTGCGCCTGCCTAAAGAATAAGGTTTGAGCAAATGAAAAGGCCGTCTGAAACTTAAATTTCAGACGGCCTTTCCCGTTAAAAATGGTAAAACGGCCTAAAAAAGAGTAGAATATGGACCATTTACAACTCTGCGCCTCTCAGCAGGCTCGAATTATGGACCTTCCCAGTTCGCCTTTGAACTTCCCATCTGATACACAACAACAATAATCATCCCGCCGAAATGCCTTCTCGCGTCCGGCGGGCGGAGCATTTATGAGCATCGAACAAACCCCTCCGAATCTCGACAATACCCCCGACAATGATGTGGTAGAAGACCGCATTTCTGACGATATCGACCGCATCCACGCCTTATGCGAAATCCTCGAGCCGTCCTTTGAACAAATCGAAGCAGGCGTGCCGATTGAAGACGAAAGCCTGCGCGACAAGTTTACCGAACTGACCGTCCTCTTGGCCGAGTTGCACCCTGCCGACGTGGCCGCCGTCTTGGAATCCCTGCCGCCGCGCGAGCGTAACATCGTTTGGCTTTTGGTTGCCCCGGAAGACGACGGCGAAGTCTTGCTGGAAGTATCCGACTCCGTACGCGAAATGCTGATCGAGTCCATGGACAAAGACGAGCTGTTGGCCGCTGTCGATGATTTGGACGCAGACGAATTGGCAGAACTGGCAGACGACTTGCCGCACCAAGTGGTGTACGAAGCGCTGCAAACACGTGATGAAGAAGAGCGCGAGCAGGTCAAAGCGGCGATGTCTTACGAAGACAACCAAGTCGGTGCGATTATGGACTTTGAATTGGTCAGCATCCGCGCCGATGTGACGTGTGAGGTCGTGTTACGCTACTTGCGCCGTTTCGACAGCCTGCCCGACCATACCGACAAGATTTTCGTGGTCGATGAAAACGACGTGTTGCAAGGCGTACTGCCCATCCGCAAACTCTTGGTCGCCGATCCCGAAGACATGGTGGCAGACGTGATGGCCACCGATGTCGTGCGCTTCCGTCCCGAAGACGACGTGGAAGAAGCGGCGCAGGCGTTTGAACGTTATGACTTGGTAACCGCGCCGGTTGTCGATGAAAACAAAAAGTTGATCGGCAGGATCACCATTGACGAAATGGTGGACGTGATCCGTGAAGAATCCGAAGCCGACATGTTGAACATGGCCGGTTTGCAAGAAGAAGAGGACTTGTTTGCCCCGATTTTAGACTCGGTGAAAAACCGCTGGATGTGGCTCGCCATCAACCTGTGTACCGCCTTTATCGCCAGCCGCGTAATTGGCGCATTTGAAGGCAGTATCGAGAAAATCGTCGCACTGGCAGCGTTGATGCCCATCGTCGCCGGCATCGGCGGCAACTCCGGCAACCAAACCATCACCATGATCGTCCGCGCCATGGCGATGGGACAAATGACCAGCACGCAGGCAGGCCGCCTGCTGAAAAAAGAAGTCGGCGTCGCCCTCGTCAACGGCATTATTTGGGGTACAGTAATGGGCGTGATTTCATGGCTGCTCTACGGCAACATCGGCATCGGTTTGGTCATGGTGGCCGCGATGACTTTGAACCTTTTGCTTGCCGCGACCGTCGGTGTCCTCATCCCCGTTATGATGGACAAAGCCGGACGCGACCCGGCATTGGGCAGCTCGGTGCTGATTACCGCGGTCACCGACTCCGGCGGCTTCCTGATTTTCTTGGGATTGGCAACCATATTCCTGTTGTAATAGGAAAAAAGGACGTGTTCGACACGTCCTTTTTCAAACCGTTTAAAAGGCCGAGACCTTTGCAAAAAAGCCTTTCCCCCCAACAGCCGAAACCTAAACACAGATTTTCGGCCTTTTCCGCCACGGCTTCATGATTTCCCCCGCCGTAACCGCCGCCGTCAGATTGGCAGTGGCACTGTTTGACGGAAAAGACGCGCCCGAACGTGATGAAGAAAGCGGTTTGGCGTATATTGGAATAAAATAAGCTTTAGTTCGTCTGAAAACGTCGCGCTATCAGTTTTATAAAGGTAACAATATGAATTTAGAAACCAAAATTCCGCCGCCGGCGATATGTTTTATTTGTGCGTTGTTGATGTACATCTCTACCCAAGTGTCGGCGTTAGCCGATATATTGCCGCGCTTTCCTATATTGCTGTCGGTTGTTTTCATGGTGTTTGGGACTCTGTTGAGCGTATTAGGTGTGTGGGCGTTTCGCCGTGTGCGCACGACCGTCAGCCCGCTAAACCCCGAACAAACCGAACACTTCGTTTCAGACGGCGTGTACCGTTTCAGCCGCAACCCGATGTATGCGGGTCTGGGCTGCTGGCTGGTCGCATGGGCGGGCTATTTGGCGCACCCGCTGCCGTGGTTGTTTTTGGCTGCATTTGTTGCCTATATGACACGCTTTCAAATAATGCCCGAAGAACGCGTTTTGGAGCAGAAATTCGGCGCAGAGTACGAGTCTTACTGCAGACGCGTCCGCCGTTGGTTATAAAAGCGGGAGCTTCCCATCAAGTATCGCCCCTCTTCTGCTCTACGGCATGAATGCGAATACTCGATGTTTTTAGACAACCTTTATTGCTCCGTAAGAAATGAAAAAGGACACCCCATGACCTTCCCGCCCCTAAAATCCCCGCTCAAATTCTACGCCGTCGTTCCCACCGCCGATTGGGTGGAGCGCATGGTCAAAGCAGGTGCCGACACGGTGCAACTGCGTTGTAAAACCTTGCATGGCGACGAGTTGAAACGCGAAATCGAACGTTGCGTCGCAGCCTGTCAAAACAGCGCGACCCAGCTTTTCATCAACGACCACTGGCGCGAAGCGATTGCCGCAGGTGCATACGGTGTACATCTCGGGCAGGAAGATATGGACACCGCCGACCTCGCCGCGATTGAAGCCGCCGGTTTACGCTTGGGCTTGAGTACGCACTCTGTTGCCGAACTCGACCGCGCCCTGTCCGTACATCCCAGCTATGTCGCCAGCGGCGCAATTTTTCCGACCACGACCAAACAAATGCCGACCGCCCCGCAAGGTTTGGACAAACTGCGCGAATACGTCAGACAGGCACGCGGCACGCCCGTCGTCGCCATCGGCGGCATCGACTTGAACAATGCCGAAGATGTGCTTGCCACCGGCGTTTCCTCGCTCGCCGTCGTCCGCGCCGTGACCGAAGCGGAAAATCCCGAAGCGGTAGTTAAAGCGTTTCAGGCTTTGTGGAATGAATAAGGCCGTCTGAAAATAAGAAGCCCGATAAGAGGAGCAAACATCATGAAGATTATATTAAACAATGAAGCCATCACATTAAACGGCACAACTATCGCCGACCTTATCGCCCAAACCGCGCCGCAAAAGCCGTTTGCCGTTGCCGTCAATACCCAGTTTGTCTCCAAAGGCGCGTATGCGGAAACGCTGTTGAATGAAAACGATAAAGTGGACATCGTGCGCCCCGTAGTCGGCGGATAAGCAGTTTGCAATCAACAGGTCGGGTATTTGCGCCCGACTTTTGCCTGTTTGAATATCGGGCAGGATTGCCCGATTGCCTTATGCTTAAAATCTAAAAAATATTACAAAGGAATCCATCATGTTTACCCTATACGGAGAAACTTTCCCTTCAAGGCTGCTGCTTGGTACGGCTGCTTATCCGACGCCGGAAATCCTCAAGCAGTCTGTCCAAATCGCGCAACCGGCGATGATTACCGTTTCGTTGCGCCGTGCTGGCAGTGGCGGCGAAGCGCACGGGCAGGGCTTTTGGTCGTTGTTGGAAGAAATGGGCGTGCCTGTGTTGCCCAATACCGCAGGCTGTCAAAGCGTGCAGGAAGCTGTGACCACTGCGCAAATGGCGCGCGAAGTGTTTGATACCGATTGGATCAAGCTCGAACTTATCGGCGATGATGACACCTTGCAGCCGGATGTGTTCCAGCTCATCGAAGCGGCGGAAATCCTGATTAAAGATGGTTTTAAGGTGCTGCCTTATTGTACTGAAGACCTGATTGCCTGTCGCCGACTGCTCGACGCAGGCTGTCAGGCGTTGATGCCGTGGGCGGC
The DNA here is from genome assembly GCF_051957055.1 of Neisseria sp. P0020.S005. Taxonomy (NCBI): domain Bacteria; kingdom Pseudomonadati; phylum Pseudomonadota; class Betaproteobacteria; order Neisseriales; family Neisseriaceae; genus Neisseria; species Neisseria sp. P0020.S005. Next base: position 21,368 of record NZ_JBQCWV010000015.1, on the reverse strand, counting down.
GCCGATTGGCACGGGTTTGGGCGCGGTTCATGCTTATGCGCTGAAAGTCCTGCGCGAACGTCTGCCCGACACGCCGTTGATTATCGATGCCGGTTTGGGTTTGCCTTCGCAGGCGGCGCAAGTGATGGAATGGGGCTTTGACGGCGTGTTGCTGAATACTGCCGTTTCCCGCAGCGGCGATCCGGTCAATATGGCCCGCGCTTTTGCGCTTACGGTCGAGTCGGGCCGTCTGGCTTATGAGGCGGAACCTGTTGAGGCGCGTGAGAAAGCGCGCGCCAGTACGCCGACGGTGGGCCAGCCTTTCTGGCATTCGGCGGAATATTGATAAACGTCAGGGCGTGTCGAACACGCCCTTTTTTGTTGGTGGAAAACCTGATTTCAGGTCGAACAGAATGTTCAGACGGCCTTGGTCAAAAGCTGTTTCAATGGCTTTAAGATTTGCCATGCCTGCGCTTTGAGTTGAGGCTGCATCAGCAGGCGGGCGGGGTGGGGAATGACGAAATGCGGTCGCTCTGTGCACAATTCGTTCATCAGCCCGATCATGTCGGGGCTGTCGAAGATTTTGCCGAGGAACAATACTGCGCGCGCTTGCGAAGTGGTCAGCTCGTTTTGCATTTCGGCAAGCTCGGAGCGGATGTGTTCGGCATCGGGCAGGGCGGTGAATACGGGCGCGGTTTTGACCCATGCGGTTTTATGCGCCTGCTCGGGCTTGAGGCCGATGGCGGCGAGGATGTTGTCGAGAAGCGTGCCGACGTCGCCGCTAAACAGCGTACCGTGCAGGCTGTCTTCGGTGGACGGGCAAATGCTGACCACCATGATTTCAGACGGCCTGATGTTTACGTCAAGACGGGGCAGATTGTCTGAATGTGCGGCTTTTTCTGTTTTTGCCGGTGTTTCGACAATGGCTTTGGGTGCAGCTTCAGGAACGCGGACAGCAGGTTTGGCCGTTTGCGCAGTGGCAATGGCGGCAGTGCGTGCCTGATGGGCGCTTGCGGATAAAGTGCGCACGGCTTGCGCGGTATCGGCGGCAATGGTTTTGGGGCGGACGGGCGCGGCTGCTGCTTGAGGCGCGGCATGGATGATTTTGGCGTTTTGGTTCAGCCACATCGGGCCCAAACCCAAGGCTTCGTGCAGGTGCAGGTAGCGGCTGCTTAACATGATTTCTCCATCAATACGGCATCTTCGCTGCCACCGTCGGGCAGGGCATAGTAGTTTTTGCGGCGGCCGCAGGTTTGGAAGCCGTGTTTGCGGTAGAGCTGTTGTGCAGTTTCATTGCTTGCGCGGACTTCGAGTAGCAATCGGATTGTGCCTTGCTGTTGCACTGCGTTTTGCCAGTGTTGTAGCAGGGCGGACGCAATGCCTTGGCGGCGGTATTCGGGCGCGACGGCAATCAGGTGCAGCTCGGATTCGTCAAACACGGTTTGCCACACGATAAAGCCGGTAATTTGGTGGTCGGTCTGGCTGAGCCAAACGCTGTCGGGATGGTGTTGAACCGCCGATTCAAACTGCTGCGCCGTCCACGACGAAGGATTGCCTTGTGCGTCGATGGCGGCAAGGGTGGGGCAGTCGGCAAGTAAGGCTGGGCGCAGGTTCACGGTTTGGCCTTTTGTTGGGCTTGCTCTTGCGCGGTCAGGGCAATTTTGTTGCGGACGTAGAGTAGCTCGGCGTGCGCCGCGTCAGTAGCAAGATAGCGGCCGCTGCGGGCAAGTTTGAGATAGTCGGCGGCGGTCGGCATATCGGCTTGACCGTCAAAAGGCGGTTTGTCGGCGAGGGCAAAGGCATTGCCGATGCCGCCGGTGGGCGTTTTGCCTTCGGGTGCGGTAATAGAGGCGGCTTTGCCAACCGTGTAATCACTCAAACGGACGTGGTTTTGCGTATCAAACCATGCGTAGAACACTTCTCCCATGCGCGCATCGGTGGCCGCCAGTACGCAGCTGGATGGTGGCAGCAATGAAGCGGCGGCATCGAGGCAGGGAATACCGATCATGGGCGTGTCAAACGGCGTGGCCAAACCTTGTGCAACCGCTGCGCCGATACGCAGGCCGGTAAATGCGCCGGGACCTTGTGCATAAACGATGCAGCCCAAATCGGCAGCCGTGATGCCTGCTTCTTTGAAGAGAAGTTCGATTTGTGGCAGGATTTGTTCGGATTGCTTGGTACCGACGTTTTCGTGAAACAGGTGGACTTCGCCTTGATGTTCCAATGCGATGGACAAAAAGGATGTGCTGGTGTCGATGGCAAGAGTCGGGCGGTTGTCGGTTGGCATGGTGTTATTTTTTAGAAGGATATGGGTTGCCATTATAGTGGAACGGCGAGGGGGAACAAAGCATTCGGGCGGCGCTTGGGTAAAAACGCCGTTTGCCGCGAAGCTATTTGATAAGTGAACCAAGGTTTCAGGCCGTCTGAAAACGTTTCAGACGGCCTTGTTTTATTTGTCGAGTTTCAATAAAGGCGAACCTGCTTTTTCAACGGCGCGGCGGTAGGCTTCATGCGCTTCGATGCGTTGTAAATAAGCGCGGATATTGGGGTAGTCGGAAAAATCGAAGCGGTCGGCCGCGGCTTGCAGCGGATAGCTCATCATGATGTCGGCACCGCTGAGGCTGTTGCCGACCAACCATTCACGGTTTTCCAACTCGTTGTTGATATGGGAAAGATGCAGCGCGGCTTGCGGATGGATAAAGCTGCTTTTGACGCTGCCGCTGATTTTGCGGGCAATCGGTTTGACGAAAAACGGCATGGGCGCGCTTTCAATCCGGCGGAACACCAGTCCGAGCAGCAATAACGGCATCAGCGAACCTTCGGCATAATGCAGCCAGCGTTGATATTGCCAGTATTCGCGGCTGCCGCGTTCGGGCATCAGACGGCCGTTGCCGTAGGTTTGAATCAGATAGTCGGTAATCGCGCCGCTTTCCGCCAAGATAAAGCCATCATCATCCAATAAAGGCGATTTGCCTAAGGGATGGATGGCTTTGAGTTCGTCAGGGGCGAGCAAAGTGTCGGGATGACGGTGGTAGGTTTGTAGGCGGTAAGGCGTACCGAGGATTTCAAGCAGCCAAACAATGCGCAGGGCGCGGGATTGGTCGAGCGAATGCAGGGTAATCATGAGGGGCTTTAAATATCAGTTTGTTTGAGGCCGTCTATGCTGATTTGGCAGGCATCGGCGTATTTTTGCAGGGTTTTGGCCGGTAGTTTGGCGAACACTTCGGGACGGAAATGCCGACGAAGCTGCCATTTCCATACGCCTGCCGCCATGGCCAAGCCGGTTTCATCATAACGGCAGCGGAACATATGGTAGTACAGCGGCGAATATTCGCCTTTTTCGACAGCTTCGCGTGCGGCCTGCGTTTGGGCATCGAGTTCGCATACCGCCATTTCGGTGGCGTAGGCTTCATCCTGCCAACCGTTGCTGGTGGCCGCTTCGTAGTGGCCGTCGCGGGTGCCGTAGATGACTTTGCGGTGGCCGTGGTAGCTGGCGCTGTTGTCTTGAGGAATGTCGTCAATTTTCATTCAGACGGCCTTTACTGCTTCCAAAAGCATGAAACATGTTGAAAAGCGTCCGCTTTCCGGAACGTAACACAGGATTTTTTGGCCGTGTTCGATGGGAAAGGTGCGCAGAAATTCTTCAAGGATGATGTAAATCGAGGCCGAACCCGTGTTGCCCTTGCTGTGCAGATTGGTAAACCATTTTTCCTGCGGAATGTCGAAGCCGATGTTTTTCAGGCCGTCTGAAAGGCGGTCGCGGAAGAAGCCGGAAGAGTAGTGGGGCAGGAACCAATCGATTTCTTCGGCGCGGATGCCGTGTTTGGCGGCGATTTGGGAGAGGGGTTTTTCCACCGTATAGCGGACGATGTTTTCGTTCAGCAGTTTGACGTCCTGCTTGACCGCCATCAGGCTGTGGCGGCGGCCGTAATCGGCATCGGCGTGTTTCCAGCCTTCAAATACGCCGTCGCGGAATTCTGCGCCGGCATACATGCAGGGCGGCATTTCGTTGGCGTAGGAAAGCAGGTCTATCCAATGGATTTTCAGGCTGAGGCCGTCTGAATTGGGGCGGTCGGACAGATACACTGCGCCTGCGCCGTCAGACAGCATCCAGCGCAAAAAGTCTTTTTCAAACCCGATTTCGGGGGAAGCGTTTTCCAGTTTTTTATGGTCGGTTTCACTTTGGAACACTTCGCCGCGCATGACCGCCGAGGCGTTTTCGGAAGCAACGGAAACCGCATATGCGTGTTCGCCGGTGCGCACGGCGTTGTAGGCGTGTTTCATTGCCGCCATACCTGCCGCGCATACGCCTGCCATGCTGAACACTTCGCAAGGCGGCATATCCAGCAAACCATGCACCATCACACCGTGTCCGGGCATGGTTTGGTCGGGGTAGGAAGTGGCGCAGGCTAGGCTGCCGATGGCTTCTGCAGGAACGCCTTGGGCAAACAGGCCGTTGACCGCTTCGGCGGCCAATTCGGCATTGGTGTGCGTCGTGCGGCGGCTTTCGGGATCGATGGCGTAATGGCGCGACAAAATGCCGTTGGAACGCAAAATCATACGGCGCACGCGTGACGGCACATCGCCTGCCATGCCGAGGACGGCTTCCATTTCGTCATTGCCGACAGGGGCATTGGGCAAGAAGGCAGAAACGCGGTTGAGATAAACGTCTTTGAGTGTGTTATTCGATGTCATGATGTGGTTGTCAAAATAATCAACCGATAAACCGCGCCGCGTAGTCGCAGCTTGCAGTCAACGGGATGTGGTGTGTTTCGGCGTATTCCATCAGCGCGCTCACCAGTAGTTTGGCAATGCCGCGATGACGGAAGTTGGGCGAGACCACGGTATGGTTTACGTCCCAGCCGCCGTTATGTTCGGTATAGCTGATATAGCCTGCTTCCAAACCGTCAATGTCGATTTGAAAGCGACGGCGTTCGGGGTAGTGGATAACTTTGGGCATGATGGATTCCTGGTTTGAGGCCGTCTGAAACAGATTATCTGCCTGACGGTTGTTCATAATAATCCGCCAGCTTTTTCAGACGGCCTTTGAGCAGCGGATGCAGCAGTTTTTTCAAAATTACACTGATGGGTAAAACTACCAAAATCATCGCCAATAAAAAGACGATGTAGAAGCACAGCAGCGCACGGCGCAAAAGCGGAGAAATACGGCTTGCAGCCATCAAAAGCTTGCCCCAGACGAAGAAGCTGCGGCCGGCGGCGCGTTCGCTGAAAATCAGTTTTTCATTGACTGTCACTGCACCCATGTTTTGAAACAGGGTTTCGTCCAACGGCTGTTGGTTTAACAGTGTATCGCGCAATTTCGTACCAAACCGCGCCGCATCCGCCAATTCTTCTTCAGCAATGCCGGCAGAGGGCAGGGAGCGGAAATAGCGCTTGTCGCCGGTCAGCATCCATGCGGGCGTGGTTATGAAACTTGCCGCGCTGTTGCAGGCATCGATTTTTACGATGTTGCCGATGAGTTTGGCGCCGTTTTGTTTCAGCAAAGATTTCATTTTTTCCTGCGCGCCCAGCCACATATTGCGGCAGCCAATAAGCGTGATGACCGGTTTGCCGTCCAGCAGGCGGCGCGTTTCTTCGCGTTGCAAAAAGGCGGTAATCGGTTGCGAAGGAGAGAGGAACCAAACGGTGTAGGCAATGACCACCATATCGTAATCTTCGGATGGAATTTGCGGCGGCAGAATCGGGGCGGGTTTTAAATGGACGGTTTCAGGAAAGGTATCGAAAAAACGCCAAAACGGCCACGGAAACGGAAATGCCTGCTCCGGTACGATATTGACGCAATCGACCTGTATGCCGGCTGTTTGCAACGGCGCGGCAAAATTTCGCGCCAGGCTGGAGAGCTGCCCCGTTTGCGAGTAATGCACAATCAGCACTTTTTTCATTATCTTCCCTGCAATGAGTAAGTTATGGTTGGTTTGGACGGTATTATATAGTAAACCGACCTGCCTTGAACTTTATTCATTTCAGTATGTTCGCGAAGGTTTCAGCCGATTTGGGTGGAAGCGCCGTATTCTGTCGGAATGGGGCGGTGAAGCGGATTTTTATGCCATGCCAACATGAACAACGGCCGTCTGAAATTTTTCAGACGGCCTTGTGTGGAAATCGGGACGCATGGTCTGGAACGGGATTTGCGCTTAAAGCATGCGTGCAAATTGTATAGATAAAAAAATAACCGCTTCAATGCGGTTGGTGGTGGCCAGAGGCGGAATCGAACCGCCGACACACGGATTTTCAATCCGTTGCTCTACCAACTGAGCTATCTGGCCTTCGCGTATTTCGTTGCGAGATGTGAATTAAACCAAATTTCGTTGTCTTGTGCAAGCGTTTGCAGGCTTTATTTTTGAGGCGGTAAATTAAGATTTTGTTTTGTATTGAATTATTTTTTCGTTTTAATTGGCGGTTTTTAGGTTTACCGGTTTGATTTTCGGACGGCCTAAGATACAATCGGCTTTTTGCTTTGGATTTATGCCATGCTGTATGTGTTTGTTCGTGATATGTGGGATGTTTTGCGTTTGCGCTATCGTTCGCCGGAGACGTATTTGTATTCGCCTTTGGTGATGGCGGCGGTGCTGCTACTGTTGGGTGTGGTGAACGCGGCCAGCATGTCGCCTTTGTTTGGCAGTGGCGCGGCGGCGGTGTGCCTGTCGGTGATTTTGGTGATTGTGAAATGGTTGGTGTTGAGCCGCTCGATGCGCAAGGTGCTGCATTATTACGGTGCGCCCCGGCTGCCTTTGTGGGGCTTTATTTTGGTGTCTGAGGCTTTGCTGCTGCCGCTGTTGCTGGTGTTGTATGTGCCGGCGTTGGCTGTGTTTGCGCTGTTGTGGCAGGCTTGGGTGTTTGTGGTGCAGGTACGCGGTTTGATGTGGATGGGGAATGCGACGGTAGGCCGTGTTTTGGTGGGTTATGTGTTGTATGGTATCGGCGTGCTGTGCGTGGGTACGGTGATTTTGATGCTGTTTATTGCCGCCGGTTGGTTGGACATGGAAACGTTGAATCAAAACCTGCAGGCGTTGACGTCTGCCCGTAAATAATCAACGAAAATTAGAAGGCCGTCTGAAATGTTCGGACGGCCTTTGTTTTATGTGTTTGTTTCGTGGTCTTGCAGGATTTTTTGATAGACGGGGTCGGGGAGGTAGCGGCCTATCATGTCGCGCCAGCCTTGTGGGCCGACCAAGCCTTTGACCATGGTGGAGGACACTTCGGCTATTTCGCGCGGCGGCATTAGGAAGACGGTAGAGATTTCGGGGGCGATGTCGCTGTTGATGTAGCGCATCGAGCGTTCGTATTCGTAGTCGGCGGCGGAACGGATGCCGCGGACGATGAAATTGGCGTTGGCTTCGCGGGCGTAATCGACTAAAAAGCGGTTTTCAAACACGCTGATGCGGACGTTGGGGAAGGGGTGGGTAATGGCATCGAGCATGGCGCGGCGTTCTTCTATGGTGTAGGTGCTGCGCTTTTCGGGATTAGTGCCGATGGCGACGATGAGTTCGTCAAAGAGGGATTGGGCTTCCTGTATCATCCACAGGTGGCCGAGGGTGGGAGGGTCGAAGCTGCCTGCGTACACGGCACGGCGCGGAGTGATCGTGGTCATTTTGGGTTGTGAATAGGGTTTGTGTACGTTCAGGATAGGGGAGTTTGCCGGTGATGTCAAAAATCAAAAAGGCCGTCTAAAATTTCAGACGGCCTTTGCGGCTTTATCAGTCGTCACCGCTGAGAGCGATGAGGATTCTTAAGAGTTCGCTGAAAATGTTGTAGATAGAGATGAAGATGGTCAGCGCCGCGCTGATGTGGCTGTCTTCGCCGCCGTCGATAACGGTACGCACCTGCCACATAATCATCAGGGAACTGAAGACAACGAAGCCGGCCGCGATGGTCAGGCTCAGGGCAGGGATGTTGAGGAAGATGTTGGCTACAACGGCAATCATGAGCACGATCGCACCGGTACCGAGGAAGCTGCCGAGTTTGTTCATGTTCATTGTGGTGCGGCGTGCCATGGCGGACATGGTGAAGAATATGCCAGCAGTCATGGCGGCAGCCGTACCGACGATTTGTGCACCGTTGTTAATCGCCAGGGCGTATTGCAGCATAGGGCTAATGGTAACACCCATGCCGAAAGTGAAGATCATCAACAGGGCTACGCCGACGTTGCTGTAACGGTTTTTTTCAATCAGGAAGATCATGCCGTAGAAGAAGCCAAAGAAGGCGGCCAGGGCAATCCAATACGAACTAAATATGGAGAAAATGTTAAAGCCTGTTTTGACGGAAAAGAACGCGCCGGCAATGGCAGGAATGAAAGACAGGCCGAGTAGGCGGTAGGTTTTTTGCAGGACGGTGTTTTTGGCAACCGAGCCTTGCGAGGTATAGTCGTAAACGTCGTTTTGCATGGCGTTTGCTCCAGTGTGGATTGAAATGAATGAAATTTGGATTTTAACAGAGAATCATGGGTTTCTATGATTTATCTGTTCTATTTGCCTAACCTAATATGCGGGGCAATCGGGAATTTTAAAGGCCGTCTGAAAATCGGGTTTCAGACGGCCTTAGCTTTTCAATGCTTATTTAGGCTCTTGCGGAACATAGCCTTGTACGGCGTCTGCGCCGTCGCCGAAGAAGTATTGTTCCATCTGCTGGGCGAGGTATTCGCGCGCGCGAGGGTCGGCAAGGCTGAGGCGGTTTTCGTTGATCAGCATGGTTTGGTGACGGGTCCAAGCCGTCCATGCTTCTTGGGAAACGTTTTCAAAAATGCGTTTGCCCAGTTCGTTGGGCAGCGGCGGAAATTTCATGCCTTCGGCTTCTTTGCCGAGTTTGACGCAGTGAACCATACGGGTCATGGCGGTTTCCTTATGATGGGTTGCAAAGGTTGGTATTTTAGCCGATTGCACGGATAGGGGAAAGCGTGGGTTTCAGACGGCCTGAAACCTTGCTATGATGGTCTTTTCTGTTTATTCAGGCAAAGATTATGAACCGCCTCGATACTGCCCGCCGTTATTCCCTTTTTCTCGCCCGCAACCTTGATTCCGGCAAACTCAAGCCCGAAATCTTCCTGCCCATGCTGGACAAGGTGTTGACCGAAGCTGATTTTCAAGCTTTTGCCGATTGGGACAAAATCCGCGCGGAAGAAAATGAGGAGGAATTAGCGCGGCAGTTGCGCAAGTTACGCCGTTATGTGGTGTCGCAGATTATCGTGCGCGATATCAACCGCATCAGCGATTTGAACGAAGTTACCCGCACGATTACGTTGTTTGCCGATTTTGCCGTCAATACCGCGCTGGATTTCGCCTACGCCTATTATCGGGACATGTACGGCACGCCGATCGGGCGTTATACCAAATCGCCGCAGCATTTGAGCGTGGTGGCGATGGGCAAGGCGGGCGGCTATGAGTTGAACGTGTCTTCCGACATCGATTTGATTTTCGTCTATCCCGAATCGGGCGACACCGACGGCAGGCGCGAACGGGGCAATCAGGAATTTTTCACCAAAGTCGGGCAGAAACTGATTGCGCTGCTGAACGACATTACCGCCGACGGGCAGGTGTTCCGCGTCGATATGCGGCTGCGGCCGGACGGCGATTCGGGCGCGCTGGTATTGAGCGAAACCGCGCTGGAGCAATACCTGATTACGCAGGGGCGCGAATGGGAACGCTACGCATGGTGCAAAGGCCGCGTGGTTACGCCGTATCCGAACGACATCAAATCGCTGGTGCGCCCCTTCGTGTTCCGAAAATATCTGGATTACAGCGCGTATGAAGCAATGCGGAACCTACACCGCCAAATCCGCAGCGAAGTCAGCAAAAAAGGCATGGCGGACAACATCAAACTCGGCGCAGGCGGCATCCGCGAAGTCGAATTTATCGCCCAGATTTTCCAGATGATACGCGGCGGGCAAATGCGCACGCTACAACTGAAAGGCACGCAGGAAACGCTGATGAAACTTGCCGAATTGGGCATCATGCCGTCTGAAAACGTCGAAACCCTGCTTGCCGCCTACCGCTTCCTGCGCGACGTCGAACACCGCCTGCAATACTGGGACGACCAGCAAACCCAAACCCTGCCCGCCTCGCCCGAACAGCAGCAACTGCTCGCCGAAAGCATGGGTTTCGACAGCTACACCGCCTTTTCAGACGACCTCAACGTTCATCGGAACAAGGTCAATCAGTTGTTCAACGAAATTTTGAGCGAACCCGAAGAGCAAACACAGGACAACAGCGAATGGCAATGGGCATGGCAGGAAAAGCCTGACGAAGAAGAGCGGCAAGGTCGTCTGAAAGAACACGGGTTCAATGCCGAAACCATCGCCGCAAGGCTCGACCAAATCCGGCACGGTCATAAATACCGCCACCTTTCCGCCCACGCCCAGCCGCGTTTCGACGCCATTGTGCCGCTGTTCGTACAGGCGGCAGCCGAGCAAGCCAATCCGACCGATACATTAATGCGGCTGTTTGACTTCCTCGAAAACATCAGCCGCCGCTCTGCCTATCTCGCCTTCCTCAACGAACATCCGCAAACCTTGGCGCAACTGGCGCAGATTATGAGCCAAAGCTCATGGGTGGCGGCGTATCTGAGCAAATATCCGATTCTGCTGGACGAACTCATCAGCGCGCAGCTTTTGGATACCGCGTTTGACTGGCAAGCCCTCGCCGCCGCCCTTTCAGACGACCTCAAAGCCTGCGGCGGCGACACCGAAGCGCAAATGGACACCCTGCGCCGCTTCCAGCACGCCCAAGTCTTCCGCCTCGCCGTCCAAGACCTCGCCGGACTGTGGACGGTAGAATCCCTCTCCGACCAACTTTCCGCCCTCGCCGACACCATCCTCGCCGCCGCCCTGCCATGCGCGTGGGCGGACATGCCCAAAAAACACCGCGACACCCCGCAATTCGCCGTCGTCGGCTACGGCAAACTCGGCGGCAAAGAACTCGGCTACGCCTCCGACCTCGACCTCGTCTACCTCTACGACGACCCCCACCCCGACGCAGGCGACGTGTACAGCCGCCTCGCCCGCCGCCTGACCAACTGGCTTTCCGCCGCCACCGGCGCAGGCAGCCTCTACGAAACCGACCTGCGCCTGCGCCCCAACGGCGACGCCGGCTTCCTCGCCCACAGCATCGCCGCCTTCGAAAAATATCAGCGCGAAAACGCATGGACGTGGGAACACCAATCCCTCACCCGCGCCCGCTTTATCTGCGGCACACCCGAAATTCAGACGGCCTTCGACCGCATCCGCACCGAAATCCTCACCGCCGAGCGCGACCAAACCGCCTTGGCAGGCGAAATCATCGAAATGCGCGAAAAAATGTTCCCCACCCATCCGCCGGTTGACAGCAACGTCAAATACGCGCGCGGCGGCGTGGTCGACGTCGAATTTATCGTCCAATACCTCATCCTTGCCCATGCCCGCCAAGATCCGCAACTCTTGGACAACTACGGCAACATCGCCCTGTTGAACATCGCCGCCGACTGCGGCCTCATCGACAAAACCCTCGCCGAACAAAGCCGCATTGCCTACCGCTTCTACCGCCAGCAGCAACACAACACCAAACTGCGCGATGCCAAAAAAACCGAAGTGACGGACGAATTGCTGACCCATTACGGCAATGTGCGAAAACTATGGCAGGAAGTATTCGGAGCAGAAGTGAAGTTCGGATAAGTAGGCGGGCGTATTCAGCGTCAACATAATTTGATTTGCCGTCGCAACACGCTCACTTCAAATAGTAGGTTTTATGTAAGAAAGATATTTTTATAAAAAACGATTGGCAGCTTGAAGCGGTTAACTGCCGGGTATAGAGGGAAGCTTTTTGTTTACGTATTACTGATTCAGCTTGAGCATGATCTGCAAAAACTGTTCTTAATTTTCTGTCGATATTGTGATACAGCAAAACAAGTTTTAAAATATGCCGCTTATTTATATATTAAAAACAAGGAGAAACTGATGTCTAAGGTTGCGGTACTCGGTGGCGGTCTGTCGGGCCGTCTGATGGCGTTCCAATTGGCGGAGCAGGGCGTGGCGGTAGAGTTGTTTGAGAAAGGCGAACGCAACGGCGCGCAAGCCGCCGCTTATGTTGCCGCGGCCATGTTGGCGCCGTCTGCCGAAGCGGTGGAGGCAACGCCCGAAGTCATCCGTTTGGGCAAACAAAGCATTGCGCTTTGGCGCGCGATTGTCGGCCGTCTGAATACGCCGGTGATGATGCAGGAAAACGGCAGCCTGATTGTCTGGCACACGCAGGACAAGCCGCTTTCCGCCGAGTTTGCCCGTCATTTGAAGCGCGGCGGCGTGGCGGAACATGAAACCATACGTTGGAACGCGGATGAAATCACAGCAAACGAGCCGCAACTGGCAGGGCGGTTTTCAGACGGCCTGTATCTGCCGACAGAAGGGCAGTTGGACGGACGGCAGGTATTGAATGCGCTTGCCGATGCTTTGGAATCAATGAATGTGGTGTGCCATTGGTCGTGCGAACGCGAAGTCGAAGATTTGGCGGCGCTATACGATTGGGTCATCGATTGCCGCGGTTATGGTGCAAAGAGCGCGTGGAACAGGTCGTCTGAAAGCGTTTTGCGCGGCGTTCGCGGTGAAGTGGCACGCGTTTACGCTCCTGAAATCGAGCTTTCCCGCCCCGTGCGCCTACTGCATCCGCGCTATCCTTTGTATATCGCGCCGAAGGAAAACCATATTTTTGTGATTGGTGCGACCCAAATTGAAAGTGAAAGCCAAGCGCCGGCCAGCGTGCGTTCCGGTTTGGAACTTTTGTCCGCGCTGTACGCCGTGCATCCGGCATTTGGCGAGGCAAACCTTTTGGAACTGGCCACCGGCCTGCGCCCGACTTTAAACCACCACAACCCCGAAATCCGCTTCAACCGCGAACGCCGCCTGATTGAAGTCAACGGTCTGTTCCGCCACGGCTTTATGATTTCCCCGGCCGTTACCGGCGCGGCCGTGCGTTTGGCCGGTGCGCTGTTTGCCGGAAGTGACATTCCCGAATACGACGAAACCAGCGGTTTGCCGTATATCCGCGCCGCAAATTGAAGCCGTTGCGGACGAAGTTGCTTGAAAATCGGGCAAATTGTTTGTGAAAGACAGCCACAGGCCGTCTGAAAATGATAAAATCGCCGTCAATTCAATTAACCTTGCGTCTGAAAACCGCATGATGCCGTATTCAGACGCCAACCAATTTCCTATTTAACGATAAGCACATGACAACCCAAACCCTCTTAATCGAACTTCTCACTGAAGAACTCCCGCCAAAAGCCCTCAATAATCTGGGCAACCATTTTGCCGCTTCCGTTGCCGAAGGCTTGGAAAAAGCGCAACTGATTGACGGCGCAGCCGAATATACTGCCTACGCTTCTCCGCGCCGTTTGGCCGTTCAAGTCAAAAACGTGAAAGCCGTTCAAGCCGATCAAAAAATCGTGAAAAAAGGCCCGGCCGTGGCAAATGCCATGAAAGACGGTGCGCCGACTAAGGCTTTGGAAGGTTTTGCGCGTGGTGCGGGTGCGAAAATCGAAGACCTGACCGTCATCAACGACGGCAAGCAAGACGTGTACGCCTACGAATACGTCCAAACCGGCAAACCGCTGAGCGAGCTCTTGGAAGACATCATCAATGCCGCAGTGAAAAAACTGCCGATTCCTAAAGTCATGCGTTGGGGCAGCAGCACATTTACCTTCGTGCGCCCTGTACACAGCCTGATCGTGCTGCACGGCGGCGACATCGTAAACGTCAGCGTTTTGGGCCTGCAAAGCGGCAACAAAACACTGGGTCACCGCTTCCTCTCCAGCGGCGAAATCGCCATCGAAAACGCCGACAGCTACGCCGTACAAATGCGCGAGCAAGGCAAAGTAGAAGCATCGTTTGCCGAACGCAAAGCCGCCATTCAGACGGCCTTGAACGAGCAGGCAGGCCGTCTGAACGCGACCGTTGCCGCCGATGAAGCCTTGTTGGACGAAGTGACCGCATTGGTCGAATGGCCTGTGGTATTGGAAGCCGGTTTTGAAGAACACTTCCTCGCCGTGCCTCAAGAATGCCTGATTCTGACCATGCAGCAAAACCAAAAATATTTCCCGCTGCTCGATCAAAACGGCAAACTGATGAACCGCTTCCTGCTGGTATCCAACCTGCAAACCGAAGATCCATCGCACATCATTCAAGGCAACGAACGCGTTTTGCGCGCGCGCCTGTCTGATGCCGAGTTCTTCTACAAACAAGACCAAAAAGCGACTTTGGAAAGCCGCCTGCCGAAATTGTCCAGCGTGGTTTACCACAACAAAATCGGTTCGCAAGCCGAGCGCATCGAACGTCTGCAAAGCATTGCCGCCCATATCGCCAAAGCATTGGGCGCGGATGCCGCCGCAGCCGAGCGCGCCGCACGTTTGGCCAAAGCCGACTTGGTAACCGAAATGGTCGGCGAGTTCCCCGAACTGCAAGGCACCATGGGCAAATACTATGCCCGCTTGGACGGCGAAACCGAAGAAATCGCCGAAGCCATCGAGCAGCACTACCAACCGCGTTTTGCCGGCGACAACCTGCCGAACGGCAAAGTGGCAACCGCCGTTGCTTTGGCCGACAAACTGGAAACCTTGGTCGGCATTTGGGGTATTGGCCTGATTCCGACTGGCGACAAAGACCCATATGCCCTGCGCCGCTCCGCATTGGGTATTTTGCGTATGCTGATGCAGTACGGTTTGGACGTAAACGAACTGATTCAGACGGCCTTCAACAGCTTCCCGCAAGGTTTGCTCAACGAGAAAACGCCGTCTGAAACCGCCGACTTCATGCAGGCGCGTTTGGCCGTGTTGTTGCAAAACGATTATCCGCAAGACATCGTTGCCGCAGTATTGGCGAAACAGCCGCGCCGTCTGGACGACGTAGTGGCCAAACTGCAGGCCGTTGCCGCGTTCAAACAGCTGCCCGAAGCCGCCGCACTGGCCGCAGCCAACAAACGCGTGCAAAACCTGCTGAAAAAAGCTGATGCCGAGTTGGGCGCGGTTAACGAAAGCCTGTTGCAACAAGACGAAGAAAAAGCCCTGTATGCCGCCGCACAAGGTTTGCAGCCGAAAATCTCCGTCGCCGTTGCCGAAGGCAATTTCCAAACTGCTTTGTCCGAGCTGGCTTCCGTCAAACCGCAAGTCGACGCATTCTTCGACGGCGTGATGGTAATGGCTGAAGATGCTGCCGTGAAACAAAACCGTTTGAACCTGCTGAACCGCTTGGCGGAACAAATGAACGCAGTTGCCGACATTGCGCTCTTGAGCGAATAAGGCCGCGTTTCAGTTGACCCTTTTTTCAGGCTGCCCGATGTTTCAGGCAGCCTGAAGTTTTTCGGGCGTATCCCTTGCATGGTGTTCAAGGGTATAATTCAGCAGATTTGTCAGGCAGGCAAATCGCGCACATCAAACAATTTCCCACATTCAAGAGGCAGATTATGAATATCCCAGCCATCCGAACCGCACTCGATGCCGTGTTGATTCCCACCACAATACGCACTTTGGGCAGCGAAAAAGCCGTTTCGCTTCTGGAAGAGCATTCAGACGGCCTGCATATCGGCCTGAAATTCGCGTTCCCAGTTGCCCATATCGCCGCAGACATTGCCAACGCCGTTCAAGAAGCCGTCATTTCGCATACCGGCGATACCCACATTCACTTGAGTATCGATACCGAAATCGGTACGCATAAAGTTCAACCCGGCGTGGCGACCATCAAAGGCGTGAAAAATATTATTGCCGTTGCATCCGGTAAAGGCGGTGTTGGCAAATCAACGACCACTGCCAACCTTGCCACCGCAATGGCCAGAATGGGCGCGCGTGTCGGCGTACTCGATGCCGACCTGTACGGCCCAAGCCAGCCCACCATGCTCGGCGTACAAGACCGCAAACCCGATCAACAAAACAAAAAACTTATTCCCGTTGAAGCCGAAAGCGGCATTCAAGTGATGTCCATCGGTTTTCTGGTCGATACCGACCAAGCCGTCGTTTGGCGCGGCCCGATGGTCAGCCAAGCCTTGCAACAGCTTATGTTCCAAAGCGAGTGGGACAATGTAGATTATCTCTTCATTGACCTGCCGCCCGGTACTGGCGATATCCAATTGACCCTGTCGCAAAAAATCCCCGTGACCGGCTCCGTTGTCGTCACCACGCCGCAAGACATCGCCCTGATTGATGCACGCAAAGCCGTGGATATGTTCAACAAAGTCAATATTCCGATTTTGGGCGTTTTGGAAAACATGTCTGTCCATATTTGCACCAACTGCGGCCATGCCGAAGCAATCTTCGGCGCAGAAGGCGGCAAAAACTTGGCAGAGCGTTTGAATGTACCGCTGCTCGGCCAGCTTCCATTGAGCCTGCCTGTACGCGAAGCCATGGACAGCGGCACATCTTCGGCCTTGTTTGAAAACAACCAAACCATCGCCGACATCTACACCGAAGCCGCCTTCCAAATTGCACTGGCCATTGCCGATAAAGGCAAAGACTTCAGCAGCCGCTTCCCGAAAATCGTTGTCGAATAAAAAAGTTTAAAAAAGTGTTGACAGCTGTGAGTCCCGTCTCTATAATACACAGCTTATCGGGTCGTTAGCTCAGTCGGTAGAGCAGCGGACTTTTAATCCGTTGGTCGAGCGTTCGAATCGCTCACGACCCACCAAATATGAAAACCTGCTTTGAAAAAAGCAGGTTTTTTTGCGTTTGGAGTTTAAGCAAGGGATGGTTTTAGATGATGTTTCGCCAGTAATGAGGCTATCAGGAAATCATAGTTTATAGTTTTATGCTGTTGTTTTAAGAGAAATATTGGAAAATTGGATATTTAGATTTCAAGTCTATTGTAAAAGTTTCTTTACAATATAATCTTAATTATCTTTATAAAGATATTAATAATAAATAAGGTAATTATTTTTCTCAGTTAGTTGGATTTTCTTAAATTACATTAAATTTCAAATAATTATATTTTTTTTAATATATTAGTTAAATGTGTGAAATAAAGTTTGTTTACTAATGAAATTTTTTGTAAATGCTGATTAAATATAAAACCCAAGTTACTATTTATAAAGTTTTTATAAGCATGTTATTTTTATTACAAATGGTAGATATAATAATGGTATATGCGAGTTGCGTGATTGAAGGTTATGGTAAAGTAAAGCTGAAATTTTATGTTAAGTAATTTGCATATGATATCTAAAACAGAGGGTGGATTTATGTCCATTCTATTTAATTGCTTAATTGCGAGGAATGTAAATGATGCAACTTTTAAAACTGACGCTTGCAGCAGCCTTAGCTGTATCCGTACTGTCTGCCTGTACATTAAGTAACAACAGATGGTCAAACTTTGACAACCACTCATCTCAAATTAAACCGCAAGTAAATCAAACCGGTTTGGTCTTCTATCGTGCCGATGCGGGTGCAAACCCAATCGCAGTCAATATCAAAGTTAATGGTGAATACCTATCATCTCTCCAAGTAGGTGGTTTTGCAAAGACAGAAATTTGCGCGAAGCCTGCAACTTTGGAGGCCCAATACGTGGCAGCCAAACCTACAACAAAACTCAACGTAAATCTAACAGAACAATCGGTACATTATTACCAAATTGATGCAACAAACGTTTCAGTGCCTCAAATCAAAGAGGTTGATGCAGCAACAGCACAAGAAGCATTAAAGAAACTCAAGCATCAAGCCCACACAATTTCACGCATTAACGAAACAGCCTGCGCGGCCAACTAAACAAATTTAAAAGGGAAAATCCATGTCAAAGAATATCAGCGTAAAAATCAATAGTGGCAACGAAACTGTTGAAACCGTCAAATTGAATGCAGCAAATAAAAAAGTCATCATCAAAGCTCAACCAAATGTGAACTACGAATTGGTTGATGACAATACCCAGTACGCTCCTGAAACTATCGATACCAAACGCATTGGTAACGACCTTCACATTGCATTTGAAGGCACCGACATTAATCAAGAATCCGATTTGGTACTGGAAGGCTATTACGAGAGCAACAATACCGAATTACTTTTGGGTAAGGCAGAAAACGGACAATACTATGCCTATGTACCGCAAAGCGGTGTTGAAAGTGATGCAGTTACCTTATTGGCAGAAGAAGTATTTTCTCCACAGGCGTTAGGTGGTAATAGCGTAGCTACACCATTTTGGGCATTTAATCCTAATTGGCTGTGGGTTGCAGCTGGAGTGGTAGCAGTAGGCGGCATTATTGCTGCTGCAAATGATAGTGGAAAGGCATCTGGCGGCACAGACACAACTGCACCGGCCAAACCGACTGTTGAAGCGAAAGACAACGGTTCAGTAGAAGTGACACCTCCTGCAGATGCGGATACCAAGTCTGTAGAAGTGAGCTACACCGATGAAGCGGGTACACCGAAAACTGCTACCTTAACTAAAGGTGAAGATGGCAACTGGACTTCAAACAACCCAGATGTTGCAGTAGACCCAGCGACCGGCAAAGCAACCATCCCAGCAGATAAAGTGAAAGATGGCTCTCCAGTGACTGCGAAAGCGACTGACAACGCAGGTAATGCAGGTGAAGAAGGTACTGTAAATGCGGGCAGCAACCCAGCAACAGCAGATACGACTGCACCGGCTAAACCGACTGTTGAAGCGAAAGACAACGGTTCAGTGGAAGTGACTCCTCCAGCAGATGCAGATACCAAGTCTGTAGAAGTGAGCTATACCGATGAAGCAGGCACACCGAAAACAGCAACCTTGACTAAAGGTGAAGACGGCAACTGGACTTCAAACAACCCAGATGTTGCAGTAGACCCAGCAACTGGCAAAGCAACCATCCCGGCAGATAAAGTGAAAGATGGCTCTCCTGTGACTGCGAAAGCAACGGACACTGCGGGTAACACAGGTGAAGAAGGTACAGCGAATGCAGGTAATAATCCTGACACGACTGCACCGGCCAAACCGACTGTTGAAGCAAAAGACAACGGCTCAGTAGAAGTGACTCCTCCAGCAGACGCGGATACCAAGTCTGTAGAAGTGGGCTACACAGATGAAGCGGGCACAGCGAAAACAGCAACCTTGACTAAAGGTAACGACGGCAACTGGACTTCAAACAACCCAGATGTTGCAGTAGACCCAGCGACCGGCAAAGCAACCATCCCAGCAGATAAAGTGAAAGATGGCTCTCCAGTGACTGCGAAAGCGACTGACAACGCAGGTAACGCAGGTGAAGAAGGTACTGTAAATGCGGGCAGCAACCCAGCAACAGCAGATACGACTGCACCGGCTAAACCGACTGTTGAAGCGAAAGACAACGGTTCAGTGGAAGTGACACCTCCTGCAGATGCGGATACCAAATCTGTAGAAGTGGGCTACACCGATGAAGCGGGTACACCGAAAACAGCAACCTTGACTAAAGGTGAAGATGGCAACTGGACTTCAAACAACCCAGATGTTGCAGTAGACCCAGCGACCGGCAAAGCAACCATCCCAGCAGATAAAGTGAAAGATGGCTCTCCAGTGACTGCGAAAGCGACTGACAACGCAGGTAATGCAGGTGAAGAAGGTAGAGCGAATGCAGGTAATAATCCTGACACGACTGCACCAAGCGCACCGGAAGTGAACCCATCAACTACCGATGGCTCAGTAACCGTGAAAGTGCCTGGCGATGCCCAAGCAGGTGATACTGTAGAAGTGACAGTTACCCCTGAAGGTTCTGACACCCCAGAAAAAGTGACCTTGACCAAACAGGCAGACGGCAGCTGGACATCAGACAAACCTGAAACAGTGCCAAGCGTTGAAGCAGGCAAAGACAGCACCACTATTCCACAAGACAAAGTGAAAGATGGTTCTGAAGTAACTGCACAGGCGAAAGATCCATCTGGTAACGAAAGCACCCCAGTTAAAGCCAACGCAGGCAATAACGCTGCGGCTCCTGATACGACTGCACCGGCTAAACCGACTGTTGAAGCGAAAGACAACGGTTCAGTGGAAGTGACTCCTCCTGCAGATGCGGATACCAAGTCTGTAGAAGTGAGCTACACCGATGAAGCAGGTACACCGAAAACAGCAACCTTGACTAAAGGTGAAGACGGCAACTGGACTTCAAACAACCCAGATGTTGCAGTAGACCCAGCGACTGGCAAAGCAACCATCCCAGCAGATAAAGTGAAAGATGGTTCTCCAGTGACTGCGAAAGCGACTGACAACGCAGGTAATGCAGGTGAAGAAGGTACAGCGAATGCAGGTAATAATCCTGACACGACTGCACCAAGCGCACCGGAAGTGACCCCATCAACTACCGATGGCTCAGTGGCTGTGAAAGTACCTGGCGATGCCCAAGCAGGTGATACTGTAGAAGTGACAGTCACCCCTGAAGGTTCTGACACCCCAGAAAAAGTGACCTTGACCAAACAGGCAGACGGCAGCTGGACATCAGACAAACCTGAAACAGTGCCAAGCGTTGAAGCAGGTAAAGACAGCACCACGATTCCACAAGACAAAGTGAAAGATGGTTCTGAAGTAACTGCACAGGCGAAAGATCCATCTGGTAACGAAAGCACCCCAGTTAAAGCCAACGCAGGCAATAACGCTGCGGCTCCTGATACGACTGCACCGGCTAAACCGACTGTTGAAGCAAAAGACAACGGTTCAGTAGAAGTGACTCCTCCGGCAGATGCGGATACCAAGTCTGTAGAAGTGGGCTACACCGATGAAACAGGCACACCGAAAACTGCTACATTAACCAAAGGTGAAGATGGCAACTGGACTTCAAACAACCCAGATGTTGCAGTAGACCCAGCGACTGGCAAAGCAACCATCACAGCAGATAAAGTGAAAGATGGCTCTCCAGTGACTGCGAAAGCGACTGACACTACGGGTAATGCAGGTGAAGAAGGTACAGCGAATGCAGGTAATAATCCTGACACGACTGCACCAAGCGCACCGGAAGTGACCCCATCTACCACTGATGGCTCAGTGACTGTGAAAGTTCCTGGCGATGCCCAAGCAGGTGATACTGTAGAAGTGACAGTAACCCCTGAAGGCTCTGACACCCCAGAAAAAGTGACTTTGACCAAACAGGCAGACGGCAGCTGGACATCAGACAAACCTGAAACAGTGCCAAGCGTTGAAGCAGGCAAAGACAGCACCACTATTCCACAAGACAAAGTGAAAGATGGTTCTGAAGTAACTGCACAGGCGAAAGATCCGTCTGGTAACGAAAGTACCCCAGTTAAAGCCAACGCAGGCAATAACGCTGCGGCTCCTGACACGACTGCACCGGCTAAACCGACTGTTGAAGCAAAAGACAACGGCTCAGTGGAAGTGACTCCTCCTGCAGATGCGGATACCAAGTCTGTAGAAGTGAGCTACACCGATGAAGCGGGCACACCGAAAACAGCAACCTTGACTAAAGGTGAAGACGGCAACT
>NZ_JBQCWV010000014.1:0-58544 GCF_051957055.1 Neisseria sp. P0020.S005 | reverse complement strand
GTTCCGATATATTACTCACCCGTTCGCCACTCGCCACCCAAGAAGCAAGCTTCTCTGTGCTGCCGTCCGACTTGCATGTGTAAAGCATGCCGCCAGCGTTCAATCTGAGCCAGGATCAAACTCTTATATTCAATCTCTAACTTATAACTTCTGGTCTGCTTCAAAGAAACCGACAGAACAATGTCTAAAACATCATCTTGTCTGTCTTTCAAACAGTGTGAGGCCTAATGCACTCACACTTATCGGTAATCTGTTTTTTAAAGAGCGAATCGAATTATACAGTACATTTAGCAAATGTCAACTAAAATTATCGAAAATTTCAACCAACTGTGTTATACTGTCTGCTTCGTTTTCTTCACCGCGTCAGCAGCGAAGAACCGAACTATACGCCTCCCAGCAAAACCAGTCAACACCCAATTTCAAAAAAAATTAAAATTTTTCACAACTATCTGTATTTAAATAATTTAAAATTTATTGGATTTTATCGTTCGATAGATAAAACAGATACCCAAAGATAAATACTCCTGCGGCTTTACTCTTAATTGCCACATTCAAACACTCTATATCTCTATATTACTGGCGCTTTAGTCCCATCTACTCTTACAATCTCTACTTTCTCCAACTAAAACAATTATAAATTTAGAATGTCCCTATTATGAGTAACGAAAAGATTCAACAAAAATTTGAACAAGCATATCACTCTTTTATCGAAGAGGAAAATTACGAGGAAGCGCTAAAACGTGCCGAGATTCTTTGCCTTCTCAATCCACAATCTGTCGAATTTCATCACAAAGTTGCTTATGCCTATCTGAAGCAATTGAAATGGGAAAAAGCCATTGAGGCTGAAATGAAAACGTTAGAGCTGGATAGTACCTATATTCCTGCTTTGGATTTACTTGCACATGCTTACGGCGCTTTAGATAACTGGGAAAAAACCGGGTTTTACGGTCATCAGGCTTTGGTTCTAAAAGATAAAGCCATCCCAGGCCTAGAACATGAAATCATTCCGACACCGGCTCCAAAAAACGGCAAACGGATTATCTCCTTTTCTTTATTTGGCAATAATTCCAAATATATTGAGCCTGCCGTCTTAAACACCCAGCTTGCGCCTGTGCTTTTCCCCGGTTGGACATGTCGTTTTTATGTCGACGATTCTGTATCGGCTGAAGCTATTCAACGATTTAGAAATAACGGAGCAGAAGTAATTAAGGTTGGCGCACCGTTGGACAACTGGCCGGGTACGATGTGGCGCTTTCTTGCCATTAATGATCCCGATGTTGAATACGTTATTTTCCGTGATGCAGATTCTATTATTTGCTATCGTGATGCTGCAGCCGTATCCGAATGGATAAAAAGTGGCACACTATTCCACACTATTCGCGACTCAGGCTCGCATACTGCCCTGATTCTTGCGGGTATGTGGGGGGCTAAAGCGGGTGCAGTCCCAGATATGCAGGAAAGGATTCAAAACTTTGTCGATGAGGGCTACCCTTCCAGACATTTTGCCGACCAAGATTTTCTAGAAAAAGAATTGTGGGCCTATATCCGTCAGAATCTGTTTGCACATGACAGATTATTTGATTTCTGTAATGCACACAAAATTCCCGGCGAGTTCTACTCTAATTATCAAATCGCTTTCAGCGAAGGGGTTACCAGCTTTAACGCAACGACTGATTATGAAGACGGCAGTCTGGCAAGATGGACGCTGTACTCCAGTGCTTCGCCTTTGGTCAATCCGGACTACTCGCTCAATGTTGTTCCTGAATTTAAAGTCTGCAGTTATGTGACTGAAGTGAAAAACGGGGTGGTTTCAGCGTTCTTGCCGAAGAGATATGGTAATGCGATTAAAGCAAAACTAGCCAGAATCAACATCGAACAAATCTAATTTGATTTGATTCCTAATATATCTCATTTAATGAACCCATTATTTATGAGCAAACACATTCTTCTCGGTATTACCGGCAGTATTGCGGCGTATAAATCTTGCGAACTGGTCAGACTACTGAAAAAGCAAGGATATTCTGTATCAGTGGTAATGACAGATTCTGCGACAGAATTTGTCTCTCCTCTGACTTTCCAAGCTTTAACCGGCAATCCTGTTTTATCGGATACCTATTCAGGTGCTTCCAATAATGGCATGGCGCACATCAATCTGACGCGTGAAGCTGACACATTTCTTATTGCGCCTGCAACTGCCAATACGATTGCCAAAATTGCCAACGGATTGGCCGACAACCTTCTGACTACTTTGGCCGCAGCCAGAAAATGTCCTTTGGCCGTTGCGCCTGCAATGAATGTCGAAATGTGGAACAACCCTGCTAACCTGCGCAATATTGAGCAACTGGTTTCAGACGGCATTACCGTGTTTTACCCAAACAGTGGCGAACAGGCTTGCGGCGAAACAGGTACAGGCAGAATGGTCGAAGCGGTCGATCTGGCAGATTTGTTAGAGGATTTATGGACACCCAAGCTATTGAGCGGCAAAAAAGTTCTGATTACAGCCGGCGCAACGTTTGAAGCCATCGATCCTGTCCGCGGCATTACCAATATTTCCAGCGGACAAATGGGCATGGCTTTAGCGCGTGCGTGTCGTGCTGCCGGAGCAAAAGTCACGCTGATTTACGGTCAAATTCAGACGGCCTTACCCGCAGGCTTGGCTCATCCCGAACAGGCTGTCAGCGCAGAAGCCATGTATCAGGCAGTTCACCGCCATATCCATGAACAAGATGTTTTTATTTCCGTTGCAGCCGTTGCAGACTATAAAGTCAAAAACAGCAGCAACGAGAAACTGAAGAAAAACGGCAATCAACCCCCGGTTATCGAACTGACGGAAAATCCGGATATTCTTGCATCCGTTGCTACCCTGCCTTCTCCACCATTCTGCGTCGGCTTTGCTGCGGAAAGCCATCAGGTTTTGGAATTTGCCCGGGCAAAACGTTTGCGCAAAAACGTACCGATGCTGGTGGCCAACCAAGTCTCCGTTTCCATGGGCAAGCCAACCAACCAAATTACCATTATTGATGACCTTGCCGAAACCTCATTTCCGGAAACATCCAAACGCGAAGCCGCGGATGAAATCGTCAAACGCCTGGCTGAATTGTTGTCTTGATAAAACAAAAAAACAAAAGGCCGTCTGAAAATTTTTCAGACGGCCTTTTGTTTGAATACATTAAATTACAAACCCAATTCGCGCAGGAAACGAATATCGTCTGCCCAACCGGATTTTACTTTCACCCAAATCTTCAAAAAGACTTTGGTATCAAACAATTTTTCCATATCAAGGCGGGCTTCAGTAGAAATTTTCTTCAATTTCTCCCCACCCTTGCCAATCAAAATCGCCTTTTGGCTGTCTTTATCAACCAACACCGCGATATAAATACGGAACAGTCCGCTTTCCTCTTCCTCAAACTGCTCCACTTCAACATTCATCGCATATGGCAACTCTTCGCCCAAATAGCGGAACAATTTTTCGCGCACAATCTCCATCGCCAGGAATCGGCTGGATTTATCCGTCACCATATCTTCCGGATACATCGGGATACTTTCCGGCAGATAAGGCTTGAGCAGTTCCAGCAGATTGGCAATACGCAGGCCATGTTTCGCGCTGACTGCCTCGCTGGCAGTAAACTCAAACTCTTGGCGCACTTCATTGATAAAAGCCTCAAGCGCAAATTTATCTTTGGCTTTATCTTTATCGATTTTATTGACCACCAATACCACAGGCGTATGCTTAGGCAACTGCTTCAACACCACGCGGTCGGCATCGGTAAAGCGCATGGCTTCCACCACAAAAACCACCACATCCACACCGCTCAGCGCTTCGGTTACGTTTTGATTAAGACGGTCGTTCAAGGCATTGCGGTGATTGGTTTGGAAACCCGGGGTATCGACAAACACAAATTGCGCTGTATCGTCGGTGTAAATACCGGTGACACGGTTGCGCGTGGTTTGTGCTTTTTTACTGGTAATACTGATTTTCTGACCGATTAAATGGTTCATTAACGTGGATTTGCCGACATTCGGGCGACCCACGATGGCCACAAAGCCGCAACGATAATCCGTCGGGTGTTGCGACTCGTTTTGCAAAAAGGTTTCGATATCCATTTATATATGACTTTCTTGATTGTTTCAGACGGCCTTTGCATTTTCTCAAAGGCCGTCTGAAATATTATTTTTTAGATTTTTTCAAAGGAAACTTCTGTTCCAACCATTCTAAGGCTTCACATGCCGCTTTTTGCTCGGCCACTTTCCGACTGCTGCCGCGTGCATTGCAGATGAAACCGAGTTCACCCAAATCACAGGAAATCACAAACATCGCATCAGCCGTCTGCTCCGCCTGCTCTTCGATTCGGTATTTCGGCAGGGCAAAGCGGCGTGCCTGCAAGGCTTCCTGCAAAGCGGTTTTACTGTCTTTCTTGCCGATATTCAAATCCGCACGTTTCACGCGTTCCGCAAACAAATGGCGAACCACTTTTTCCGCCGCAGAAAAATCAGCGTCAAAGCTGACCGCCGCAAACATCGCCTCCATCGCGTCGGCCAAAATCGAAGGCCGTCTGAAACCGCCGCTCTTCAACTCGCCGGCACCCAAATACAAACCGTCGCCGACATTCATTTCCAACGCAATTTCAGCCAATACACCTTCATTCACCAAAGCCGCGCGCATTCGCGACAACTCGCCTTCCGACAATTTCGGAAACGCGTCAAACAACATCCGCGCCACGGAATAGTTCAAAATCGAATCGCCGACAAATTCAAAACGCTCATTGTGTTTGGCATTGTAGCTGCGGTGGGTCAAAGCCTGCTGAAGCAGCTCCATATTGCGGAACTCATAGCCCAGGCGCTTTTGAATCGCTCGATGCGCCTGCTGTTTGAGCAAATCAGGTTTCATTCCATACTTTCAAAAAACAGCCCGAAAATACGCCTCATCCGCAGTGAAACAAAATAAAAAGGCTACACCGGCAACTTTTTTATTTTGGCTCATTGTTTCTTGCGTCCCTCAAGCCGATAAACAATCAAAAGCCGTCATATTCAAACCTGACGGCACTTGCCGACATTGTACCATCAAACCGCCCCTGCACACATCCGTGCGGAAAAGCGGCGAATCGTGTAAAATCATGCCAAATCATCTCTTTGTCAACTCCATGAACAAATTTGCCCAAGCATTGGCCGCAGCGCTCGACCGCTGCATCGTCACCAACACCGTCGCCGAACAAGGCGAGCCCGTCGGCTTCCTCTACCGCGAAGCCCCCGTATTTGAAAACGACAGCGGCTGGCGTATTTTCAGCGGCGACGAAACTGACGAATACACCGACAATCCCGACAATTTCAGCATTGTCAGCCTCTCTGCCATTACCGCAGACAATCCCGACATCGCGCCCCTGCTGGCTCAAGCAGAAGGCAGCGCGTGGGAATTGAACGAAGACGGCGAGTTCCAAGCCGTTGCCGATTGGCAGCCGCAAGAATAACCCATCCCTATTTCGTTTCAGACGACCTACTTTATAACAAGGCCGTCTGAAACCGAGCCGAATCCCTATTTCACAAATACTGAAGGAATCATCATGAACATTATCGAACCACGCCTCGATGGCACCAACCTGCGCATCGGCATCGTTCAAGCCCGCTTCACCAACGAAATCGGCAGCGAAATGGTCAAAGTTTGCTGCCGCACCTTGAAAGAATTGGGCGTATCCGAAGACAACATCACGCTTGCCACCGTTCCCGGAGCGCTTGAAGTGCCTATCGCGCTGATGAACCTTGCTTCATCCGAACAATTCGATGCCCTGATTGCCATCGGCGTTGTCATTCGTGGCGAAACTTACCACTTTGAATTGGTATCTAATGAGTCCGGCGCAGGTGTCAGCCGCGTTGCCCTTGACTACAACATCCCTATCGCCAACGCCATCCTGACGACTGAAAACGACGAACAAGCCGTTGCACGCATCGAAGAAAAAGCCTCCGATGCCGCCAAAGTTGCCGTAGAATGTGCCAACTTGGTCAACCATCTTTTGTCAGAACAATACGAAGACGACGAAGAATAAGCTTCTCCCCGTATTGAATACCGCATATTTTCAGACGGCCTCCCAATCATGACATTGAGGCCGTCTGAATCATTCAATATTCAGCCGACAACCATCGGCACTCTCTTCACAAGGAATACCCATGAAAAGCCCACGCCGCCGCGCACGCGAGCTTGCCGTACAAGCCATTTATCAAGCAGGCATCAACAAAACCGCCGCTCCTGAAATCGCTAAAAACATCCACGAACTGTCCCAAACATCCAATATGGATGAAGAGCTGTTCAACAAACTGTTTTTCGGCGCACAAACCCATGCCGAAGAATACATGGAAAAAATCAGTCCCCTGCTCGACCGCGACGAAAAAGACCTCAGCCCTATCGAACGCGCCGTTTTGCTGGTTGCCTGCCATGAGCTGAGCACTATGCCTGAGACCCCCTATCCTGTCATCATCAACGAAGCCATCGAAGTCACCAAAACTTTCGGCGGCACCGATGGCCATAAATTCGTCAACGGCATCCTCGACCAACTGGCTTCCCGCATCCGCCCTGACGAACCGCGCCGCAAAGGCTAAGGATTAACTTCACATCAGGTCGGGATTACCGATCTTTGCCCTGTTTAAGCTAATGTGCTTATACAGCCAAACCATCAAAAAGGCCGTCTGAATTTCAGACGGCCTTTGTTTATTTCTCATCTAGGGGCATTTCATAACCGGGGCAGTTTTGTTTATCGCTGTTTGCCCAAATGATACCGCTGTCGTTGTAATAAACAGTACAAGTTTCATCAGCATTGGTTTCTTTATTGGGTACAGCCTTCAAAATATAACCTGAATCGGAAGGATCCGCACCTTCGGAAAAACTAATATCGAAATATTGATTCTGCTGCAAATTTTCGGCAGGAAAATCCTTAAAAGTACTTTTTTGAGTATAGTAGCGTTCAAGTTGTTGGGCATTATGCAGCATCTGTGTGCGGACGGATGCGAGACGCGTTTGGCGGATGTAGTTTTGATAAGACGGATAGGCGATGGTAGCAAGAATGGCTGCAATCAAAACGACTATCAGCAGCTCGATAAGCGTGAAGCCTTGTTGGTGTTTCATTTTATTTGTGTCGTTAATAATTGGAATAAGACGTGGATATTATAGTAGTTTTCTTGCGGCTTAAATGTTCAGATTCGGAGGGAGTTTGGGAATTTATGTAAATGAGGTGCAAGTTCTGAAAAATGCTTACTGCCCTTTATTTTTTATTTCAATAAGTTAAACTTCAATTTGAGCCGACCGTCTCTTGGTTGGCCTTGGTCTTTACAGTAAAATCCAGTTGTTTTTTTGTTTCTATCAATACATTTGTTGCTTGTCTGCGACGTTATTTTATTGAATTGGTTCCTTTTATATGTCTAAAGTTTTCAAGTGGGCGGCCGGTACGGCTGTTATCGTGGCTGCAGCTTTCGGCGGCTGGTCTTTGATGAAGCCTGAGCCTCAGTCTTCTTTTATTACAGAAGTGGTCAAACGCGGCGATATCCGTCAAACCGTGTCGGCAACCGGCGAAATCTCACCTTCCAATTTGGTATCCGTAGGCGCGGAAGCTTCAGGTCAGATTAAAAAACTGTATGTGAAACTGGGCCAACAAGTGAAAAAAGGTGATCTGATTGCGGAAATCGACTCAACCAATCAGATCAATACCTTAAATACCGAAAAATCCAAACTGGAAACCTATCAGGCAAAATTGGTTTCTGCCGAAATCGCGCTTTCCAGTGCGGAGAAAAAATATAAACGCGAACTTGCCTTATGGAAAGAACAGGCAACTTCCAAGGAAAACTTGGAATCTGCACAAGACTCTTTAGCCGCAGCCAAAGCGAATGTCACCGAACTGAAGGCCTCCATCAAACAATCAAAAATCTCGATTAATACGGCTGAATCCGAACTGGGCCACACGCGGATTACCGCCACCATGGACGGCACTGTGGTCGCCATTCCTGTTGAAGAAGGCCAATCCGTCAATGCAGCGCAATCTACGCCGACCATTATCCAGCTGGCCAATCTGGAAACCATGTTGAACAAAATGCAGATTGCCGAAGGCGACATCACGAAAGTCAAAGCCGGTCAGGATATTTCGTTCACCATTTTGTCCGAGCCGGACACCCCGATTAAAGCGAAATTAGACAGTGTCGACCCCGGCCTGACCACCATGTCTTTGGGCAACTACACCAGCAGCACGGACACGACTTCCAATGCGATTTACTACTATGCCCGCGCACTGGTACCGAATCCCGAAGGCAAACTTTCCATCGGTATGACCACTCAAAACACGATCGAAATCAACGGCGTGAAGAATGTCTTACTGGTACCGACGCTGACCGTAAAAAAGCATAACGGCAAATCCTATGTCAGCATTTTAGGCGCAGACAATAAAGCGGTAGAACGCGAAGTGACCGTCGGTTTGAAAGACAGCATGAATACCGAAATCAAAAGCGGCTTGAAAGAAGGCGAAAAAGTGATCGTTTCTGAAATGAGCGCAGATGAAAAGAATAAGAGCAGTGAACGCGCGATGATGGGTGGCGGCCCTCCTCGCTGATTGATTAAGGCCGTCTGAAAGGTTTGGCTGTGTTTCAGACGGCCTTAGTTCCTGTATTTCTATTTTTCGCCCGGAAAGATTATGAGTTTAATCGAATGTAAGAATATCAACCGTTTTTTCGGTAGCGGTGAAAACCGTGTACACGTATTGAAAGATGTCAGCCTTTCTATTGAGAAAGGCGACTTTGTAGCGATTATCGGACAGTCCGGCTCAGGCAAATCGACGCTGATGAATATTTTGGGCTGTCTGGATACCGCCACTTCCGGCTCTTATCAAATCGACGGCATCGAAACATCGCAAATGCAGCCGGATGAGCTGGCGGCTTTGCGCCGTGAGCGTTTCGGCTTTATTTTCCAGCGTTACAACCTGTTAAGCTCGCTGACCGCCCGGGACAACGTCGCCCTGCCTGCCGTGTATATGGGTATGGACAGCAAAGAGCGTGCGGAACGTGCGGAAAAACTGTTGGGCGATTTGGGCTTACAAAATAAAGAAGGCAACAAACCCAGCGAGCTTTCCGGCGGTCAGCAACAACGCGTTTCGATTGCCCGCGCGTTAATGAACGGCGGCGAAATCATCTTTGCCGACGAACCGACCGGCGCATTGGATACCGCCAGCGGTAAAAACGTGATGGAAATCATCCACAAGCTGCACGAAGACGGGCATACCGTGATTATGGTTACCCACGATCCGGGCATTGCGGCAAACGCAAACCGCGTCATCGAAATCCGCGACGGTCAGATTATTTCGGATACGTCTAAAAATCCCGATATTCTGCCAAGCAAAGTGGAGAGGATTAAAGAAAAAGCTTCCTGGTCGTTTTATTACGATCAATTTATGGAAGCATTCAAAATGTCGGTACAGGCGATTATGGCGCACAAAATGCGTTCGCTGCTGACCATGCTGGGGATCATCATCGGTATCGCTTCGGTGGTATCGGTAGTGGCCTTGGGTAATGGTTCTCAACAAAAAATCTTGGAAGACATCAACTCGATGGGCACAAACACCATCAGTATCTTCCCCGGCCGTGGTTTTGGCGACCGCCGCAGCGGACGGATCAAGACACTGACGATTAATGACGCAAAAGCCATCAGCCAACAAAGTTACGTCGCCTCCGCCACCCCTCAAACCAACTCCAGCGGCACCTTAACCTACCGCAACACCGACCTGACCGCCTCGCTTTACGGCGTAGGCGAACAATATTTCGACGTGCGCGGTTTGAAATTGGAAGAAGGCCGTCTGTTTGATGATGACGATGTAAAAACCGATGCCCAAGTCGTCGTCATCGACCAAAACACCAAAACCAAACTCTTCGGCGAAGGTGTCAATCCTTTAGGCAAAACCATCCTTTTCAAAAAACGTCCGCTAACCGTCATCGGCATTATGAAAAAGGATGACAACTCATTCGGCAATTCCGACTCGCTGATGCTTTGGTCGCCTTATACAACGGTCATGCACCAAATTACCGGCGAAAGCTATACCAACTCCATCGTTGTCAAAATCAAAGACGATGCCAACACGCAAGTTGCCGAAAAAAGCCTGACCGAGCTGCTGAAAGCACGCCACGGTACAGAAGACTTCTTTATGAACAACAGCGACAGCATCAAAGAAATGGTTGAAAGCACAACCGGCACCATGACGCTGCTGATTTCTTCCATCGCGGTCATCTCTTTGGTGGTCGGCGGTATCGGCGTGATGAACATCATGCTGGTTTCCGTTACCGAGCGCACCAAAGAAATTGGTGTCCGCATGGCAATCGGCGCACGCCGCAACAATATTTTGCAACAATTCCTGATTGAAGCCGTCTTAATCTGTATCATCGGCGGCCTGTCAGGCGTATTGTTGTCCGCCTGCATCAGTTTGGTTTTCAACTACTTTGTCACCGACTTCCCAATGAGTATTTCCATGACTTCCGTCATCGGCGCAGTTGTCTGCTCCACCGCCATCGGCGTCGCGTTCGGCTTTATGCCCGCCAACAAAGCTTCCAAGCTTAACCCGATTAATGCGCTGGCTCAGGATTAATTATGTTTCAGACGGCCTATTATCTTAAGGCCGTCTGAAATGCTGTTACCCGAAAGATTTTTTATGAAGACGAAACCTTTTTCCCAAGCAGTCTTATCATTGGCTGTTGCCCTTGCCCTAAGTGCGTGCGTCGCACCTAAAGCCAATCCGAACCTGACGCTGGAAGCGACCGGCCAAGTCATGAGCGCTGCCGAAACTGCCGAACGCTACGATGTCAACGGCAACTGGTGGGAAATCTACCAAAGCCCGCAGCTTAATGCGCTGATGGAGCAGGCGTTGGCGAACAATGTCGATTTAAAACAGGCCGCCATCAGCGTCAACAAGGCTTTGTACCAAGCCAATATTTTGGGTGCGAATTTGGTGCCTTCGTTCAGCGGCTCATTGGGCGCAAACGCTTCTAAAAACCTGAAAACTGGCAGCCACGGCAATACCTTCAGCAGCCAGCTTGGCTTGAGCTACGAATTGGATTTATGGCGTAAACTCAGTGCCACTGCCGATGCTCAGGTATGGGAATATCAAGCCACGCATGAAGACATGGCCAACACACGCCTGACTTTGATTAATAATGTCGCCGATGCGTATTTCAATATCGCCTATCTGAACGAAGCCATCGAGTTGGCAAAAAAATCGTTAAAGCAATATCAGGAAATCAACCGCATTGCAAATGCCAAGTTCCGCTACGGCCGGGCCGATTCAAGCCAGCCGACCCAAGCCAAACAGTCATTGCTGAGCGCGGAAAACAGCCTGTTGTCTTTGCAAAACAATTTGGATACGCAAAAACAGGTTTTGCGTAATTTGTTGAATTTAAGGCCGTCTGAAAACATGGCCGCCGATCCGGCACAATTCCGCCTGTTGCCTGTCAAAGGCGTGAACTTGGACGTACCGATTACCGTTTTGGCCAACCGCCCCGACCTGCGCGCCGCCGAATACCGCCTGCAAGCGTCGCAACAATCGGTCAACGCGCAAAAACGCAGTTGGTATCCGTCGATTACTTTGGGTGCAAGTTTGAGTACGTCTTCCGATAAAGCGAAAAGTACGTTCAATATCCCCATGTTGGGCGGTTCGGCCACCATCAATCTGCCTTTCCTTAACTGGCAGACCATGAAATGGAAAGACAAAACCGTAGAAGCGGAGATGGACAGTGCCAAGCTGAATTTTGAAAAAGCCCTGACCACCGCGCTTAACGAGGTCAACACCAACTACCTTGCCTACAAAAACGCGCAGGCCAGCCTTGCCAATCAAGAACAACGTTATCAGTTGGACAAGAAAAACAGCCATTACTATCAAGTACGCTATCAGCATGGTAAAAACGAGCTGAAAGACTGGCTGGAAGCTTTGAATACGGAATACAGCTCGGCTCAAAACCTGCTGAACCAACGCTATGAAGCTTTAAAATACGAAAATATGGTGTACAAAGCCATGGCGGGACGTTATACACCGAAATAGCATTTTCAGACGGCCTTTGGTTAATTTCCGTCAAAGGCCGTCTGAAACCATTCAAGCAACTGAATTTTCATATATAATCGCGCGTTTATTTGATTTTATCCGGACAACATTATGGCCTTCGCCTCTCTCTTTACGCTTTTGGACGACATCACCGCCGTTTTGGACGATGTAGCGATGATGACCAAAGTCGCCGCCAAAAAAACCGCCGGCGTGGTTGGTGACGATTTGGCGCTCAACGCCAATCAGGTAACCGGCGTATCCGCCGAGCGCGAATTGCCGATTATTTGGGCGGTGGCAAAAGGCTCTCTGGTCAACAAGCTGATTCTGGTGCCGCTTGCGCTGTTGCTTTCCGCTTTCCTACCTGCGCTGATTACGCCCTTGCTGATGATCGGCGGTGTGTATTTGTGTTTTGAAGGCGTGGAAAAACTGTTGTACAAATTTCTGCACCGCAATGAACACGAAGACGGACACGATACCGAGCCTGAAGTCACAGACGAAAAAACAAAAGTGAAAGGCGCGGTCCGCACAGATTTCATCCTCTCCGCCGAAATTATTATTATCGCGCTGGGCGTTGTTGAAAAATATGACCTGATGACGCGTTCTTTGGTTATGGCCGCCATCGGTGTCGGCATGACGGCATTGGTCTATGGTTTGGTCGGCATTATCGTCAAACTTGACGACCTCGGCATGATGTTGATGCGCCAAAAAAGCGCCGCCGTGCAAGGTATCGGACGCGGTTTGATTTCATTTATGCCTTGGTTTATGCGCGGCTTGAGCATTGTCGGCACGCTGGCGATGTTCTTGGTCGGCGGCGGACTGATCGCCCACAACCTTGGCTTTTTGCACGATTTCCTCCACGCGCAACATTGGGGCAGCGGCATGATGGAACATATCGCCAACTTGGTGGTCGGAGTAGCCGCCGGTGCATTAGCTTGCGCAATCGTCCTGCCTGCAATGAAATTGTTTCAAAAAGACTGATTTTGTTTCCCTGCCGTCTGAAAACTTTTCAGACGGCCTCAATACCATTTAAAGCATGAATATTTTCCGTAAACTCGAACAATATTGGCAACATCCGCTGCTGTACTGGCCGCTGGTTATCTTGATTGCCGCTGCGACACCGTTCACTTTCGCCCCGTATTATCATTTCTGGCTGATGCCGCTGTTGTTTGGAGCGCTGATACGCCTGATTGAATTGCGTCCACGCTTTGCCGTCATGACTGCCTATCTGTTCGGATTAATCGGTTATACGGCGCAGTTTTATTGGATACACACTGCCTTGCATGACGTTTCGGGTTTGCCGGATTCATACGCCATCCCCCTCACCTTCCTGCTGCCGGCATTTCTTGCGCTTTATCCGGCCATCTGTTTTTGGGTGTGGAGAAAATGTAACCTGTCACGCTGGGCCAAAACCGGCCTCCTGCTGCCGATTTTGTGGACGCTGGCAGAATTTGCCCGCGAACGTTTCCTGACCGGATTCGGCTGGGGTGCAATCGGCTATTCCCAAATCATCAAAGACAGCCCGTTGGCAGGCTTCGCGCCTTTGGGCGGCATTCATATGGTCACGCTGGCAACCGCTTTCCTCAGCGCATGGCTGGTGTTGCTGATTGACAATCATGGCCGTCTGAAACACCGCCTGCTGCCCTTATTCCTTATCGTTGCACTCTGCTCCGTCGGCTACATTTCCCAACAAACCGAATACACCCGCCCTGACGGCAGCACCAGCACGGTTGCCCTGATTCAAGGCAATATCGAGCAAAATCTGAAATGGAAAGAAGAACAAATCATTCCGACCATTCAGAAATACTACGAACAAATCAGCAAAACCAGTGCCGACATCGTCATCCTGCCTGAAACCGCCCTGCCGCTGATGCGCCAAGACCTGCCCGAAGGCATCTTGGAACAATTCGCCGAACAGGCGCAAAGCAACGGCAGCGCGTTGGCCATCGGTATCAGCCAATATACGCCCGACGGCAACGGCTACGAAAATGCAGTCATCAATTTGAGCGACTATCACAACAGCACTTCCGATGTCATCCCCTACTACGCCAAGAACCATCTCGTTCCATTTGGCGAATACAAGCCATTGCCCACCATTACCGAGCGCCTCTATAAAATGATGGATATGCCTTTGGCCGACTTTCAAAAAGGCGGCGACAACCAAGCGCCGTTGGTAATGAAAGATCAAAAAGTCGCCTTCAATATCTGCTATGAAGACGGTTTCGGCGACGAACTCATCGCAACGGCGAAACGCTCCACACTGCTTGCCAACATCAGCAATATGGCGTGGTATGGCAAATCCAATGCCATGTATCAGCAGCTTCAACAGTCCCAAGCGCGTGCAATGGAGCTGGGTCGCTACATGGTTCGCGCCACCAATACCGGCGCAACTGCCATTATTTCCCCTAAAGGCACGATTGTTGCCGAAGCCCAACCGGATACAGAAACCGTCCTCGAAGGCCACGTCAAAGGCTATATCGGCGAAACGCCTTATATGAAGGCAGGCGGCTCAACATGGCTTATCAGCATTTTGACCGTTATCGGCGTATTCCTTATCCTGATTGGCCGGAAGAAACCAGAATAAAATTTTTAAGACTTTGTTATACAAGGTCTTTTTTATTGCTAAAACTATTTACATACAGGAATGTTTGTAATATACTTAGCCAAAACCTAGCAAATCACTCAAATTTTCTAAGACAATCAACCCTTGCGATTTAAGCAGTAAAAACTATTGAATCTATCGTTAATTTACAGAAAAAATCCAACCCATAACAAAACAAACCACAGGCAGTGTTATACTGCTTGTCGCACAATAAACAAAAAGCCGTTTTCAGACGGCCTAATCAAGGAGAGCATCCTTTTATGAATAAAGCTTTTGCATTACCCGTTATCCACAGCGGCAACGGTAGCCTCGAGCAATACATTCATACTGTCAATAGCATTCCCATGCTGACTGCCGAAGAAGAAACGCAACTGGCCGAACGTCAACAAAAAGGCGACCTCAACGCCGCCAAACAGCTTATTCTGTCCCATCTTCGCGTCGTCGTGTCCATCGCACGCGGTTACGACGGCTACGGCCTCAACCAAGCCGACCTGATTCAAGAAGGCAATATCGGCCTGATGAAAGCCGTCAAACGCTACGAACCAAGCCGCGGCGCGCGCCTGTTTTCATTTGCCGTGCATTGGATTAAAGCCGAAATCCACGAATTCATTTTGCGCAACTGGCGTTTGGTCCGCGTTGCCACAACCAAACCGCAACGCAAACTGTTCTTCAATCTGCGCAGCATGCGTAAAAACCTGAATGCCTTGTCTCCAAAAGAAGCGCAAGAAATCGCCGACGATTTGGGCGTTAAATTATCCGAAGTTTTGGAAATGGAACAACGCATGACCGGTCACGATATCGGCATCATGGCAGAAAACAACGATGACGAGGATAACTTTGCCCCTATTGACTGGTTGGCCGACCACGATGCAGAGCCTAGCCGTCAGTTGTCCAAACAAGCCCACTACGCCCTGCAAACCGAAGGTCTGCAAAATGCCTTGGCGCAATTGGACGACCGCAGCCGCCGCATCGTTGAAAGCCGCTGGTTACAAGACGACGGCGGTTTGACCCTGCACGAATTAGCAGCAGAATACGGCGTATCTGCCGAACGCATCCGCCAAATCGAAGCCAAAGCCATGCAAAAACTGCGCGGTTTCTTGGCAGAAGAAGCAGAAGCCGTTTAAGCCTTTATTGATAAAAGGCCGTCTGAATCTTTTCAGACGGCCTTTTCGATGGCAAACCTCATTGCATCTTCTCCCCCAACACATTCATTTTAAAGCCCACTTAAGCTATAATACCCACCACACACACTACCCAGTCATACCATAACCATGCAACTTACCGTCGTCGGACTCAATCACCAAACCGCGCCCTTGAGCATACGCGAAAAACTGGCATTTGCAGCTGCAAATCTGCCGGATGCCGTGTCCAATCTCGCGCGCAGTGAGGCGGCGGAAGAAGCAGTCATTCTTTCTACCTGTAACCGAACCGAGCTTTACTGCGTCGGTGAAACCGAAAAAATCATCGACTGGTTGGCACAATATCACGACCTGCCTGCCGAAGAAATCCGCCCTTACCTCTATACCTTAGATAATAATGAAACCGTCCGCCACGCCTTCCGTGTCGCCTGTGGCTTGGACTCCATGGTCTTGGGCGAACCGCAAATTCTCGGTCAAATCAAAGATGCCGTCCGCGTTGCTCAAGAACAGGAAAGCATCAACACCCACTTAAACGCCCTGTTTCAAAAAACCTTTGCCGTTGCCAAAGAAGTGCGTACCGACACTGCTGTCGGCGAAAACTCCGTCTCCATGGCTTCGGCATCGGTCAAAATGGCAGAGCAAATTTTCCCTTCTATTTCCGATCTGAACGTCCTCTTTATCGGCGCAGGCGAAATGATTGAACTGGTGGCCACTTATTTTGCCGCCAAAAATCCCAAGCTCATTACCGTTGCCAACCGTACACACCAGCGCGCGCAGGAATTGTGCGACAAACTCGGTGTCAACGCCGAAGCCTGCCTGTTGAATGAATTGCCCGATATTCTTCACGATTACGACGTGGTTGTTTCTTCCACCGCCAGCCAACTGCCCCTCGTCGGCAAAGGCATGGTCGAACGCGCATTGAAAAAACGCCATAACATGCCTGTTTTCCTGCTGGATTTGGCCGTTCCGCGCGATATCGAAGCCGAAGTCGGCGAATTGGAAGATGCATATCTCTATACCGTAGACGACATGATGGACATTGTCCAAAGCGGTAAAGATGCGCGCAAAAAGGCAGCGGCGGCAGCTGAAAGCATGGTGGAAGAAAAGGTCAGCGAATTTATCCGCCTGCAGAAAAACCGCCAAAGCGTTCCGCTTATCCGCGCCTTGCGCGACGAAGGCGAACGCGCACGCCGCCAAGTATTGGAAAATGCCATGAAGCAACTGGCAAAAGGCGTATCCGCCGAGGATGTCCTCGAACGCCTCTCCATTCAGTTGACCAACAAACTGCTCCACTCTCCGACACGCACGCTCAACAAAGCCGGCTCGGACAACAGCGAATTAATCGATGCCGTGGCACAGATCTACCATTTGGATCAACACGACTGACCACAATTTAAAGGCCGTCTGAAAAAAGCGAACCGACCGACAGGTCATATTCAAAAGTTTTCAGACGGCCTTAAAACAATAAAATCCCAATTATCATTTTTTCATTTAAAATGAAATGCTTGAAAAAAAACCGTTAAAGTGTAAAAATCCTACCTTATACATTTAAACAGCATTCAAACAATAAAACTGCCTGCCGGCTCAAACGCATGCCGACAATACGATAGGCACCGGCAAAAGGAACTTTCGTGAATATTAAAACAAACACATATCTGGCCCTCGCTGTCCTCTCAGCCTCCCTTCTTTCAGGTTGCGACAAAGTCAGCACCTTTTTCGGCAAAGACGAAAACAAAGAACTCGTTCAACGTATTGAAACCAATACCGATGACGGAAAAGTCGGCATGTTGCTGCCCGACTTCGCCCAACTGGTGCAAAACGAAGGACAGGCCGTCGTCAATATTCAAGCGACACCGGCAAAACGTACCGCGACACCGGATGACGACCATAGCATGGACCTGAGCCAATTCCCCGACAACGATCCGTTTTACGAATTCTTCAAACGTCTCGTTCCCAATATGCCAGACATGCCGCAAGAAGATACCGAAAGCGACGATCTGAATTTCGGCTCCGGCTTCATCATCAGCAAAGACGGCTATATCCTGACCAATACCCACGTGGTTGCCGGCATGGGCAACATCAAAGTCCTGCTCAACGACAAACGCGAATACACTGCCAAACTGGTCGGCTCAGACGCCCAATCCGACGTTGCACTCTTAAAAATTGAGCCGCAAGAAGACTTGCCGGTTGTCAAAATCGGCAATCCGAAAGATTTGAAACCAGGTGAATGGGTAGCCGCCATCGGTGCACCTTTCGGCTTTGACAACAGCGTAACTTCAGGCATCGTCTCCGCCAAAGGCCGCAGCCTGCCGAATGAAAACTACACGCCGTTCATCCAAACCGATGTTGCCATCAACCCCGGCAACTCAGGTGGCCCGTTATTCAACCTCCGCGGCCAAGTAGTCGGCATCAACTCGCAAATTTACAGCCGCAGCGGCGGTTTCATGGGCATTTCGTTTGCCATTCCGATTGATGTTGCCATGAATGTGGCCGATCAATTAAAAGCCAACGGCAAAGTCCAACGCGGTCAATTAGGCGTGGTTATTCAAGAAGTTTCTTATGATTTGGCCAAATCTTTCGGTTTGGACAAAGCAAGCGGCGCACTGATTGCCAAAATCATGCCGAACAGCGCAGCGCAACAAGCCGGGTTGCAAGTCGGCGATATTGTCCGCAGCGTAAACGGAGAAGAAGTCCGCGCCTCCAGCGATTTGCCGGTCATGGTCGGCTCGATGATGCCGGGTAAAGAAGTGACTTTGAGCATTTGGCGCGGTGGCAAACAAACCGATGTCAAAGTCAAACTTGGCAGCGCAGCCGAACAAACGGAAACTTCTGCAAAAGAAGCCGAACACCCGCAACACGAAGGCGGCCATGACGGATTTACCGTTGAAAATGCAGGCGTTACCCTGCAGGTTGAAAACGCAGACGGCAAACAACGCTTAATCGTTCTGCGCGTTAGCGGTGCGGCCGAACGTGCCGGCCTCAAACGCGGCGACGAAATCATTGCCGTCAGCCAAATCAGCGTCAATGACGAATCCACTTTCCGTAGCGCATTGGAAAGCTCAGGCAAAAACGTACCGCTTTTGGTACAACGCGACGGCAATACTTTGTTCCTCGCGCTAAATCTGCAGTAGTCCGATTTTTCAGACGGCATGATGATGTGTTAGATGATAAAATACCCATATGTCAGAGGCAGTGGGTATTTTGTTATCCGTCTTCCAATTTAGGCCTTCTGAAAATATTTCACCGCTTATACACAATATAATTATGCAACTTATTAATTATTCGAATTCTATTTTATCTATCGTCCCGGCAGCCATCGCGCTCGCCTTGGCCATTGCAACGCGCCGTGTATTACTGTCCTTAGGTGTCGGCATTATCGTCGGCTCATTCCTGCTGGTAGGCGGTAATCCACTTGATGCCTTGGTTCACTTAAAAGACATGGCTGTCAGCCTGACTTGGGCGGACGGTGATTGGTCTTTGGGCAAACCCAAAATCCTGCTCTTTTTGGTGCTTTTGGGGATTTTCACTTCCCTGCTGACTCATTCCGGCAGCAACCAAGCATTTGCCGATTGGGCAAAACAGCACATCAAAGGCCGTCGCGGTGCAAAACTGCTGACTGCCTGTTTGGTATTCGTTACCTTTATTGACGACTATTTCCACAGCCTTGCCGTCGGTGCGATTGCCCGCCCTGTAACCGACAAATTCAAAGTTTCCCGCGCCAAACTGGCTTATATCCTTGACTCCACTGCCGCGCCGATGTGCGTTTTGATGCCAGTATCCAGTTGGGGGGCATCGATTATCGCTACTTTGGCCGGCCTTTTGGTGACTTACAACATCACAGACTACACACCGATGGGCGCATTCGTGGCCATGAGCCTGATGAATTACTACGCCGTCTTCGCGTTGATTATGGTGTTTGTCGTAGCTTGGTTCTCCTTCGACATCGGCTCCATGGCCCGTTTGGAACGTGCCGCTTTGAACGAAATTCATGATGAAACTGTTGAGACAGGTCATCCTAACGGTCGTGTATTCGCGCTGATTGTGCCGGTTTTGGTACTGATTTTCGCCACGGTTTCCGCCATGATTTACACTGGCGCACAAGCTTCTGAAACCTTCTCTTTGCTCAGCGCGTTTGAAAATACCGATGTGAACACTTCCCTCGTGTTCGGCGGCACCTGCGGCGTATTGGCCGTCATCCTCTGCACCATCGGCACCATCAAAACCGGCGATTACCCTAAAGCCATTTGGCAGGGCATCATCTCTATGCGCGGTGCCATTACCATCTTAATTTTGGCATGGATCATCAGCACCGTTGTCAGCGAGATGCACACCGGCGAATACCTCTCCACTTTGGTGGCAGGCAATATCCACGCAGGCTTCCTACCCGTGATTTTGTTTCTGCTCGCAGGCGTGATGGCCTTCGCTACCGGCACAAGTTGGGGCACATTCGGCATCATGTTGCCGATTGCCGCCGCCATGGCCGTCAAAGTCGAACCTTCGCTGATTATCCCTTGCATGTCTGCCGTAATGGCCGGTGCCGTATTTGGAGACCACTGCTCGCCAATTTCCGATACCACCATCCTCTCTTCTACCGGCGCACACTGTAACCACATCGACCACGTTACCTCGCAATTCCCTTATGCGCTGACCGTAGCCGCATCTGCTGCCACAGGCTACCTCGCACTGGGCATGACCGGCTCTGCGCCTTTAGGTTTTGTGGTAACCGGCATCGTGATGGTTGTGTTGGTTTTCATCTTAAAAGACAAGAAAAAAGCAACTGCCTAATTCAAAACCAATATTCAGACGGCCTGAGATATTCATACACTCTCAGGCCGTCTGAACATAACGATTATCCAATATATACATTTTCAGGACAAAACAATGAATACGCCTCATCTTCCACGCGGCCCAGTTATGGCCGACGTCGCCGCCTACCATCTGACCGAAGAAGAAAAACAACGCCTGCTCGACCCTGCCGTCGGTGGCGTTATTTTGTTCCGCCGCAACTTTGAAAACGTTTCCCAGCTCAAAGCTTTGGTTCAAGAAATCAAAGCCGTCCGCACACCTGAACTCATCATCGCCGTCGACCACGAAGGCGGACGGGTTCAACGTTTTATTGACGGCTTCACCCGCCTGCCGGCCATGAACGTATTGGGCGAAATTTGGGACAACGAAGGCAAAGAAGCCGCATGCGCCCAAGCAGAACAAGTCGGCTGGGTTTTGGCTACCGAACTCTCCGCCTGCGGTATCGACCTATCCTTTACGCCTGTATTGGATTTGGACTGGGGTCAATGCGCCGTCATCGGCAACCGCAGTTTCCACCGCGACGCCAACATCG
The DNA here is from genome assembly GCF_051957055.1 of Neisseria sp. P0020.S005. Classification (NCBI taxonomy): domain Bacteria; kingdom Pseudomonadati; phylum Pseudomonadota; class Betaproteobacteria; order Neisseriales; family Neisseriaceae; genus Neisseria; species Neisseria sp. P0020.S005. The sequence goes on along the minus strand of NZ_JBQCWV010000014.1, from coordinate 37,421 downwards.
TGACTCAGCTTGCCCTTGCCCTGCAAAAAGGCCTGAACAAAGGCGGCATGAAATCTTGCGGCAAACACTTCCCCGGCCACGGCTTTGTCGAAGGCGACAGCCATCACGTCCTGCCTTGTGACGAACGCAGCCGCGAAGCGCTCGAAGCCGCCGACCTTATCCCCTTCCGAGCATTGAGCCAGGCAGGCATGGCGGCAGTGATGCCTGCCCACGTCGTCTATCCTCAAACCGACAGCCAACCTGCCGGTTTCTCTGAAAAATGGCTGAAACAAATCCTGCGCCAAGAAATCGGATTTAACGGCGTTATCTTTTCAGACGACCTGACCATGGAAGGTGCATGCGGTGTCGGTGGTATTAAAGAACGCGCCCGCCTTTCTTTTGAAGCAGGCTGCGATATTGTACTGGTGTGCAACCGTCCTGACTTGGTAGATGAATTGCGAGACGGTTTCCATGCGCCGGAAAACGCCGACTTGGCAGCGCGTTGGCAATACATGGCCAATACATTGACCGTACAAGAAGCTGCCGACATCATGGCAACCGAAGCATTCCATGCCGCCCAACAGGCAACTGCCAAACTGGCAACGCCTAAAGACATCGCAGGCGGTGTCAAAGTCGGCGAAGCATTCTGATTCAAGGCCGTCTGAAACATTGACGGCAAATAAAAAAAAAGGAAGACTTGAAAAAGTCTTCCTTTTTTTATTCAAACCGATTAGCGGTGTTGCGGATTGTAACGGCTTTCCAATCGCAGGAATACCCAACCCAAAAAGCTTGTCAGCACCAAATAAATCAGCGCGATTGTATAAAGCGGTTCTTCATAGACAGAATAGCGGCCGGTAATCGTGCTTTGTACATAAGCCAACTCAGCCACGCCAATGACCGACAACAATGAGCTGTCTTTCAACAAAGTAATAAATTCACTGGCCAATGGCGGCAACATACGGCGCAACGCTTGAGGCAAAATGACATAACGCATCGCCTGAGTATAGGTCAGACCCAAAGAACGCGCAGCTTCCATTTGGCCCTTATCAATCGACTGGATACCGGCACGGAAAATCTCACAAATATACGCACCCGAGTTCGCAATCAACGCCAAAGAACCGGCAATCAACGCACCATAAGAACGGCGCAAATCAACGGCTGCTTCGCCGCTAATCAGCACACCGTCGGCCGGGTGAACGAAAAATGGGAACCAAACATAAGCCCAAATCACAATTTGTACAAACAATGGCGTACCGCGAAACAGCGTCACATACCAAAAAGAAATCTTACGCAACACCCAAGCCAAGGCACGCATCGATGCACCGGCTTTTTCCGGATTAATCAAACGCGCCAATGCCAGCAGCAAACCCAAAATTGAGCCGCCTGCCGTTGCAACCACCGTCAGTCCCAGCGTCGTCAACACACCGTATAAAAACATCCAGCGGTATTCATAAATAATGTCAAAACGAAAATCCATAAATCTTCCGTCGGTCAAAATCGGTAACTAATCCGAATATTTTTTAAAATGAAGCTTGATATTTTACAAGAAAATACATTGCTTGAACGGTTTTTTGTTAAATTATTCCGCCCAACCCTGCTTTTTTTACATTCCCAACGTATTGCAGCCACTTTTTACCTTTCATCATAGTAAAAATTAGCATATTTTGACAAAAATCGCAAAAAACTTAAGCTAAATGGCTGAAAACAAAGTGCGGTTAATTTCTAAGAAGTTTTTAAACTCACTAAAAATTAACCGAACTTGATACTTCCGATAGACTCAATATTTAACACTACAAATATTTTTTCATCAATTCATAAATTGGTTTTAATTGAGGCTCATTAGCTGTAGGTTTATAACTTTCAAGAATGGTTTCATCCTCATTTACTAAGTAATGCACATTTGCCCCTTTTTGAAGCATAAGCTCTAAAACATCCAATCTCTCTGGGATATATCCAATCATAGATAAAGGGATTAAACCATCTTGGTTGGGTAAATTAGGATTTGCTCCTGCTTTGAGCAACGCTATCGCCGCCTCAGCATTTTTACTTCGTAATGCATAATGCAAAGGAGTCATTCCGTACATATCTTGCGCATTAATCTCCACTCCATGTTTTATATAAAACTCCACAACCGACAATGGAGCCGCAAAAATTAAATTACACTGGTGTAGCCAATTCCATTTGTCTGCCGATACATAGTGAATATCTAACTTTTTACTTATAAAGAAAATATCCTCCAGCATTGCGATATTTCCTTCTCTATCTGATATCGCAACAAGCATCTTAGGGTCATCTTTATATTCTTCATATAAATTTGTCATATTAGTTTCCTCTTTTGTGTAAAAACAATTTCATATCCTCTTTAATTTTTTGAATATCACCATTTCCCGGCATCTCATTTCTATGACTCCGATTTTCAGACATATTTTCTAACCTAAATTTATTAGGTCTTGCATTTACATAATCATTAAATTGTTTTTGACTCCGATTTAATTCTTTAGCTGCAAGAGATAATCGTCTATGCTCCCAGCCATATGCATGTCCTATATCGATTGGTCCTTTGATTATCGCACGAGTAATCTTATCTCGGTAATCACCATTAGGTAGAGCTTCGTATTGTTCAAAGATTTTCTTCATGGTATCAGAACGAAGATAGGAACGATTATAAAATTGATCTACAGGTTTATCTGTCGATAAATAACGTCCTGTTTGCTCATCAATTCGTTGAGATAGTCTATTAAAATGAGGATCTGTTCCTGCGTTATGATTCACTGTTTCAAAACGATTTAAGTCTTTTTTGATCACAGTAATTTCTTTTCCATCCTGATTTTTAAACTTATAAGCATGATATCCATCAATATCTTTTACTCGCTTAGCTCCATCAGGTAAAGCATGCCAACAATCATTATGCACCCATACTCCATCCGAATCACTATTAGCTCCTTTAATGAAGTAAGTATGGTCATTTTCAACCGTTAAGTTATATGCATTCAACTTCTTAGCCTTAATGCTAACATCTTTTACCGCCTGCCATTAGCTATTCTCTGATAGGACATTTTCCGTATAAAAAACAAAGCGCAAACCCGACACAAAATTGACCGAAATGCAAAAACAGCGGATAATCCGCCCATTCTTCAAACATATTTCAGACGGCCTTCCCTCTTCCCTTGAGTGCCGTCTGAAAACATTTTAAAAAGCATAAAACATGAAAGCACCCGAACTCTTATTACCGGCCGGCGGCCTCGAACGTATGCGCGCTGCCTACGATTACGGCGCAGATGCCGTTTACGCCGGCAGCCCGCGTTACTCCCTGCGCGCCCGCAACAACGAATTTGCCAAACTCGACGTTCTCGAGCAAGGCATTAAAGAAGCGCACGAGCGCAACAAAAAATTCTTTTTGACCGTCAACACGCTACCGCACAACTCCAAACTCAAAACCTTTGTTTCCGATATGGAGCCCTTGATTGCCATGAAACCTGACGCGCTGATTATGGCGGATCCGGGCTTAATCATGACTGTGCGCGAAAAATGGCCGGAAATGCCGATCCACCTGTCCGTACAGGCAAACACCACCAACTACTGGGGCGTAAAATTCTGGCAAAACATCGGTGTCGAACGTATCATCCTGTCGCGCGAATTGAGCATGGAAGAAATCGCCGAAATCCGCCAAGAATGCCCCGACATCGAACTCGAAGTCTTCATTCACGGCGCATTGTGCATTGCCTACTCCGGCCGCTGCCTGCTCTCCGGCTACTTCAACCACCGCGACCCCAACCAAGGCACCTGCACCAATTCCTGCCGTTGGGATTACAAAGTCCACAACGCCGTCGAAAGCGACGCGGGCGATGCCCAACTTCTGCAAGGTTTCAACTTTGAAAAAGCCCAAGAAGAAGCCAACCAAAACTTTGAAGGCATCAATGGTCAAAAACGCCATCCCTACGCCGACAAAGTTTTCCTGATTGAAGAGTCCAACCGCCCGGGCGAAATGATGCCGATTATGGAAGACGAACACGGCACCTACATCATGAACTCCAAAGACCTACGCGGTATTGAAGTGGTTGAGAAACTGGCCAAAATCGGCGTGGACAGCCTCAAAGTCGAAGGCCGCACCAAGTCGCTTTATTATGTTGCACGCGTGGCCCAGTCCTACCGCAAAGCGATTGATGATGCCGTTGCAGGCCGTCCGTTTGACTACGGCTTGTTGAGCGAACTCGAAGGCCTTGCCAACCGTGGCTACACCAGCGGCTTCCTTGAGCGCCACCAAACTCAGGATTACCAAAACTACCTGACCGGCCACTCCATCGCCAAACAAAGCCAATATGTCGGCCATGTTACCGAAATTGATGAAAACGGCTGGGCAACCATCGAAGTCAAAAACCGCTTTGCCATCGGCGATTCACTCGAAATCATCCACCCGAGCGGCAACCAAACCATCAAATTGGAACAAATGACCCGCAAAGGCCAGCCTGTCGATGTTGCCCCAGGCAACGGCATTCAGGTCAAAATCCCGAATATGCAAGGCAAAGAAAAAGCTTTGGTTGCGCGGATTATGAATCCTTAAGCATCAAAAAATAAAGGCCGTCTGAAAGTTTCAGACGGCCTTTTAAATGATCTATGCTGTTTTAAGCCTGTTCTTGCAATACGGCGGCAATCAATTCTTCCGCACCATCATCTGCCAGTTTTTTGGCGACTGCACGACCCAAGGCATCGGCATATTCGGCAGGGGCTTGCGCGTCCGCCTGCAAAATGACCGAACCGTCAGGATGGCCGACCAAGCCGCGCAAGGTCAGCAAGCCGTTTTCTTCAGTGCAATATGCGGCCAGCGGCACTTGGCAGCTTCCGCCCAAAGCGCGCGCCAACGCACGTTCGGCTGTAACGCAGGCGTGTGTGGTATCGTGGTTCAACGGCTTTAAGACTTCGTACAAATCTTCGCGATGCGCTGCAATTTCAATACCCAATGCGCCTTGTCCGGCAGCAGGCAGACTGTCGGATTCCGACAAAATCATGCGGATGCGTTCGTCCAGTTCCAGACGCTGCAAACCGGCGGCGGCCAAGATAATCGCGTCGTATTCGCCGTTATCGAGTTTGGACAAACGGGTTTGCACATTGCCGCGCAAAGGTTTGATAACCAAATGCGGATAGCGCGCGCGCAACTGGGCTTCGCGGCGCAGGCTGGATGTACCGACGACAGCACCTTTGGGCATTTCTTCCAAACGTGCGTATTGGTTGGATACAAATGCGTCAAACGGATTGGCGCGTTCGCCGATGGCCGCAAGCGCGAAACCTTCAGGCAAATCCATCGGCACATCTTTAATAGAATGCACGGCCAAGTCGGCTCGACCGTCATACAAAGCCTGTTCCAACTCTTTGACAAACAAGCCTTTACCGCCGACTTTTGACAAAGTTCTGTCCAAAATCTGGTCGCCGCGCGTGGTCATGCCCAAAATCTCGACTTCGCAATCGGGATACAGGGCTTTCAGACGGCCTTGGATATGTTTTGCCTGCCACATGGCAAGCAGACTTTCGCGACTGGCGATAACGAGTTTTTTCGGGTTCATGATTATTTCCAGCAATCGGGACTAACAAGACACCAGTCTAACACAAACTTTCTACAATGATAGCCTGCTCGTATCTTCCTGATGCACCGAAACTGTTCCCGCTGTTATTTTCTCGCGTAATCTTATGCCCTTTTACGCACACTTCGCGCACTACTTCAAACGCACCCGTTTTCTGCCTTGCTTCTTTGATAAGGGGCAGAAGTATTCCACGAGGATCGTTTAAATAATACGTTTTGCCTTGAAACAACAATTCCGCTTCTTCCAGCGAAATACGCATAGTGCCGCGCATTTCTGATACGGAATTCTGTGGTTTGGCGGAGCAGGCAACAAGAAGGATTAAACTTAACTGAATTAATCCATATCTCATACTAAATCCTCAGCAATATCCCCATCGTATAACTAACTATACGACGGGGACGCTTACAAATAAACTGTCTTTAGGATATTTTACCAGAATCGACCAGTTTGACGATAATGGGCAAAAGGATTAGGAATCATAATTCTAGGATTCCAAGGCAATGGGGTATGAGCATAACCTGAGCGCATGTCTATGACATTAACACTCATTTCTCGACCTTTCCAATTCATTCCACCACTGACATATTGTAACTCTTTGGAATTTAACTCTTTCATTTGAGTCTCCCTCAATCTTATCTTACATTGACAAAAAAAATCACATATAATTCAATCCCTCAAAAAGGATTCATTTACAATATCAGATCAAGTAAAGACTTAGGAATTACTTGAAATTATATTAAAAATGTGAATCAATTCTATCATGGAAATTGGTAAATGTTTTGTATATTTACACAATTTATTATTCTTTATGATGTAAACCACTGAAATGAAATGCGCCAAACAATATCCTTTTTTATCCTTACAGCGGCAACGTTTTCATCTGAACTTTGAAAACGCTTCTTCCGCCGCCAACCTTCCTTCAGAGAACGATTTCTACCGCTGGGCGTGGTCTGCCTTGAAAAACGAATACCGCCGCGCAGACATCAGCCTGATTCTTCTGGACGAAGAAGAAGCCCGCGCCTACAACCGCGACTACCGCGGCAAAGATTACGCCACCAATGTATTGAGTTTCGCGCTCAACGAAGGCGAAATCCTGCCCGACCAGTTTTCAGACGGCCTGTATGGCGATTTGGTGATTTGCCCGCAAGTGGTTTTAAAAGAAGCCGCCGAACAAGGCAAAACACCCGAGCAGCATTTTGCCCACCTGACCATACACGGTACTTTACACCTGATGGGCTACGACCACATCGAAGACGATGAAGCCGAAATAATGGAAGCCGAAGAAATCCGCCTGATGCTGGCGGCAGGCTTCCCCAACCCCTACCAAGAGGACGAATATTAAAATGGACGGTACGCAGTCGAAACCCAAGTTTTTCGAACGCCTAATCTCCCGACTTGCCGGCGAGCCCGACTCCGCCGAAGACGTATTGACCCTGCTGCGCCAAGCGCACGAGCAGGAAGTTTTTGACGCCGACACACTGACCCGGCTGGAAAAAGTATTGGACTTTGCCGAGCTGGAAGTTCGCGACGCCATGATTACGCGCAGCCGCATGAACGTATTGAAAGAGAACGACAGCATCGAGCGCATCACGGCCTACGTCATCGAAACTGCCCATTCGCGCTTCCCCGTCATTGGTGAAGACAAAGACGAAGTTTTGGGCATTTTGCACGCCAAAGACCTGCTCAAATATATGTTCAACCCCGAGCAGTTCCACCTGAAATCCGTCTTGCGCCCTGCCGTTTTCGTTCCCGAAGGCAAATCTTTGACCGCCCTTTTAAAAGAGTTCCGCGAACAGCGCAACCACATGGCGATTGTCATCGACGAATACGGCGGCACATCCGGATTGGTCACCTTTGAAGACATCATTGAGCAAATCGTCGGCGAAATCGAAGACGAGTTTGACGAAGACGACAGCGCCGATAATATCCACGCCGTTTCTTCCGAACGCTGGCGCATCCACGCGGCTACCGAAATCGAAGACATCAACACCTTCTTCGGCACGGAATACAGCAGCGAAGAAGCCGACACCATCGGCGGCCTGGTCATTCAAGAGTTGGGACACCTGCCCGTGCGCGGCGAAAAAGTCATCATCGGCAGCCTGCAATTTACCGTCGCACGTGCCGACAACCGCCGTCTGCACACCCTGATGGCCACACGAATTAAAGAAAACACGGATAAACCATGATTATTCTGGATCACGTCTCCAAACACTATCAAACACGCGACAACAAAGACTTTGTCGCCGTCGAGCCGACCAGCCTCGAAATCAAACAGGGTGAAATCTTTGGCCTGATGGGCTATTCCGGCGCAGGCAAATCCACCCTGCTGCGCCTGATTAACTTATTGGAACGTCCGGATACAGGTACAGTCAGCGTATGCGGCCAAGAACTGACCGCGCTCAACGCCACGCAACTGCGCCACGCCCGACAAAACATCGGCATGGTATTCCAACAGTTCAACCTATTGAGCAACCGTACCGTTGCCGAAAACGTCGCCTTCCCTTTAGAAATTGCCAAATGGCCGTCTAAAAAAATCCAAGCGCGTGTTGAAGAATGTTTGGAAATCGTCGACTTGCAAGACCGCGCCAACCATTACCCGTCCCAACTTTCCGGCGGTCAAAAACAACGTGTCGGCATTGCCCGCGCGCTGGCACCGCAACCTCAAGTCATCCTCGCCGACGAACCCACTTCTGCCCTCGACCCCGCCACTACGCGCAGCGTTTTGAAGTGTTTGGAAGACATCAACCGACGTTTCAACGTAACCATCGTCATCGTTACCCACGAAATGAGCGTTATCCGCCGCCTGTGCGACCGTGCCGCCCTCTTGGACAAAGGCCGTCTGCTGGAAATCGTTGAAGTACACGGCAACCAAATCCATGCCCAATCCGAAATCGGGCAAGAGCTGATTCGAGAGGACTAATATGGCAGATTTAACATTTGAAAGTGCTGTTGAGACCATCGTCAGCATGAAGGGCGAAATTATCCAAGCCTTGGGCGAAACCTTTATTATGGTCGGTCTATCGACTACTTTTGCCGTTATCTTCGGTACGATTTTAGGCGTATTGCTATTTGTGACATCAAGTCATCAGTTGCACTACAACAAACAGCTGAATTTGTTTTTGGACAACCTGGTCAACCTGATGCGTGCGTTCCCTTTCGTCATCCTGATGATTGCCATGATTCCTGTTACACGCGCCATCATCGGCACGACCATCGGCCCGGTTGCCGCCTCATTGGTATTGAGCGTATCCGGCTTGTTCTACTTCGCCCGTCTGGTCGAGCAAAACCTGCGCGAGGTACCCAGAGGCGTAATTGAAGCGGCCTCCGCAATGGGTGCCTCACCCATGAGCATCATCTGCAAAGTGCTTTTGAATGAAGCGCGCGCAGGTATGGTTTCCAGCATTACCGTACTGGCTATCGGCCTTCTGTCGTACAGCGCAGCGGCAGGCATGATTGGCGGCGGCGGCTTGGGCGACCTTGCCATCCGTTACGGCTACTACCGCTATCAAATGGAAGTCATCATCTTCATTGTCGCCATCCTGGTTTTACTCGTTATCCTGATTCAAGGTATCGGCAACAGATTGGCGCGCAAACTGGATAAACGTTAAGCAAACAGGCCGTCTGAAATGGACTTACTATTTTTCAGACGGCCTGTTATCTATTTAGGGCATATATTCCAAATAAATTTACAAAAAACATCCTCATATTTCCAAAATAGATTTACAATCCCTCTTTTTTGACGGCGGCGGCTTGAGGCCGTCTGAAACCGTTTTATCATCCATTAGGAGCAAAATATGCAAATCAACACATTCTTCAAAACCCTTTCAGCCGCTGCGCTGGCCATCGTACTGGCTGCCTGCGGCGGTCAAAAAGACAGCGCGCCTGCTGCTTCTGCCGCTTCTTCTGCCGACAATGGCGCAGAGAAAAAAGAAATCGTCTTCGGTACAACCGTCGGCGACTTCGGCGATATGGTAAAAGACCAAATCCAACCGGCTTTGGAGAAAAAAGGCTATAAAGTCAAACTGATCGAATTCACCGACTATGTGCGTCCCAACCTTGCTTTGGCTGAAGGCGAATTGGACATCAATATCTTCCAACACAAACCTTATCTGGACGACTTCAAAAAAGAACACAAACTGGACATCGTAGAAGCCTTCCAAGTACCGACTGCTCCTTTGGGCCTGTACCCTGGCAAACTGAAATCTTTGGACGAAGTGAAAGACGGCGTCAGCGTTTCTGCACCTAACGACCCGTCCAACTTTGCCCGTGCATTGGTTATGTTGAACGAATTGGGCTGGATTAAACTGAAAGCCGACGTTGACCCGCTGACTGCTTCTAAAAACGATATTGCCGAAAATCCAAAAAACATCCAAATCGTAGAACTTGAAGCCGCCCAACTGCCGCGCAGCCGTGCCGACGTTGACTTTGCCATCGTTAACGGCAACTACGCTATGAGCAGCGGCATGAAACTGACTGAAGCCCTGTTCCAAGAGCCAAGCTTTGCCTACGTTAACTGGTCTGCCGTCCGCACTGCCGACAAAGACAGCCAATGGCTGAAAGATGTAACTGAAGCCTACAACTCTGACGAGTTCAAAGCTTACTCACAAAAACGCTTTGCCGGTTACAAATATCCTGCTGCATGGGGTGAAAACGCAGCTGCAGGCGCTCAAGCCGAAGCTGCTTCTACTGCTTCTGCAACCAAATAAGTAACTTTTTAAAAAAAGGCCGTCTGAACATTCAGACGGCCTTTTTCTATTGATTATCTATTCCCAAAGCTCAAAACAAGTTTTTTGATTAACGCCAAATACTTACATAATTCCCTTTTTAAAACCAAATCAATATGTTGTAAAAAAGTTCAATAAAAAGTCATATTTTTATTCAATAAAATCAATTACTAAATGAATTATTCTAATTTTTTATAATATTCACTAGTAATGTTCCGTTTATCCTGATATTATACCGTTCATCTAAAGACATCCGGTTATCTGCATTACAGACCGTTCATCTGAATTGCTTCAAACCACTTTGTCGGATTTTCCCATGTATGTTGTGTTTCTCCGTATCGAAGGGGTTTGAGCGGTTGAAACCGTATTGCTTAGATATTAAAGCTTCATGCTTTGAAATGAGTGAATTTTTGTTTTAAGTGTCGTAATCTCTTGCTAATTACTCCCAGCTGCAAGAGTTTCAGGGTTGCTCCCTTGGGCAGCCCTTCTTTTTTTATCCTCCATTATTTCAGTAATCGAGCCTTCCCTTCCCTGCCCTATGCACATAGTCAAAATCACAGGCAAGGCTGCCCTTCTCCTCAACTTCCAATCTTCTTCAATTCATTATTCGGCATCACCAGCCAAACCTGTGCCTTTTTAACTTGAGCCGCAGTACGGATGGCTGCTTCATCCATAATGGAGAATGCGGTAGAAAAGGCATCGGCAACCGCCGCACTCTCCGCCATGACGCTCATGCTTTTATAACGCGGTTGGCTTCCGCCTGTACGCGGATCAAAAAGATGAGTAAATTTGCCAGCTTCGTCCATTACCGTGCCATAGCCGCCCGATGTGGCAAAGGCTTGATTTTTCATGGCAATGGTGGTGAGGATTTGGTCTTCTTGGTCAGGATTGCGAATGCTGACATTCCACTCGCGCTGGTTGGCATTATCAAAGCCGTAAATCTCCCCCATATCAATCAATGCCTGGGTAACGCCTTGCTGCTTCAACAATTCGGCTACTTTGTCGGTGATATAGCCCTGCGCAATGCCGTTGAGCGACAAGCCCATGCCTTTTTGGGCAAAACGGATTTCTTTGGTATCAAAATCGACTTTGTTAAAATCCACTAATTTGAGCGTTTCTTTAATACTGAGCTCAGATGGCGGCATTTCGGTTTTAGGGTTTCGTCTGAAGTGGTCGGCATACAAATTCCACAATGGCTGAATGCTAGGATCAAACGCACCCTGCGTCAGCTGATGGATATCTCGGCTGATGCTGAGCAGCTGCAAAAAATCGGATGGCGGATTTTTCAGACGGCCTTCTCGATTTAAGCGGCTGATCAGGCTGTCGTCACGATACAGGCTGAAGATTTTTTCCAATCGTGAGACTTCCGCCAATACTTTGTTGACCAATATTTCCGCCTGCTTACGCTCAACGCCGAACAAACGCAACTCCGCACCCGAACCCAATGCAATGCCTCTCCAAATAACTGGCTGCTCTTCTTGATTTAGGCTAGCCGGATGAATCGGCTGAGTGGTTTTGCGGCTGATGGCAAAAGGAATGCCGACACCGGCGGCAAGTGTGGCGGCGATGGCAAGGAAACGGCGGCGCGTTAAGGGGGTGGACATAAAGTATTCCTTGGATTTTTATCTTTACATTGAAAGCCGCATTCATTAAATCATCAATCGACAGCTTCCAACATAAAGGCCGTCTGAAACAGTTTCAGACGGCCTTTATTGATTGTTTTACTTGAAAATGTATTCGTCGGGCATCTCTGCAAAACCGACTACTCTGCCGCCTTTTTCTTTGGCGAATTTTTCAGCCTGAGCTTTGTCGGCAAACGGAAGCGCGTCTTCCGCACCCATGCCGCCGATAAAGCTGCTTTCGATAACGTAATAGGCTTTTTTCGCATCTATCCATTCGGCGTCGGCATTGGGTTTTTCCCAATCTTTGACTTTGCCCATATCGGTAACATAGATAGCATGAATGCCTTTGGGCTCTTCAGGCAGTTTAGTGTAGCCGAACATCTGCTTGATGGTGGAAAACCAAACCGGTTTGTCAGGTTTGCCGTTCAAGAAGATTTGCGCTTTAGGACCGTTGTGTTCGGTCAAGTTCATGCTGCAGTAATGACCGACTGCACTGTCGCTGATTCGTTGGGGCGTAGGCGGAGGAGTATTTTCCTCTTTGCTACAAGCAGATAAAGCAAGGATGGTGAATGCTGTAAATAATATTTTTCTCATATTTGTCTCTTTCCGAAAATCCAGGCGGCCAAGACCAAGGGAATGATAACCCATAATACCTGCGCCGTCAGCAAAACCGGCATAGTCAGGCTGATTTGATCGCTCAAACCGGCCATCCCTGCGTACATCGCGGTGTTTTCATAACCGGTCAGGTTGAGCAGACGGTAAATGTCGGAAGGATTGAACAAGAGAATGGTTTCTACAACAGGCGCGGTAATAACTTGTTCGGTATCGGCAACCAAAACACCCAAAAGCGCCATATCGAAAATCACCACAAAAAACAGCCATACGCCGATGGCGATACCGGCGGCAGTACCGCGTTCTTTAACTTTCGCGCTGATCAAATAACCCATAGACAAAAAGGCTGCACCAAGAATCACGCTGGCAACAATCAGGAGGGCAAAAGGTTTCCATGCGGCAAGGTCAAAGCCGCCGTTGGCAAGCTGGAGGGTAATGCCGGCCAATCCATAGCCTGCCGTGGTGGCAAGGGCAAGGATGATGAGATGGCCGATAAATTTGCCGGCAAGGATTTGGTTGCGCGAAATCGGATAGCTCAACAACAGCGCCATCGTGCCGCGTTCGATTTCGCCAATCAGCGCGTCATAAGAGAGCAACATCGCAATCAGCGGAATCAGGAAAATCGATAGGCTGGAGAGGCTGACAACGGTAACGGTCAACGGATCGACTTTGACTGTGCCGGTGGGCGAGCTGCCCAGGAAACCCAATGACAGGGCAAGCGCGGCAAGCAGGAGCGCGGCGGCGAGTACCCAACGGTTGCGCAGGCTGTCGCGGACTTCTTTACCGGTAATAATCCAAACGGGGTTCATACGTCTTCCCTTTTTAAGAATTGTGCGTACATATCATCAAGTGTCGGGGTATGGATATCGATATAGGCAAGGTTGCCCAAATCACCCAATTCACTCAAAAGCCCCATACGCTCTTCGGCTTTACATTGCGCTTTATACGACAGGCCGTCTGAAAGCGGCTGCCAACGCTCGCTCAACGGACGCGCTTCTTTCAAACGAACATTGACGGTCAACGGCAAACCACTTTGAACATGCAACTCATCCATGCTGCCATCGGCAACTTTCACACCGTTTTTCATGACGATAATGCGGTCGGCGTGGCCATCGAGTTCGGCAAGCGCGTGCGTGCTGAGCAATACGGTCGCACCGCGTCCATTCAGCTCGCGCACGACTTCGTAAAACATTTGGCGTGAAGCCGGGTCAAGGCCTGTGGTCGGTTCGTCAAACAATAAGACTTTAGGCTCGCCCAACAAGGCTTGTGCCAAAGCGAGACGCTGGCGCATACCTTTGGAGTAAGTGCCGACACGGCGGCGTGCCGCTTGAGAAATGCCGACGCGTTCCAACAACTCACGGTTTTTACTCAAGGGCTGTTTTTTCAGCTTGGCATAGAAATCCATGGTTTCAATGCCGGTCAATGAAGGATGAAGCGCGACGGTTTCAGGCAGGTAGCCGATTTGGCTGCGAAGCAGTGCGCCTGCCTTGCTGCCGGTACGCTCGCCCAGCAACATGACTTCGCCTTCGGTCGGTGTAATCAGGCCGAGTATCAGCTTCATGATGGTGGATTTGCCTGCACCGTTATGCCCTGCCATGCCGACGCTTTCGCCTGCTTTGAGGACTAAATCGACTTGGTTGACGGCTTTTTGACTGCCGAATTGTTTGGTCACGTTTCTTAATTCGACGTGGTTGGTCATGAATAATTCCTTTGTGCTGTTTCAGACGGCCTCATTCAAAAGGCCGTCTGAAAACATGTTTAATTCAAAGATCCGTTTTCGGCATCACTCCAATCGGATTGGCGCGTACTGGCTTCGTGCAACAGCTCATCCTTCATGGCTTCGTATTTGGTGCTTGTTTTGTTGCTGATCGGTTTCATCAATGGCTTACTGTCGATGACGCCGCCCGGCAAAATAGCGGGGAACTGAGATTGCGCCCATTTGACAATGCTGACGGCAGGGCTGTTCATCAGCAGACGGGACACGGGGGCGCGCCAAATGATTTGGTCTATGATGCCGTTCGGTCGATAGGCATTATCGCCAAAACCATCGCCATCAAGATCGAATGTACTGTTGTCGCTCCAATAATTGCCTCGGCCGCCCTCTCCCCAATCAAGGAAACGGGTGCTGACGTATTTAACTTGGCTTTCGTTGTTGATAAACGAATTATTGGACAGGCTTGTGCCTTCAATAGCCGCGGTAAAGTGAATGCCGATTTGACAGTTTTCAAAATGGTTGTCAAAAATTTTATTGAAGTTGGCGTTATAGGCGAATACGCATTTACCGGCTTTGTTGATAATGTTGTCGTTAATATCGGAATAGTTGACGTAGTTGAGCATAATGCCTTGGTCGCGGCTGCCAACGGCAATGTTGCCATACACTTTCAGGCGTTCGGAAAACATCAGCACATAACCCATGTTGTTGCCGACGGAGATATTGTTGCTGACTTCGCTGTCGTTGGTGTACATATAATGCACTGCAAAACGCAAATCGCTGAAACGATTGCCTTTATAGGTATTTTTGGTACTGGTGTTGGAGAAAATACCGTCACGGCCTTTGGAAATATCGTTGTCGACTACTTGCGCGCCCGGCGCATTCCAAACCGTTACGCCATTACCGCGCTCATTCACGCGCAATGTGGCTTCCCCGACAATCTTATTTTCGCGCACCATCGATTCTGCCGCGCCATGAATGTACACGCCAACAGAGTTGTCCAAGACATTATTGTGTTCAACCAATGCGCGCGGAGCCGTTTCCTCAAGATAAATGCCCGCATCCATGGCCGGCAGGCTCAAGCCTGAATTGGAAACTGTCAGATTGCGCAGAGTTACGTCAGGCGCATGAACGGCAATGGTACGCCCGCTCCTGTCGCCGACAATCTTGGCGGAGCGATCGGCTGGACCTTCAATGGTAATCGGTTTGTCGATATAAAGTTTGGTCTTGTATGTACCGGAGGCAAGCTTGAGCGTATCGCCGGCTTGGGCGCGCGCTAAAGCATCATTAAGATTGTCTTGTGCAGATACGTTGATGACTGCGGCAAAGGCCGTCTGAACCATACTGCCAAATAGCAATACGAATGCGGCACGTTGCCATTTGGAACGATGGGATGGTGTATGCGTCATAATTATATCTCAATTTCAGACGGCCTGTTTTCTACATGATAAACCTATGCAGAAACAGGTATTTTGATGTTATAGCAAAGCTGTCTGATGATGGCTTATATCTCATTGCCATACTAGCTGACAAACAGCTTTGCTATAAAGGCCGTCTGAAAGAATGTCTTTTCAGACGGCCTAAAGGATTAAATCATCAAACCAAAATTATTTTGGTTTAACAATCATTTGGCCTGACATTTCCATGTGCAATGCGTGGCAGAACCATTGGCAGTAGTACCAGTGTACGCCTGGACGAACTGCTTTGAAGGTTACAGAAGATGTCGCTTGCGGGCCGATCTCCATAGCGATACCGTAGCCTTCCAAAGTGAAACCGTGAGTCAAGTCCTCAATGGTCTCAACGTTGGTTACGTATACGGTCACTTCGTCGCCTTGGTTCACTTCAAATTGAGGGATACTGAATGCAGGCGCAACGGCAGTCATGTACACGCGTACTTTGTTGCCTTCACGTACGACTTTAGCGGCTTTTTCCAGCTCAACGCCATCTTTTTGTGCTTGTTCCAAAGCATCTTTCCAGAACCATGGGTCTTTGCGGTCCCAAGTTTTGCTTGGATTTACTTTGGAGGCGGAAACCAGACAGAAGTCATGTGGTTCTGCAAAAGTCGGGTTGTCGTGAACCAGACGCATTTCGTCGCCGGAGATGTCGATCAATTGGTCACACTCAGGTTTCAGAGGACCTGCGTTCAGGAAGCGGTCTTTGGAGAATTTGTTCAAAGACACCAACCATTTACCGTCGGCTTCTTTGGTTTCGCCCATGGTAGTGTGGTTGTGGCCAGGTTGATAGTGAACGTCCAATTTTTGTTTGATCGGATCGATTTTCTCGCCTTTGTAGGCTTTAATCGCATCGTCGATGTTCCATTTCACCATTTGGCTGTCGATAAACAATGTAGTATAAGCATTGCCGCGACCGTCAAATGCAGTGTGTAATGGGCCAAGACCCAGTTGAGGTTCAGCTACGACAACATCGCGCTCTTTAATTTTGCCTGCAAACAAATCGTCCAGTTTGCTGACATCCAATACGGTAACGGTTGGAGACAGTTTACCGTTGAGCATGATGTATTTGCCATCAGGGCTTGCGTTACAGCCGTGAGGAGAGTTAGGCACAGGGATGTAGCGGGTGTATGGAGAGTTGGCTTCTGCACGGCCGTCCAACATTTTCACGCCGTTAACTTCTTTGAAGTCGCCTTTTTTGATGCCTTCTTCGATAGCGGCTAGGTTAAATACCACACACCAGTCTTGCTCGTTGGAAGAAGCACCTTGTACAGTCAGAGCGCGTTCAGAGTTATAGCAGGTAGAGAAAGAGTATTTACCTTGGTAGTCGGCATCGCCGTTGTCCAAGTTACCGTCTACCAAAACTTGCCATGCGATTTCCATGGTTTCGCCGTCAATTGCGGTATAAACGGCATTCCAAGTTTTCGCATCATCCCATTTACCTACGCCGTCAACTGGAACAATGTGTTCGCCGTTGGCAAAAACGTAACCGGTTTTCGGATAACGTTGCGGACGCAGACCGTGGATACCTGAAGCATTAGGAATATCGATGATTTTATCGGTTTTCATTACATCCAAGCGGACGCGGCAAACACGGGTGTTTGCTTTATCGTTGGCGTAAGCATAACGGCCATCGTAAGTTTGGTCGGTGAAAGACAAGTGCGGGTGGTGCAAGTCGCCGTTAGGGTAGCAACGCAGACCGCTGTCTTGCAGGAATTTACGGGTTTCCGGCGTAATGTTTCCGTTCAAAACGCTCAGACTCTCGTTGGTACGACCCCAACCGGTAGCGCTGTCCATATTGAATACTGGGATACGCATCAGTTCGCGCATAGATGGCAAACCGATCAAGCGCATTTCGCCTGATTGACCGCCTGACAGGAAACCGTAGTATTGGTCAAGTTCACCTGGACCCACTTCGGAAGTCATTTTGCCCGGCTCGGCAGAATGAGCAGCTGCTTTTTCAGCAGGAGCTGCGCCAGAAGCAGCAGCTTTATCACCCTCACCGTTAGAGCAACCGGCCAAGCCCAACAAACCGGCACCGGCAATACCTGCACCGGAAGCAGCGGCAGTACCTAAGAATGAACGACGGCTTAAGCCGTTTTGTTCTAATTTTTCGTCTGACATACGACACTCCTTGGATAAAATCCGGCGGCCGATTTTTTTCAGACGGCCTGCCGATGAAAAAATTTCTAAGTCGGGCTGCCAATACAGCCCTCTTTTGTTTTATAAATAACTACTTATCAACACTAATTGCTGATTCTTTTTTAACAAACTGAACAACTTGTTCTTGAGCATTTTGCGTTGCTGCCGCATCATGCTGCTCAGATTTTGCCGCCGCTTGTTTTTGTTTTTTCTTATTCGTTGCCACTACCTGAGGACAACGCGTATCGTGGTGATACATTACCTGGCAATGCAGACATTGGATACATTCGTTCGGATGAATATCGCCTTCTGGTGCAATCGCCTGAACCGGACATTCATGTGTACAAATCTGACAAGGGTTGCCACACATTTTGTAGCGGCGCAGCCAGTCAAACACACGGAAGCGACCCGGCAATGCGATACCCGCACCCAAAGGACACAGATAACGGCAGAAGAAACGTTCGATAAACAAACCGGCAATCAGCAAAGCTGCAGCAAACAAAACAAACCACCATTCGCGCATAAACTTCAGAATAATCGCAGTTTTGAAAGGTTCAACTTCTGCAAATTTTTCAGCAGTGCCCAAATCGTACAGGGAAATAGCCAACAAACCGAAGAAAATGACGTATTTAATGGCTGTCAGGCGCGTATGCAACAGATGTGGAACAGTAATTTGTTTTACACCCAGTTTTTTGGCAACGCGATTGGTCAATTCCTGCAATGAACCGAAAGGACACAGCCAGCCGCAGAACGTACCCCTGTTCCATAACAGCATGGTCGCCGCTGTAAAGAGCCACAGGATGAACACCAGCGGATCCATCAGGAAGAATTCCCAGTGAAACTCAGTCAAAACCGCGGAGAACAAGGTCAGCGTATTGACAACCGATAATTGCGCTTGCGCATACCAACCAATATAAACCAAGGTAAATGTCAGGAAGCAGAGGCGGAAACGGTCATACCATTTTTCGTAACGTACAATCCAGTCTTGGAACAGGAATACCAACAGAAGAATTGTCAAAGCAATACCGACAACAATAATTTGACCTTGCTTGGCTTTCCAAACCTGTTTCCAAAGTTGGTTGGAAACACCATCATCACCGGCAGTCGCATCTTCGGCAATACCCGTACTTTCAGGAACTGAAGCTGCGGCCGCAACTTGCTCAACCGGCGCGCTGATTTCAACAGGTGGCGCTTTTGGATCATCGACATAGTAGCCTTTTGGCAATTCGTAATCCAAATCTGCATTCACGAAAGCTTTATCGTTAACGCTCAACACACGTTGAATCATCAGTTGTAAACGCCATGGCTCAGCAGCATTAAATTCCACACCTTCCGGGATGGTAAACCAAGAGACCTCTTTAAATGCAGGTGCACCTTCCGCTGCCAAAGCAACTACACGCTCATGTTGTGCATCGGTAAAACGGAAGCTTGTATCGCCCTGAATCATTTCGATACGGTCGAAGATACCGCCACGCACATAGCCTGAGCCCTTCCAAGAGTATCGGCCTTCACCGGCAACCATAATCGCCTGTTGACCTGGTTGCAAACGTTTTTGCAGATTATTCCAACCGGCTTCACCCAAAAGGCTTTTACCGATAGAAGGTTGGCTGACCAAAGCAACATATAAATCAACGAATGTATCGTTACCATCGCCCTGCTCTGCATGGTCTGTAACACCTGCTTTACCGCCTTTTTCAAACAGTTTGTTGATATCGTCAACAGAAATATGCAGATGACCAACAGCTTTTTGTTCTAACAGTGCATTCCAAGACTGAATATCTTGTTTATCAGAATTCACAGCACGACGAGGACGGGTTTGAACCGCAGGCTCATTTGCAGCTTGTTCACCAGAAGCGGCAGCAGCACCGGCTTGAGTCGCTTTATCCGTACCCAAATGATATTGATGAATAACCGATTTGACAGAACGCTGAATACTGTCGTTAATCACCATTAACGTTACAGTCGCACCACTGATGATATCACCAGGAGCCACGCCAGGCTGCGGAGGATTTTTAATAAAATTTAAGCCAATATATTTATCAATGAATTTATCAACACGGGATTGCGGAATACCAATCAGCATAATTGGTTCATGATGTTCAACCAATTTTGCTCCCGCAATAGTGCCATCATTGGCCAATGCAATCATCGTATCGATCGGCTTACTCGAATAACCGCGCGTATTAACCACATCAGTCGTGATATAAACCAAGCCAAGTTGCTCTTCGCCTTTATATACACGAGCAACCAAAGGCTTACCTTCCGGTTTGCCGTAGCGATCAGCACCAGGAAAAATTTCAGAAGGCTGAATTTTTGCCAAAAAATCAGGCAAGCGCTCCGCGTAAGCAGGCAGGCTTACTATCATCATAGAAAACACAGCAAAAAGCACAAGGATTCGTTTCCAAATGCCACTTAAGCACTTCATTTCAAGACAGGACATGGCTATTCCCGATATATCGATACTCTAAACACTTATATTATATGAATCATCTATCAGCAATAATTTGATTAAAATCAAATTTACAAATCTTAAAACCAAATTCCACATGCTAATAATACTTTAGAACTATAAAAATAAATCTTTTATTAGTCGACATGAAATATAGGAAAATCAACTTAATCAATGACCATCTTTATATTGTTAACTTATTTATAATAATACTCAAAACAATTTCCAATATTTTATTTAGCATATATTTAATAGAATATAATCTGACTTAGATTTTCATAAGCCGTCTGAAAATATCGAAAATACTTTAACCTGCCCCTGCAATAACAAAATACATTCCCTACAAAAACAAAAAGAGCCTGTATAAAACAGGCTCCTTTTTAGACTAATCTTAAGTCAGATTAGAATTTGTGACGCAGGCCAACAGTACCAGCAGTTTTCTCGTATTTAGTATCGCCTTTGCCTTCTTTCAACCAGCCGGCAGACAACAGGGCAGAAGTGCGTTTAGAGAAGTCGTAGTCAGCACCAACGATAACTTGGTTGTAAGCGCTGTTCTCTCGTTTCACGCCTTCTTCTTTAGCTTTGAAGCCGTGAGCGTAAGAAACACGAGGAGTTACGTTGCCGAAGCGGTAAGCAGCAGTTGCACCAACTTCAGTACGTTCGTTTTTCTTAGCACTAGCTACGTCAGCTTTGAAGCCTTCATATTGACCTACAACAGCAACCATCAGGTTGTTGGCATCGTAACCAGCAGTCAGACGGTGAGCTTGGTGATCTTTGTAAGTACCAGCAGCCAAAGTAGTGTTGCGGTTGAATACTTTCAAGTAATCAGAAGTCAAGTCAGCACGTTTAGCATAAGAACCAGCGTAGCGACCGAAGAAGCCAGAGTTTTCGTAGTTCAGACCCAAGTCGTAAGATTCACGGCTTTTCACAGTGTGATTGTATTTGTCGCCAGGGTTAGCATTGTCGCGAGGTTGGTATTGTACGCTTGCGCTGAAACCACCAAACACAGGAGTGTCGTAACGTACAGATACTTTACGAGAATCTACACGTTTGATTTTAGCCAATTGCATAGCATCTGCATTAGCTTTACTAGATTCCCAAGGGTCGAAGCTGTCGCTGCTGTTGCTCAGGGCATTATCCAAGTTACCGGCACGAACTTTACCGAAACCACCTTCCAAGCCCAAGAAAGATTCACGGTTAGCGAAACCAGAGTCACCACCGGCGATAGAAGTTTTTTGTTCAACTTGCCAGATAGCATTCAGGTTGCTACCCAAGTGTTCATGGCCTTTGAAACCGATGCGAGAGCCGTAGTCAGCAATCTCAGTAGCAGTTTTAGAAGAAGTCTTACCCTCTTTTACTTTAGAAATATCTACGCCAGCTTTGATTTGACCGTACAGAGTCACATCAGCCATAGCTGCAACAGGCAGAGCTGCCAAAGTCAGAGCAATCAGAGATTTTTTCATTGCTGTATTCCTTTTCTATTGTGAAGAAATAACTTAAGCAGACCGGACAATCCGCTTAGGCTTACTTTATCGCTGGAATCAGCGATTCCATGACTGTCACTATAATTGTTCCTTTCTAAAAAAACAAACTTTATTCAATTCCCCCCCACCACCGCAGAAACTAAATAAAGGTAGAGACAACCCAAAAAATGGAAATTTATTATTTAAAATCAATGATAAATTTCTTCAAAATCAAGATTTGCATTTTTACAACACTTTATCAGTTTACACATCAATTACGCTATTTTGTTGCTTTTATACCAACAATCCACAGTTAGGCCGTCTGAAAATCATTACCTAGAACGCTCATCCACTCGGGCAAAGATAGCTGAGTTACCCCAAACTCATCAGGATAATCAACACCTGTTAAATACAGACCATCAGACATAAAAGTTGGCGGAGCCTTCAATCTGCTTTTTGCATGAAAGACCGACTCAAACTCATCTACACTGATTCTGCCACTACCTACGTACACCAATGCCCCCATAATATTGCGTACCATATGATGCAAGAATGCATTTCCATGCAAATCAAGGCACAGATAGCGAGAAGTTCCACTAATCTTTGTACTATATAGTGTCTTTATAGGGGACTTCGCCTGACATTCAGCCGCCCGAAAGCTGGAAAAGTCATGTTCACCCTCCAACAAGGCAGCAGCCTGCCTCATCAGATTTAAATCTAATTTCAAATGCGTCCACCCTACTCTGCCAACCAATAATGGGGAACGAACCGGTGAGGATTCCAATAAATAGCGATAATGGCGGCCATAAGCATCAAATCGGGCATGGAAATGAGGTACAACTTTTTGCGCAACCAACACAGCAACACCATCAGGCAAATGTGCATTGACACCACGCACCCATGCTTGCTCCGGACGACTTACTGATGTATCAAAATGCACTACCTGGGCAGTTGCATGCACACCCGTATCCGTCCTTCCCGCAACAATAGTATTAATTTGCTCCCCTGCTATTGAAGACAAGGCCTGCTCTAAGGCCGTCTGAACAGTCGGCAAATCTCCGGCCTGTTTTTGCCAACCATAAAAACGGCTTCCATCATAAGAGAGGATCAAAGCCCAACGCTGCACGAGATGCCCTGTTGTATTTGCTTGTTCAGTCATTTCTTATACTTCTTGTAAATTGATATTATTGCCTACGCGTAAGTAACAAATATTAAAAAGGCGTGATCAACACACGCCTCCATCCATTATGTATTTCAGACGGCCTTCATCTTCAACCATCACATCAAGCTGAAATCTTACCCAACTGATAATAGACTCAGCCAAAATCTTGCTTTTTAATTTACCATAAAAAAGATGCCGTCTGAAACGGCATCTTCATTTTACTGGCACTTATGCGCCAAGTTCTTTCATCAGTTTTTGAGCTTTATGCAGAATATCGCCTTCAGCCTCTTCAATCAGCCCTTGCAATGTTTCTCGAGCCGCTTCAGGATCACCGATTTCGATATACATCTTAGCCAAATCATATTTAGCTTCAAACGGTGCAGTTATTCCGACTGATTCTGAAACAAAGCCTCTGTCACTATTGCTTTTATCGGCAGCCACTGAAACATCTTCAGCTCCCCATTCCAATGCACCTTCTTCAATCACAAACTCAGAAGCAGCTTCTTCTTTCTCTACTTCTTCTTTGGTTTCTTGAATTTGCAAGTCTTGATCTTGCTTGATATCGAATGGCAGCACATGGCCGTCTGAATCTTCAGGGGTATCTACCGTAAACTCGAGTGGCTCTTCATTTCGCGACTCGAAGACTTTTGTCTCTGTCGCAAAATCAAACTCAGCAAATGTATTTGCCTGCTCTTCTTTACGTTCAGGCATAACAACGGATACCGGCTGATATGGATTTTCCGGTTCAGGCTCGTACACGCTTTCTGTTGATTCGATACTATCCCAATCAGCATAGCGACGTTGCTCTGTCTCTGCATCATGCGTTACTGCACCTGAAAGAATACCTGTCTGACTATTGTCAATCTTACCCAAATCAAGTTTGACATCATTAATAGTGGAAGATTCTTCTACTTCATTGATAACCACATCATCTTCGAAATCATCTTCGATAAACAGACCGTCTTGAGTTTTTTCTGACGGCATTACTTTAGTTGCAGCAACCGCAGCAGCTGAAGCAGCAACATTTTTCTGTACAGCCTTCTCTTCATCCTTACGGCTTACAGGTGCTTCTTCCGGCTCATCTTTGCGTTTACCGGCAGCTTTCAACAACAACCAAGCAGCAATAAGGGCTGCACCACCTGCCAACAACCATTTCCATAAATTGCCGTCTGATTCGCTTTCTGTTTGCTCCGCGACAGAATCAGTGGTTGCAACAGGCTCAGAAGCCACTACATTCTCTTGAACATCAGAAGCCATAACGTCTTGAACATCGGACGCAGGAACAGTCGATGCGGCATTTTCATTAACCGCTGCAGATGCTGTTTGTTCTGTTTGTTCCGCTGAAGCTTGTTTTACTTCTTCCTGTTGCTGTGTATTTACGCCAGCATCTTTAACCTGGGCTTCAGTTTGAGCCTCAGGCTGAACAACAGGTTTTTCTGTTTTAGCTTCTGTTGCATTGACGGTTTCATTGCCTTTCTCTGTCGCTGTATTGGTTTTAACAGGAGCAGAAGCAGCCAAGCGTTGCAATTCGCTACGGTTTGGAATATTCAGTACTTTACCTGCCAACATACGGTTGGCATTGTTATCGATAAACACATCCGGATTGGCATTTACCAAAGCCTGGATGGTTTGATCCAAGGTCATACCCTGCGGACGGATACTGGACGCGATGGCAATCAGGGTTTCACCCGTACGCACCAAATGCTGTCTGCCTGAACGTGAGGCCGTATCATTTTTAGTAGGAGCCGTCTGAACTTGTTTTTTCTCAGCCTTACGCTGCACATCCTTACGCGCTTGAGCTGCCTGATTACCTGCTGCTTTATTGTTTTTAGTTACAGGCTGTTGGGCATTGCGTGTTGGCTCGGAGGATTGAGATTCAGTAGCCGGACGGGTACGAACAGATGCAGCATCTTTAGAATCATATCCGGCCGGATCGATAATGGCGGTGTATTCACGCGATTGCGCGCCGACACCTACTTGGAAAACCAAAACAGGATCTTTGATGGCTTGAGAAGAGCGGATAGTAACGACTGCCTTATCGCCTGATTTGCGTACCGCCGCGCGCAAATTGCCATTTGAAATAGTGGCCTTACCGCCATTGAGCAGAGCCTGAGCTTCCTCACCAGTCACAGTGATACTGCCTGTAAAAGGCTCACCCAAATGAGATTGAACATTCAAGCCCCCCAAACCCGCAGAGGCACTGAGCGATGTCATTAAAGCGATAGAAGCTGTAATTAATTTAATATTGTGATGTTTTTTCAAAACGGATCCCCTATTCGAAAATTATGGTACTAACCAATGTGCGCGCATTTAACCATATATTTACTAGATATTACGTCATGATATATTTTTAACCCATCCCTGCCAAGCAATAGAGGCTATTCAGCCTAAAATTCCTTAGCAAATCTATTACTTTTGCATGCTTGTGTTTCTTTTTTACAAATTTCGCCAACCCAAAACAAATATTTTATATAAATATATGTGGTATTGAAGTTAAGGGGAAAGGTGCAAAAAAACACATCTCCCTGTATGATTAGCATTTACTCAATTAGTTTCATCATTAATATATGAAGATTTTGAGCGACTTATTTGCCGTATTCTTATTTTTCATCACATACATCATCACCAAAGACATGATTGCCGCAACAGCTGTTGCGGTTATAGTCGGCATTGCCCAAGCTGCGCTGACCTTTTGGAAACACCGTAAACTGGATACCATGCAATGGGTCAGCCTGATTTTGATTGTCTTTTTTGGCGGCGCAACGATTCTGCTGAAAGACAACCGCTTTATCATGTGGAAACCGACCGTTCTGTTTTGGATCGGTGCCATCGTCATGCTGTTCAGCCACCTTGCCGGTAAAAACGGGCTTAAAGCCGTCATGGGCAAAGAAATGCAGCTCCCTGATTTTGTATGGACGCACCTGACTTATGCATGGATTGGCTTCCTGATTTTTATGGGTGCGGCCAACCTCTTTGTCTTTACATATTTTCCAGACCAATGGGTCAATTACAAACTGTTCGGCACATTGGGTTTCACAATCATTTTTTCCATCGCACAGGGTATGTATCTGATGCGTTTTCAGCCTAAGGAGGATCAATAATGGAATATTTCATGCTTTTGGCTACTGATGCCGAAGATGTCCACGAAGCACGCATGGCAGCACGCCCTGCCCATTTAGCACGCTTAGAAGAATTGAAAGCGCAAGGCCGTCTGCTGATTGCCGGCCCCAATCCTCTACCAGATAATCCGGAACGCGTTTCCGGCAGCCTGATAGTGGCTCAATTTGAATCTTTGGACGCTGCACAAGAATGGGCTGAACAAGACCCTTACGTCGATGCCGGCGTATACGCAGAAGTATTGATTAAACCCTTTAAAGCCGTGTTCAAATGAGCAATATGCGTCAAATTATCGAGGAACTCCTGCAGGCACTTGAGCCTGAGTTCTTCGATTTTGAAGATGAAAGCCATCTGCACGCCGGCCATTCCGGCAATAAAGGCGGTGGGCATTACGCTATAGTGGTGGTCAGCAACTCATTTGAAAACATTGGCCGCCTTCAGCGGCAACGTATGATTAAGCAGCTTTTACAAGACTTGTTTTCAGACGGCCTGATTCATGCACTCAGTATCAAAGCGGCCACGCCGAACGAATACTTCCATTAAGATTACTACTTAAACTTTGATTTCTAATCATTAATTTATTTCCAATCATTAATTTAAAAGAGAAATACAATGAAAAAAACCTACTTTGCTTCAGCCTTGATGCTTGCTCTGACTTCCGGCACCCTGTTTGCCCAAACTTTGGTTACCGTCAACGGTCAAGCCATCGACAGCAGCGTTATCGATGACCAAGTTGCTTCCATACTCGCCAGCAACCCGAACGTTCAAGACACTCCTGAATTGCGTCAAATGCTGACTGAACGCCAAGTTATCAGCACTGTTGTTACCCAAGAAGCCAAAAAATTAAAACTGGATCAAAGCGCTGAATTCAAAACAGCATTGGAACAAGCGCGTGCTGATGCCGCCAAACAAGGCGCAGATAAAAAAGCCACATTCAAAACCGAATGGGCAGTTTTCGAAAAAGATTTATTGGGCCAAGCTTTTGCAGCACATATCGTCCGTCAAAATCCTGTTCAAGAAAAAGATGTCAAAGCCGCTTACAACGATTTCAGCAACTTCTATAAAGGTACTCAGGAAGTCCAACTGGGCGAAATCTTAACCGACAGCAACAGCAATGCCCAAAAAGCCATTGCCGATTTGGATGCGAAAAAAAGCTTTGTTTCGGTATTGAACCAATACTCAATTGACGAAGCGGCCAAAAAAGCCGGCGGCATCCCTAAAGCTTATGTTCCGCTTAAAGATTTGCAAGAATCAGCGCCTCCGCTTTACGCTGCAGTCAAAGACCTGAAAAAAGGTGCGTACACTAAAACTCCACTGCAAAACGGTAATCTGTACGCCGTTTTCTACGTCAATGACCGCCGTAACGTTACCGTACCTTCTTACGAAGCCGCTAAAAACGAGATTGGCAGCGACTTACAGGCAGCCCGTGTTGATGCGGCCATTCAATCATTACTGAAAAAAGCCAGCATCAAAGTCAACAAATAATATAAGGTGCCCGCCGTGATAGCGGCGGGCAATAAGGAACTCACATGAACATCAAGCCCAAAACTGCCGTTTTGGCTATCCTCGCCTTGTCAACCGTGAGCTTAGCAACCGCCAAAGCGCCTGAAATCGATCCCGCCCGTATCGACAGCATGGTCGCCGAAGTATTGAGACAGGCCGATCAACATCCCAACCAGACTGCCAAACCCGATGGCCAGGCAATCCGCAAAGATGTGGTTACACGTTTGCAGACTTTGGAAATTTTGAAAAATGAAGCCATCAAGGCTGGTTTGGACAAAGATGCAGAAGTGCAGAATCAGCTGAAAAACGTTGAAGCTGAGTTTTATGCCAACCAATACGCTGCTTATCTAGAACGTCAAACCGCGGTTGACGATGCCGAGTTGCGCCGTTTCTACGACCATCAAACACGCATTATCAAGCTGCAACAAGTCAGCTTTGCTTCAGCCGACGAAGTACGCGCCGCGCAAGAACTGCTGCTCAAAGGCTTGTCATTTGAAGAACTGATGAAACGCTATCCCAACCCCGAACAAGAGTTCGACGGCTTCATCTCTCCACAACAGCTCTCTCCTCAACTGGCTACCGCTTTTGCCGACATGAACCGAGGCGATGTAACGCATGAGCCGATTCAGATGGAAAGCCGTTTTTATCTGTTTAAACTCAGTGCAGTAGAACGCGATCCCAATGCCGAACCCTTCGAACTGGTACGCAATCAGATTGCCCAAGCCGTTAAACGACAAAAAGTCGAGAATCAGATCGAACGTATCTTGAAAGAAAACGGCATTAATCCGTAAATTAATTCAATAGTTTCAGGCCGTCTGAAACCATATTTGAACCCAGAGGGCGTGTCTTACGCCCTTTTTTACAACTCCTTGTATTCACAAAATATTATGCGCGCTGTTATCCAAAAAGTTACCCAAGCTAAAGTTGACGTTTTGTCCGAAAACTTCTGCGAAACCTGCGGCGAAATCAACAACGGATTTATGATATTGCTCGGCGTTACCCACTCCGATACAGAAGCGGACGCCAAATACATTGCGGATAAAACCGCCAACCTACGCATCTTTGAAGACGAAAACGGCAAATTAAATTTATCGCTCAAAGATGTCGGCGGCTCGATATTACTGGTTTCCCAGTTTACCCTTTACGCCGATGCGCGCAGCGGCCGCCGCCCATCTTTCTCCAATGCCGCACCCGCAGAACAAGCGGATAAACTTTATCAATACACCGCACAACTTCTACGCGAACATGGCTTAACAGTCGAAACCGGCAGATTCCAAACCCATATGCAGGTCTCCCTTTGCAATGACGGGCCGGTTACCTTACTGCTCGATTCACAAAAAACATTCTAAATCCCATCGAAAAAGGCCGTCTGAAATATTTCAGACGGCCTTTCCATTTCTGATCATTACTAAATCAAGCCTTGCGCTTTCACCCAGTTCACAATATCTGCCTCAACGGCCTCAGGCGAACCCGGATTGTCGATTTTGACACCGTACTCATCAGTACCCAGCTCTTCCAAAATCTCCAGCTGAGAATCCAGCATTCCGGCTTTCATATAATGCCCCTGACGCGACAGCATACGCTCAAGATTGATTGCTTGAGGCGGGGTCAGATGGATAAAAGCCACCTTCCCTTCTGCACCACGCAGAATATCGCGGTATTGGCGTTTGAGTGCGGAGCAAGTAACGATGGAATATTTTTCCCCATTTTTTGCCTGCTCCGTCATCCAGTCACGCAAATTGCCCAGCCATGGGTAACGGTCTTCATCCGTCAACGGAATACCTGCACCCATTTTATCGCGGTTGGCTTGGGTATGAAAATCGTCGCCTTCAGCATACGGACATTGGTTGAGATGTTTTTGCAAAGACAGCGCGGCAGTGGTTTTACCGCAACCGCACACGCCCATCATGACAAAATGTGTCGTCATTTTTCTACTCCTTGTTTATCTGGATTTTAACGGTATTTAAAAACGGGCGGATTGTGTTATCTCAAAAACACTATCCGCCCGTTCTTCCGATTAAACCAAAACAAACAACACTGACGATAAAGCAAAACCGATGAGTGCGATAAGTGTTTGGTTGACCGTCCATGTCTTCAAGGTCGTCGGCACATCCATATCCAACAGACGACCGACAAGCCAGAAGCCTGAATCGTTAAAGTGGCTGCAACCGACAGAACCTGCCGCCGTAGCCAATACCACGCAAGTAATCTGCCAATCACTGAAACCTGCCGCTGCAACGGCCGGTGCCATCAACGCGGCAGCGGTAGTCAATGCAACGGTCGCAGAACCTTGCGCAATACGCAGAGCCAAAGCCACCAAGAAACAACCCAGCAAAACAGGAATACCCAAGTCCGCCATGCTGTCTGCCAAAGCCTTACCGATACCGGAAGCACGCAACACTCCACCGAACATACCGCCCGCACCGGTAATCAAAATGACCGAGCAAACCGGACCCAATGCGCCATCAATGGTTTTCTCCAAAGCGCTGGCTTTTTCGCCACGTTTGCCACCCAATACATACAGGGCTACCAAAACGGAAATCAGCAAAGCAATCGGTGTCGAACCGATCATGCGACCAAATTGCACCCAGCCTTCATCTGCACTGACAACTTTCTCACTAATTAAAGTGGACAAACCGGTATTTAAGAAAATCAACAGCATAGGAATCAGCATAATACCGACAACGGTAGATGCTTTTGCAGGCGCTTTCGGTTGGTCATTATCTTGCGTACCACCACTGATCAGATCAGGAACAGGTACATGAATGCTGCGACCCAAAACTTTACCCAATAAATAGCCGCTGAAATACCAAGTAATCAAGGCAACAGGCAAACCTAAAATCAGCAGTTGACCAATATTTGCGCCATAGAACTCAGAAGCAGCAATCGGGCCAGGATGAGGCGGCAGGAAGACGTGCATGACCGAAAATGCGCCAATAGACGCCAGCGCGTATGGTAGAACGGTCTGCTTCATACGGCGTGCCGTTGCAAACACAATCGGCAACATCACCACCAAGCCGGCATCAAAGAAAATCGGGAAACCAAAAATCAAAGAAGCCACGCCTAAGGCAAATGGCGCACGATTCTCACCAAAAATCCGAATCAGCGCATCTGCCAAAGACTGAGCACCGCCGGAAGTTTCCACCAAACGGCCGAGCATTGCACCCAAACCGACCAGCAACGCCACGCTGCCGAGCGTACCGCCGAAGTTTTTGACCAATACATCATTAACAATGCTGCCCATAGGCAGACCTGTTACGATGGCAGTCAGCAGGCTGACCAATACCAACGTCAGCAAGGCATGAACGCGCAGTTTTACAATCAAAATCAAGATCAGCAAAATCGCTGCCGCAGCGATACCGAGCAAGGTACCGGCACTCAGCGTTTGAGTCCATCCATCCATTTTGAAGCCTTTCTCTGTAAGAAAAATACAAACTTATTAATGTTTCTTAACATATATGGATACGATAACACATTTTTACACAGAATCATACGACTGGATTTAGTCAAAATATAAACTTCTCTTTTTCAAAACCCTTTTGCCAGATGCTTAATAACTAAGGATAGCAAAGAAAAAATAAGGACAATAAAAAGGCCGTCTGAAACGTAGTTAATTTTCAGACAGCCTGACATCATGCTTTTTAATAAAATAGAAACGAATATTTTTTCAATTACCTAAAATCAAGTATTTTCGGCTTATGCCTTGGTAAAAATTACCTCATTTTCCAAACGGAATTCCAGCAGTTTGGTATTAAAATCATCTTCAGAATACCAGCCCATTGACGCATAAGGGACCGTTACGCATTACTGCTTCGATTTCGGCAAAATCCTCGGTCGAAATTTTTAGTCACATCAAAAGAATTTAGTGCTGTAACGTTTTTGTACGATTCCCCGAACATTCATCATACTTTTTCTTAAAAACTGAAGTGCCATGATACAAAAGCCGTCTGAAAAATTCTTCAGACGGCCTTGATTCTTAAACTTCTGCCGGTGGTTGCGGTGTATCTTCATCTTCCTGCTGCGTTTTCGCTTTGATAAAGCGGCTGAACCAAATGCCTGCTTCATAGAGCAGAATCAGTGGGACAGCAAGCAGGGTTTGAGAAATTACGTCAGGCGGCGTGATGATTGCGGCCACGACAAACGCACCGACAATCACATACGGACGCGCATTCTTAAGCTGTGCAGTCGAAACAATGCCCATTTTGGCAAGCAACACCACAACGACGGGAACTTCAAACGTCGTACCGAATGCGACAAACATACCCAAAATAAAGGACAAGTATTTGTCGATGTCGGTTGCCATATTGACGCCGACAGGGGTTACACCGGCCAAGAATTTGAAAATAACGGGAAACACCAAAAAATAGGCAAACGCCATCCCAACGAAGAAAAGCGTCACGCTGGATAACACCAGTGGCGTAATTAAACGTTTTTCGTTTTGGTATAAGGCAGGAGCAACAAACGCCCAAACTTGATACAGCGTGTGCGGCAACGACAGCAGAAACGCCGCCATCAAGGTAACCTTCACCGGCACAAAAAACGGCGCGATCACATCGGTCGCAATCATGCTGGTATCTTTAGGCAGATTGGCCATCAATGGTTCGGCAACAAAAGTATAGAGCTGCTGGGCAAACGGCATCATGCCCAAAAAGCAGACGACGATACCGATGACGATCCACATCATGCGGCGGCGCAGCTCGAGAAGATGCTCGATAAGCGGTTGGACGGGTTGTTCGTGTTGAGGTTCGGACACCGGTTGACTCACTTTTTACTTACGGACGCGCAGTTTGGGCTTGGCGTGGAATTTCGGGCGCATATCGCGTTTGCGGCTCATCGCCTGCTTACGCAAAGAAGTCGTATGCAGCGGAGGAACATCGGCAACAGGAGATTCGATATAGCTGACTTCAACCGCAGGAGCTGGGGAAACCGAAGCCGTCAAATACTCACGCCAAGCACGGTCTTGCTCGGACTCGGCATTTTCAGCCTCGACAAGCTCTTGGGTTTGCACTGCCCCACCCTGCTCAGAAGCTTGGATTGCACTTTCATTTTCAGTGCTGCTTGAAGCCAGATCAGGCAAAGGATTGCCAAACTCATCTACACCAAAATCGGCAGGCGTTTTTTGTTCAGGCAGGCGTTCCCACGGCTTGAGGCTGTCTGAAATATCGCTCAGATTTTTTTGAGCATCGTTGCCCAAGTCTTTGATACCGTCGCGAAACTCAGATGCGGCGGTTTCAAATTCCTGCTTCACCTTGCGCAATTCGTCCAACTCAGCCTGAGTGTTGAGCTCCTGCTTGACGTTATTGACGAATCCTTGCAATTTGCCGACCAAACGCCCGGCCGTGCGCGCGGCTTGCGGCAGACGTTCGGGGCCAAGCACTATTAGGGCGACAACGCCGACCAGCAGCAATTCGCCCAAACCGAAATCAAACATGGATTATGCTTTGTCTTCGTCTTTTTTGTGTTCGATGACTTCGTCTTTTTTGGCATCTTTGCCGTCTGTACCTTCGTTCAGGCCTTGTTTGAAGTCATGCACTGCACCGCCGAGATCTTTGCCGACGTTGCGCAATTTTTTGGTACCGAATACCAAAACGACGATAATCAGTACGATAATCCAGTGCCAAAGAGAGAAGCTACCCATGATAAATCCTTGAATTTGTTTAATTTAAAAAGAGATAATAACTATGCGGGCGTACCCATGATATGGATATGCAGGTGGAAGACTTCCTGTCCACCGCCTTTACCTGTGTTGATCAGGGTTTTAAAACCGTCAGTCAAACCTGCCTCATGGGCAATTTGAGGAACTTTCAACATCATTTTGCCTAACAGGGTTTGATGTTCGGCGTTTGCATGTGCCAGTGAATCGAAGTGCACTTTCGGAATCAGCAGCAGATGCACCGGCGCGGCAGGACGGATGTCTTTGAAACAAAGCATCTCGTCGTCTTCGTAAACAGTTTGTGCCGGAATATCTTTGGTTGCGATTTTGCAGAAAATACAATTATCCATAATGACTCCAATGGCCGTCTGAAAAAGGAAGGAACGGGTTTCGACCAAAAAAGGGAAAGCATTTTATCCCAAGAGACGGATTCTGAAACAGGTCAAATACGGGATTGTAATATAAATTCAAGATTCTTTGCGAGAAGCTTTTTCCACTAATCCCGACAAACCTTGACGGCGCGCAAGCTCGTTGACCACATCTTCGGCACGCAATCCGTGATGCGCCAATAAAACCATGGTATGAAACCACAAATCCGCCACTTCGTAAACCAAATGTTCGCCACCGCCATCTTTAGAGGCCATCATGGTTTCGCCCGCTTCCTCGATGACTTTTTTCAGAATCTTGTCTTCGCCTTTGTGCAGCAGTTGGGCGACATAAGAAGCATCGGGATCGCCGCCTTTGCGCGAATCGATGACGTTTTGAATTTGGGTAAGGATAGTATCGGTCATGGTCGGTTTCTCTTATTTTCTTTCAGACGGCCTTAAGGATGTTTATGTCCGTAAATCACTTCTTCATCCTTCAACACGGCATCGACTGTCTGCCATGCTCCGTCTTGCCAAACTTTGTAAAAACAGCTTTCGCGCCCAGTATGACAGGCAATGCCGCCGTTTTGTTCAATCAGCATAACCACCGCGTCGCCATCGCAATCCAGACGCAATTCATGTACTTTTTGTGTATGCCCTGACTCTTCGCCTTTCATCCATTGTTTTTGGCGGGAACGGCTATAATAGTGGGCAAACCCGGTTTCTACGGTTTTTTGCAGGGCTTCGGCGTTCATCCAGGCAACCATCAGCACACGGTGTGTCTGCCAATC
The DNA here is from genome assembly GCF_051957055.1 of Neisseria sp. P0020.S005. Lineage (NCBI taxonomy): Bacteria > Pseudomonadati > Pseudomonadota > Betaproteobacteria > Neisseriales > Neisseriaceae > Neisseria > Neisseria sp. P0020.S005. The sequence continues at coordinate 3,101 of NZ_JBQCWV010000014.1, read as the reverse complement.
TTGGGCAATCGCGCAAACCAAACCTTTTTCATCAAATTTTACGGCATTCAGCAGCGTTTCGTTTATGTTCGACATTCGCATTTTTTTCCCATATTTTCAGACGGCCTTTGGATAGTAATCACAAACGCACTTCAATTCCTGCTTCACGCATGGCCAGTTTTGCTTCGCGGATGCTCGCTTCGCCAAAGTGGAAAATACTGGCGGCCAATACCGCATCGGCCTTCCCTTCTTTAATACCGTCCACCAAGTGTTGGACTGAACCGACGCCGCCGGAAGCAATGACCGGAATATCGACCGCTTCGCTGACCGCGCGTGTCAGAGGCAGGTTGAAACCTTGCTTGGTACCGTCCCGGTCCATACTGGTCAGCAAAATCTCGCCTGCACCGCGCCGCTGCATTTCGACAGCCCATTCCACCGCGTCCAAACCGGTCGAATTACGTCCGCCGTGGGTAAAGATTTCCCAACGGGTGTTTTCAGGGTTGACCGCTTTAGCATCGACGGCTACAACAATCGCTTGCGAACCAAAAAAACCGGCCGCTTCGTTTACCAAATCAGGATTGGTTACAGCGGCCGTATTGATGCTGGCCTTATCGGCACCGGCATTAAGCAGACGACGGATATCGGCAACCGTACGCACACCGCCGCCGACCGTCAATGGAATAAAAACTTGTGAAGCGACTGCCTCAATAACGTGCAAAATAGTGTCGCGATTATCGCTGGAGGCGGTGATATCCAAAAAGGTCAACTCATCCGCGCCTTCATCGTTGTAGCGTTTGGCAACGTCAACCGGATTGCCTGCATCGTGCAAACCCAAAAAGTTGACGCCTTTTACCACTCGACCGTCTTTTACATCCAGACAAGGAATAATTCGTTTTGCCAATGCCATCCTCAATACCTCTTATCCGTTATCAGGCCGTCTGAAACCGTCAGGCCAAAAATTTGCTCAACCAATCCGGCAAATGTTGCAACAGCTGAAAATAACCAATCCCCGCTATCATTGCCAAAACGCAGGAGATGATGAAATTGCTGTCGATACGGCCGACGATGGAAAAAATCAAACCAGCAAATGCCCACACTATCCCATTGAAAATCATCCAATAGGTATCGATAATCGGCAAATCAAACGCCGTCAGCTGCCGCAGTATCACTGCAATCAGTGTAAACCACAAACTTTCGCTTAGCGGATACACTTCACGATCGGATGACCAGATAATCCAAAAACCCAAAACAAACGCTTCAAGCATACCAATCCCTTAATAAAATAAGATATTGAGTGAGTTGTTTTTTATAATTATTTCAGACAGATTTTAAGTCTAAGGACTTTGCAAAATGCCGATTTTGAAATACGCCAACTCCTGCGCTGTTACACCCTGCAAAGCCCTAATCTGCATAATTAAACGCACTTAGGTCAAGCCAAAGAATCGGCCAGTTTTTGTACCTGTGCGAAATCAATACTTCCTTCATAAATTGCGCGGCCGGTAATCGCACCGCTCACACCCTCTTTTTCAACGGCACACAATGCGTGGATATCGTCCAAATTCGTCAAGCCGCCGGAAGCGATAATCGGGATATTCACGGATTGAGCCAATTTGACGGTAGCCTCGATATTCACGCCGCTCATCATGCCGTCACGACCGATATCGGTATAAATAATACTGTTGACGCCATCGTCTTCAAAACGCTTGGCCAAATCGACGACATGATGCTCCGTTACCGTTGCCCAACCGTCTATCGCCACCATACCGTCTTTGGCATCCAAGCCGACGATAATCTGACCCGGAAATGCCTTACATGCTTCGCGCACAAATTCAGGATTTTTCACCGCGGCCGTACCGATAATCACATCGGTCAGACCCAAATCCAAATATTTTTCAATGGTGCCCAAATCACGGATACCGCCGCCAAGCTGTACCGGAATATCTTTGGCTACGGCGGCCAAAATTTCTTTAATCGCCGGAAAATTTTGAGGAACGCCTGCGAATGCACCGTTCAAATCAACCAAATGCAAACGGCGTGCGCCTTGATTGCGCCAATGCAACGCCATCTCTGCCGGCGAGTCGGAAAACACCGTCGCCTGCTCCATCAAGCCTTGTTTTAAACGAACACAGCGTCCTTCTTTCAAATCGATGGCAGGTATCAACAGCATTTTTTCTCCTCTATTCAATTTCAGTATATTTTACACAAATTAGCGATTTTTAGCAGATTTATGTTAAAAACCTCAAATCTGCCAATTTAAAAAATTACGCAGCAGCAGCAATCCTGCCTGATGGCTTTTCTCCGTGTGGAACTGTGTGGCAAACACATTGTCCTTACCGACAATGCAAGCAAATTCATTCGGATATTCGCTGACGCCTAAAACAATCTCTTCATTTTTCGGTGCAAAATAATAGCTATGGACAAAATAAAAATACTCGTTCTGCCCAATGTCTTGAAATAAAGGGTGCGGACGGGTTTGGCGCACTGTATTCCACCCCATATGCGGCACTTTCAGACGGCCTCCTTGTGCATCGGTTTGATTGGGCAAAAACCGTTTTACTTGCCCTTCAAACCAGCCCAAACCATCTGTATCGCCTTCTTCGCTGTGTTCAAACAATAATTGCGCACCTACGCAAATTCCAAAAAACGGCTTGTTTTTCAGGCCGTCTGAAACCGCCTCGCCCAAACCGCTTGCCTTCAACGCCGACATACAATCCGGCATGGCGCCCTGCCCCGGAAAGATAACCTTATCCGCCGCCATCACCTCTTCGGGCCGCGAAGTCAGATAAATTTCGGCATTTTGATTGGACAAGGCCTGCGCCGCCTGAACAGATTTCAATACTGAGTGCAGGTTTCCCATTCCATAATCGACAATCGCTACTTTCATTGTTTCTCCTCAGGCCGTCTGAAAACATTTAATGATTAATATAATAATAAGAATGATTGTAGCAAAAGATGGTTTAAAACAAAATATTGCCACTATACAAGACAAATAATAAAAGGCCGAGACCTTTGCAAAATTCCCCAAAATCCCCTAAATTCCTACTAAGACATTTAGGGGATTTTCCATGAGCACCTTCTTCCAGCAAACCGCACAAGCCATGATTGCCAAACACATCGACCGT
>NZ_JBQCWV010000013.1:0-75226 GCF_051957055.1 Neisseria sp. P0020.S005 | reverse complement strand
ATCGCAAATCGTTCCCGCTGTTCTTGAAAGAATGCGAATTTCGATTTAACTTCGGCACACCGTCTCAACAGCTTAAAATCCTGCGGGATTGGTGTGGAATTTAGGGCTAATCTACGTCAGCCCCTAAAAATAAAAGGAAAAAAAGATGAATAACGCACTCAACGCCAAGCTGTCCAAACTGATTTACGCGCTTGCTTCCGATGATCCGGAGTATCTGTCTAAAGCAGGCGCATTTGACCGTTTGCTGTTGTTGGTTCGCGAATTTTATCGGATGCTGGATGAAACAGAAGGTTTGAAGCAGCTGGTGTTCCGTCTGTATTACGGCAAGCACTATGGTTTGATTAAACTGGATGCTGCTTCACTCAATGACGATGCAGGCGCATTGAGGTTGAAACGTTGGATGGTTTATTCGCGTATCGCCGAGCGTATCGAAAAGTGCGGCAAGCATTTGTCGGTCGTGCTTGAAGATGCGGTGTTGGAAAATGGCGTGGACAAATCTCATTATATAGATGAAACCAATGCCATTATCGAGCGTTTCGGTTTGGTAAGAGATGAGGCTGCACTTTCGGCTATCGAGGCAGAGGAGGCGTTGAAAACAGAGCAAGAGTTGCAGGAGACAAGCGAGCCTCAAAAATCTGCTCCTAAGCATAACGGCAATCTGCATCAAATCAGAATTCAAGAAAAAATTGAAAATTATTCTGCTACTCAGAAAGTGGCTGCTATGCAGATTTCCCGTATGCGTTTTATTTTTCCTCATATCGAATAGTTTGGGATGTAACCAAAAGGCCGTCTGAAACCACAAATTCATGGTTTTCAGACAGCCTTTTTCATTAAACCTTGTTTTAATGGTCTTCGCGAGCGTGGTTAATCGTATATTTAGGAATTTCGACCACCAAATCTTCGTCGGCAACCACTGCCTGACAGCTCAAACGTGAATCAGCTTCCAAGCCCCATGCCTGGTCGAGCAGATCTTCTTCCAATTCGGTTGGTTCTTCCAGGCTGTCAAAACCTTTGCGGATAATCACGTGGCAGGTGGTGCAGGCGCAGGATTTTTCGCAGGCGTGATCGACTTCGATGTCGTGGTCGAGCAGTACGTCAAGGACGGTTTTGCCTTCGGGCGCATCTTCGATAACTGCACCTTCGGGGCATAATGTCTCGTGTGGGAGTACGGTAATTTTTGGCATTTTTATTGTCTCGGTTGTTTAAGAGTGGTTGTGGTTAAAGCGGCTTCAGACGGCCTTGGATATTCAATATTCAGGCCGTCTGAAAAATGGGTTTATAACATGATGCCTTTACTTTTTAAATTTTCCAGACATTCGTCCAAGTAGGCATCATTATGTTCGGCATAAATCGGCGAAGTAGCTGTTTCAGCCGCGTGCGAATGGTATGGGGCAACGGTTTTGCCGCGATATAGCGGGTCTTTCCATAAAGCATCCGGTTTGTAACCGCGCTTTTCCATCTCTTCCATAATCAATACGTGATACAGGTAGAGTTTGTAGGGTGAGTGGGTAAAAACGTAATTAACCGTCGCATGCGGCCTGCCCCAGCCCGCTCCGCGTAAAGCAGCGCATTCACGGTGTTGCCCCAAAAGCTGGGCACGGGGGAGTAGGGGGATAAGGGTTTGGTGCCAGAGTCTCATAGTGATTTAAATAATTCTGAATAATCTTCGTAAGCTATCTTCAAATCCTTTTTTGAGTAGGTAGTATAGATGTGAAGACCCTCTTCAATTTCAGTGGTTAGCTTTGATCCACTTTTTCCAAAGTATTCGTCTTTATATAGACGGACTTTAGAATTTTTGGGTTTATATGCATTTTCTGAAGAGAGGAGATTTCTTAATATTGAAGGATTTTGTTGATGCTTTTCTTTGATAAAGGAGATAAATGCACTTCTGTTTACTTCAAAAATTTTTTCTTGATGATGTTCTTTGACAGTTTTTTCAAAACCCAACTCTGCTATTTCATTTTTAGGAAATACAATTTCGCCTCTTAACGAGAGAAAAAGCCTTTTCACAAGATTTTCATCAATCGCAAAAAGCTCAGTTTCTCCTATTCGGCTTTTACCGAAAATTTCATGAAGTAAGGTTTCTTTTTCTTTATAGTTATCGGTTTTGATGGCTAGAACGCGTTCTAACCCGGCAACGTTTGCGTAGCCGTTGTTTTCCAAATGGCGCATTCTAGTTTCAAAATTATTTTTGTCAGTAATACCAATTTTATATACGCCTTTGATGACAGTTTTCATCAGGTAGACAATGCCTGCTTTTTCCATTGTTGTTCTTTATTTTTATTTCATTTCTGTGAGATGACATCTTTTCAGACGGCCTCTCTATTTCCAAAGGCCGTCTGAAACCATCCGTCATCAAATATTATCAACGCTTTGACCTGTCAGCGCACGTTGGATGTTGCGGTTCATGCGCTTGGCGGCGAAGTTGTCGGTGCTGTGGCTGAGTTTGGCGACGGCGGCACGGATGTCTTCGGCTTTGCCGTCTTTCAGACGGCCTTGCAAAGCGGCGATGTCTTGTTGAATCTGTTGCAATTCTTCGGCTTCCAATAAATCGCTGTCCAACTCAAGGGCGGCGTTGACAGCGTCGGTCAGGCTTTCGGCTTCGACTACGGCTTCGGCGCGTGCGCGTGCGGCCATGTCTTCGGCGGCGTTGTTCATGCTGTCTTTGAGCATTTGGGTAATGGTGCCGTCGTCTAAGCCGTAGGAAGGTTTAACTTCGATTTGCGCCTGTACGCCGGTGCTTTGCTCTTGTGCAGAAACGGACAGCAAACCGTCGGCATCAACTTGGAAGGTCACGCGGATACGCGCTGCGCCTGCTGCCATGGGCGGAATACCGCGCAGGGTAAATTTGGCAAGGCTGCGGCAGTCGGAAACAAGTTCGCGCTCGCCTTGAACGACGTGTATCGTCATGGCAGTTTGACCGTCTTTGAAAGTGGTAAAGTCCTGCGCACGCGCGGTAGGAATGGTAGAGTTGCGCGGGATAATTTTTTCGGCAAGACCGCCGTAGGTTTCCAAACCAAGCGACAAAGGTGTAACGTCCAGCAGCAGCCATTCGCCGTCGGTTTTGTTGCCGGCAAGGACGTTTGCCTGTATGGCGGCACCGAGTGCAACCACTTCGTCGGGGTTGAGGTTGTTCAGCGGGGTTTGTCCGAAGAAGGTGGCGACCGCTTGTTGAACGTGCAGCATACGGGTTGAGCCGCCGACCATAATCACGCCTTGGATGTCGGCTTTCGTCACGCCTGCGTCTTTCAGGGCTTGTTTGACCGGCTCTATGGTTTTTTGCACCAGATTTTGCGTCAGGTGGTGAAACTCTTGGCGGGTAATGACGGTATGGATTTTGCGGTCGTCTGAAAGCGTGGCTTCGACGACGGCTTCGGTTTGGCCGGTCAGTTGTTCTTTGGCAGCGCGGACAAGGGAAAGCAGAAGCTGGCTGTCGCGCTCATTGAGTTTAGAAAGGTCGTTTTGCTCAAGCAGGTGGCAGAACAGGCGGTGGTCGAAATCGTCGCCGCCCAATGCGCTGTTGCCGCCGGTGGCTTTGACTTCAAACAGGCCTTTGGTTAGTTGCAATACGGATACGTCGAATGTGCCGCCGCCCAAGTCGTAAACGACAAACGTGCCTTCCGAGGCGTTGTCCAGCCCGTAGGCAATCGCGGCGGCGGTCGGCTCGTTGAGCAGGCGCAAGACGTTCAAGCCCGCCAAGCGTGCGGCATCTTTGGTGGCTTGACGTTGGGCGTCGTCAAAATAAGCGGGTACGGTAATGACGGCACCGACCAAATCGCCGCCTAATGTTTCTTCGGCACGCGATTTAAGGGCTTTGAGGATTTCAGCCGATACTTCGATAGGCGTTTTTGCACCTTGACGGGTGTTTAACTCGACCACGCGCTCATTGGGTGTAAATCGATAGGGCAGGTATTGCGCCTCTTGTGCGAGGTCGGTAAGGGTGCGGCCGATCAGGCGTTTGGCGGAGCTGACTGTATTTAGCGGATCGGTTTTTTGGGCAGAAAGGGCGTTTTTGCCGACTTCAACTTCGCCATCCAAATAACGGACAACCGAAGGCAGGGTGGCGCGGCCGTCTGAATCAGGCAGGCAGACTGCGCTGCCGCTGCGGACTGTGGCAACCAAGCTGTTGGTTGTGCCTAAATCAATGCCTACGGCGAGGCGGTGTTGATGGGGGGCGGCGGACATGCCGGGTTCTGAAATCTGCAAAAGAGCCATGATTGTGTGCCTTCTGATGCTGTATTTATTAGGATGGGGCAGATTTTAGCAGATTTTTGGCAGATAGTTGAGTGGATTGCTAGGAAATAACCATAAGGCCTAATGTTGTTTTTTTAATTGAAAAGAAAGTGGATTTTGAATTCAGACTTGTATTTTTTAAGAAATGCGGATAAAATTCAGCCTCTTTGCCTTGCCTTTTACTTCGCATGGTGAAAGGCTGTTTTTAATCATCCATAAGGAGATAACATGCGTCATTACGAGATCGTGTTTATCGTTCATCCTGATCAAAGCGAGCAAGTGCCTGCTATGGTTGAGCGTTACAAAACCATGATTACTGAAGCCAACGGTAAAATCCACCGTTTGGAAGACTGGGGCCGTCGTCAATTGGCTTACCCAATCAACAAAATCCACAAAGCACACTATGTTTTGATGAATATCGAAACTACTCCTGAAGTGGTTGAAGAGCTGGAAACTGCTTTCCGCTTCAATGATGCCGTACTGCGTCACCTGACCATCAAAACAAAACACGCTGTAACTGAAGCTTCCCCAATGCTGGGCGGCGAAAAAGCAAAAAACTTGCTGAACGGTGCAGCTGAAGAAGTTGCAGCAGCCGAATAAGATTGAACAATCTGATTAAGCTTACCGCCCGTATCTTGCAGGTTCAGCCTTTGAGATATACGCCGGCAGGAATTCCTGTTTTAGATATTGTGTTGCAACATGAATCTTGGCAGGAAGAAAACGGACAGAAATGTCTGGTCAAATTTGAAATTCCCGCGCGGATTTTAGGTAAGCAGGCTGAGGAATGGCAGTATCGGCAAGATGCAGTCATCGAGTCGGAAGGTTTTTTGGCGCAACGCAGCCAACGCTTCCCAAAGCCGGTACTACGCATACAGAACATTAAAGAATATAAAGGTTAAACGACAATGGCTCGTCAATCATTCAAACGTAGAAAATTCTGCCGCTTTACGGCTGAAAAAATCCAAGAAGTTGATTACAAACAAGTTGATTTGTTGAAAGACTTCATCTCTGAAAACGGCAAAATCATCCCTGCCCGCATTACTGGTACTAAAGCACACTACCAACGTCAGTTGGCTACTGCTGTGAAACGTGCCCGTTTCCTGGCTCTGTTGCCTTACACCGATCAACACAAATAATTTTGGAGTTTAAATCATGCAAATTATTCTGTTAGAAAAAATCGGCGGTCTGGGTAACTTGGGTGACATCGTTACCGTTAAAAACGGTTACGCACGCAACTTCCTGATCCCTGCCGGTAAAGCAAAACGTGCAACCGAAGCCAACATGAAAGAATTCGAAGCACGCCGCGCTGAATTGGAAGCCAAACAAGCTGAAATCTTGGCTGATGCTAAAGCCCGTCAAGAAAAACTGGAAGGCCAAACCATTACTGTTGCTCAAAAAGCCGGTGTTGATGGTCGTCTGTTCGGTTCTGTTACCAATGCTGACATCGCTGAAGCGATTGTTGCTGCCGGTATCCAAGCTGCTAAAGCAAACGTACGTCTGCCTAACGGTCCATTGAAAGCTGTTGGCGAATACGAAGTTGAAGTAGCTCTGCACACTGACGCTGTTGCTAAAATTACCGTTGCTGTTGTTGCAGCCGCTGAGTAATTGATTCATTCAAGGCCGTCTGAAAATCAAGGGTTTCCTTGGATTTCAGACGGCCTTGTTTATGTGCTTGAGTCGAAGTAAGTAAATATCGATTTGTCTATATTTTTGAGTTTGTCTAGAAATATAGCGGTTGATATGAAGAGATGATGTATTGGCCGAATATTCATTCGTGTTCGGGTTTGTCGTATTATTTAGTAAAGAGATTATTTATGAATAAAATCAAAATCTTTGGGATAGGTCTGACTGCTTTGGCTTTAGCTTCATGCGGCACTCCGCAAAAGCCTGCTGTTGATACGGCAAAACCTGTCGAGCCTGTTTCTTCTGCAAAACGCCCTGTATTTGATGCTGCGGCTGAATCTGTTGCCAGCAGCGGTTTTAATGAGAACGTCAATGTTCAGCAGTTTATCCAATATGAAGTGAAAAACCGCCGTTTCAGTGCGGAAGAATTGCGCAATTTCTTTAATGGCGCGGTGTATAAAGGCAATATTATTACCATTATGTACCGCCCAAGCACTTCGCGTCCTTGGTATGAATTCCGCACCGGTAACTCTGGTGCAGCCAAATTTAATGGCGGCAGACAATTCTATGCGGCAAACCGTGCCGTAATCGATGATGTGGCACGCAAATACGGCGTACCTGCCGAATTGATTGTGGCGATTCTCGGTATCGAAACCAATTATGGCAAAAATACGGGCAGCTTCCGCGTTGCCGATGCTTTGAGTACATTGGCCTTTGATTATCCTCGCCGTGCTGAGTTCTTCCAAAATGAATTGAGCGAACTTTTACAGATGGCAAAAGAAGAAAAAGAAAATATCTTTGACTTCAAAGGCAGCTATGCCGGCGCAATGGGTATGCCGCAATTTATGCCTTCCAGCTACCGTAAATGGGCGGTGGACTATGATGGTGATGGTCATCGCGATATTTGGAATAATGTTGGCGATGTGGCGGCTTCTGTCGCCAATTATATGAAACAGCATGGCTGGCAGCCCGGCGGTAAGATGGTTGTACCGGTAAGTCTGACGATTACTCCGCACTTGCAGGCGATTATTGATGAGAAAACTGCCTTGACGCGTACTGTCGCAGATTTCAAAGCCTTGGGTGTCATGCCTCAAGCTGCTGTTGCGGATAATGAAAAGGCTGTATTGTATGCTTTGGAAACCAGCCCGGGCGTATTTGAATACTATTTGGGTCTGAATAACTTCTACACAGTATGGCAATACAACCACAGCCGCATGTATGTAACAGCGGTACGCGATATTGCGAATGCAATCAATAACAATGGCCTGTAAGCCATAAGAAAACCACCCTTCGGGGTGGTTTTTAAATATTGAGGATTTGTAAGGGGGTTAAGCCATCAGTCTGATTTTCATGGCGTAACGTTTTTTGCTGTGCCCTGAAACAAATTGTCCGCCTCTTGCAGGAGATAAAAATGCATTGCCTTCTGCGGTCGGCTCTGCACAAGTATATTGGCCGTTTCGATCGCTCCAAAGAGCATACACAGGCAGATTGTGGGTACGGATATCCAGTTTCAAGCCGTCAAATGCAACGTGTGCATCCTGGTCGGAGGAAACAAATTCGGTATGGGAGATATAGTCGGCATCGTATGGCGCGCCGTTGAAATCAAATTGTGTGCCGGCGGCGGTAAAGTAGGGGTGAAATCCCGGAGACGTGCGGACGGGTGATTCACCGTAATTGCAGACAGTTAGGATGGCGATGGCTTCATTTTCGTTAGGCAGACTGTAATCAAGCAACCATTTGACGTGTTCATAGCCTTTTTCTGTGCTGATTAATTTCAAGCCGATATCCGATTCATTTTGATGGCGGATTTCCCAGTCTGAAGTTCTACCGAAGCCATGTTGGGCCAGATGATTTTTGCTGTCAGGTCCGAATTGAGGTAGGCAGACGTGCATGCCGCCGCGTAATTTTGTATCATGGCCCACGTGGACGCTGGTTTTCGGAAATAAGACTTCCCGTCCTTTTAGAATAAGGGAATCAATATATCCGCCCATTGTATTGACTTGCATAGTGGCTGATTGGTTGCGTAGTATGATTTCGGACATGATGTTTCAAACTTCAAATTACTTATCATTTATGTAGCATTCTAACATTGCAATAACATGCTGTCGCCGTAGCCTTGATAGAAAATCCTTAATAAAAATCAAAAAAATGCTAGAATATATGCCATTTTCTGAGGCCGTCTGAAAAGCGGATAATTCTTTTCAGACGGCCTTCCGATTTATTTCCCGTAGAGAAACAACATGGCTTATCAAGTTCTTGCACGAAAATGGCGCCCGAAAACCTTTGCCGATTTGGTCGGTCAGGAACACGTCGTCAAAGCCCTGCGCAACGCGCTGGACGAAGGCCGTCTGCACCATGCCTATCTGCTGACAGGGACGCGCGGTGTGGGTAAAACCACGATTGCCAGGATTTTGGCCAAGAGTTTGAACTGCGAAAATGCCGTGCATGGCGAGCCGTGCGGTCAGTGTGAAAGCTGTACGCAAATCGACAGCGGCCGTTATGTGGATTTATTGGAAATCGACGCGGCATCGAATACCGGTATCGATAATATCCGCGAAGTGTTGGAAAACGCCCAATACGCGCCGACAGCGGGTAAATACAAAGTCTATATCATCGACGAAGTGCATATGCTTTCCAAAAGCGCGTTCAATGCCATGCTGAAGACTTTGGAAGAACCGCCTGAACACGTTAAATTTATTTTGGCGACCACCGATCCGCATAAAGTCCCCATTACCGTATTGAGCCGCTGTTTGCAGTTTGTTTTGCGCAACATGACAACCCAGCAGGTTGCGGAGCATTTGGCGCATGTCTTGGATCGTGAAAACGTTCCTTATCAGCCACAGGCTTTGCAACTTTTAGGCCGTGCCGCCGCCGGCTCGATGCGCGATGCGTTGAGTCTTTTGGATCAGGCGATTGCCATGGGTTCGGGTAAAGTGGCCGAGCAAGATGTCCGCCAGATGATCGGAGCGGTCGATAAACAATACTTGTTTGAATTGCTTGAAGGAATCATCAATCAAAACGGGGAAGCCTTGCTGGAAAAGGCTCAGGAAATGTCTGCCAGAGCGATTGGTTTTGACAGCGCGTTGGCAGAGTTGGCCATGCTGTTGCAACGTTTGGCTTTGATTCAAACCATTCCTTCCGCCTTAGCGAATGACGACCCTGAACGTGAAACTTTGCTGCGATTAAGTCAGGCTTTGAGTGGCGAGCAGATTCAGCTTTATTATCAATGTGCTATTCATGGCAAACAGGATTTGCCGCTGGCTCCGGACGAGTATGCCGGTTTTGTCATGACGCTTTTGCGCATGCTTGCATTTGCGCCGTTGGCCGCTTCGGGTTGCGATACGCAAAGTCAGATTGAACACACGGATTTGCATTCCGACCATCAGAAAGCTGAGGCCGAAAAAAAGCCTTTTCAGCTGCCGAAATCTGAGCCGATAGCAGCGCCGGCGGTTGAGAAAGAGGCTGTTGATGTCAAACAAGATATCGTTGAAAGGCCGTCTGAAGAAACGGTTCAGCCAGTTCAACAACAACAGACGGATGTACCGCCTTGGGAAGACATGCCGAGCCAAGTATCGGCAGAGCCGCCTCAAACACAAACGGCGCAGATGCAAGAAACTGCAGAGCCATTGCCTGTTGCAAAAGTTCAGACGGCCCCTGAGCCGGAAACATATCCGCACATGGATGAGGAAATTCCACCTCCGTATTTTGATGAAGCATATACATATGATGATTCACATCATGCTGATGTGACGGAAGTACCGCAGCCGGTTGTGTCTGCTGAATCTGAAGAAGAGGAGGGAGATGAAGAAGAGCTTCAGTTCGCTCCTTTGCCTGAGTTTAAAACAGAGAATTGGCACAGCATTATCGAACGCTTCGCCCGTAAATTAGGCGCGGCGCAGATGTTGGCACAAAATGCGGCATGGACGAGTTATGATGCGGAAGCAGGTTTAATCATGCTGTCGTTGACGGATGAAGCCAAAGCCACTGCCAATAAAGAGCGCTTGGACAAAATCTGCCAGACGTTGAGCGAGGCCTACCATCTTGGCAATTTAAGGCTGCAAACCGAGCCTTGGCAGGATGATAAAGGCTGGGAAACGCCGGTTATGCGCCGCAAACGTATTCAAGAAGAAGGACGGCAGCAGGCGCAAGATTTGCTGGAAGCGGATGCAACGGCGCAGAAAATTTTGCAAACCTTTGAAGCGCAATGGCTGCCGGATTCTTTAGAATTAGCAGGACATTCCTAAAATACTGACATACAAGGCCGTCTGAAAGGCAATAGCGTTTTTCAGACGGCATGAGTGAAACCCATTTATTCAAACCCATAGGAGTAAAACATGTTCGGAAAAGCCGGATTAGGCGGCCTGATGAAGCAGGCTCAACAAATGCAGGAAAACATGAAAAAGGCACAAGCCAAGCTGGCTGAAACCGAAGTTGAAGGTGAAGCAGGCAATGGTTTGGTGAAAGTTGTGATGACGTGTTCGCACGTTGTTCGCAAACTTGAAATCAGCCCTGATTTGATTCAAGAAGCCGCAGACGACAAAGAAATGCTGGAAGATTTGGTATTGGCCGCTATCAATGCCGCTTCTGAAAAAGCCGAAGAAACGACCAACAAAACCATGGGTGCATTTACCCAAGGCCTGCCGGCAGGCATGGGCGACTTCTTCCGTTGATTTAAAAATAAATAAAAGGCCGTCTGAAGCCAGATTTGGGTTTCAGACGGCCTTTTTTATTATGAGGATTCATGGGCTTTCTTTGGGAAAGAACAAGCGTTCCTTATTGATGTAAAAAAGCCTGAACAGAAGTTCAGGCTTTTAAATTTGGCTCCCCGACCTGGGCTCGAACCAGGGACCTGCGGATTAACAGTCCGTCGCTCTACCGACTGAGCTATCGGGGAATGGGGCGTATTATAATGGCTGGAAAAAATGTGTCAATCCATATTTTCAAGAAAATGGTGCAAAATATTTCAAATGTTTGAATGTTAAAAATATTTTGTAATCAAGTTTCACATACTTTCTAGCCATTTCAGACGGCCTTTAGTATTTGGCGTTAACCAATTTGCCGTTTTGGAACACTTGCTGCTGCATCACGGTGCCGTTGTAAGCGTAAGTGGTCAGCGAGCCGTTGCTTGGCGTGGCGCGGAACTGCATCAGTTGGTTGCGACTGAGGACGTAGGGGTCCGTGCGTTTTTGGCTGTTGTCGCTGTAAAAGTCTTGGACGACATATTCGTTGTTGCGTTTGCTGATCAGTTGGCGATGGAAGCCGCCTTTGACTGCGCTGTTGCTGGGTGTGCCGTGTGCATCAAAATAGGTCACGATTTGTTCTTCTGAGATACGGATGCCGTCTGAATCCGTGCCTTTGGTGGTTTTGGTTTTATCCAAGCCGACTGGGATGTTGATGGATGTACCCAGGCCGACGTGGCGGCCGATGCTGGTGCCGACGCCTAAGCCGACGGAAACACCTGGCGTGCCGACTGTACATGCGCTGAGTGAAGCGGCCAAAAGGGCAGGTAAGAGAATTTTTTTCATAATGTGTATCCTTGTAATAAGAAATGTTTGTAATGTGGGAAGTATAGTATTTTTGCGGGGTGGCTGGTGTTAGTATTGGTAAAAGGGCGCAAGGCCGTCTGAAAAACAAGATAGAAACGGATATATCATTCTGGTGTAGAATGTGCCGAAATAATGATTTAATAAGAATGTGAATGAATAATGAAAACTTTGAAATTTACGAAGATGCACGGCTTGGGCAATGATTTTATGGTGGTCAATGCCATCAATCAGGACTTTGATCCGTTGGCTGCACCGCTTGCCCAATGGGCAGACCGCTATCGCGGCGTGGGTTTTGATCAGTTTTTGGTAGTGGAGAAGCCTTCTTCTGATGCGGTCGATTTTCGGTACCGCATTTTCAATGCCGATGGTCGGGAAGTAGAGCAGTGCGGCAATGGCGCGCGTTGTTTTGCGCGTTTTGTCGCGGATAAGGGTTTGACGGATAAAACGGAAATCTTGGTCGAAACGGCCAAAGGGATTATTGTGCCGAAGCTATTGGATAACGGTTTGGTTACCGTCAATATGGGTAAACCGCGTTTCATGCCGTCTGAAATTCCGTTTGTGCCTGCGCATGGTGAAAATGAAGATGCGCTGACACATATTGTCTTGGTCGGTTTGGAATCTGTACCGGTAAGCTGCGTGAATATGGGTAATCCGCATGCGGTGATTTTGGTTGATGATGTTGAAACTGCACCGGTGGAGCATTGGGGCAGCGCTATTGAATCGTACGAGCAGTTCCCTGAACGGGTCAATGTCGGCTTTTTGCAGGTCGAAGATGAATTGTCAGTCCGCCTGCGCGTGTTTGAACGCGGGGTGGGGGAAACTCAAGCTTGCGGCACTGGAGCGTGTGCGGCCGTGGTGGCAGGCGTGCGCAATGGCCTGCTGAAAGCGGGTGCGCCTGTGCGTGTTACTCTGCCTGGCGGCGAGTTGTTTATCAGTTGGGAAGAAGGTGGTGATGTGCAAATGACTGGCCCTGCTGAAACCGTTTTTGAAGGCGAGTTGCAGTATTCATGATGGCTTCTTTGGATTTTTGGTTTGCCGTCGCGTATGCTGCGGTATCGTTGGCATTTATTTTTCGCGCACAGCGGTTTCAATGGCTTTGGGCTACGGTGTTGTTGTGGCTGGGGATTTCGGCACTGGGCGCACGCTTGTTGCCCGGAATGTGGGGTTTTACGCATACAGGCCCTTTGTTCATCCCTCATTTTTATCTGACAATCGCCAGTATTTTCTTCTTTATTGATGACTGCAGTAAAACGGAAGACAAAAAGTTTTGGTCGGCAGGCGAATATGCCGGTTTAACCTTATTTGCGGTTTCCAATGTCGTCATGACTTTGGCTTTTGTTTTCTTGGCAGGCGTGGTTTATTTCACCTTGCCGCTGGCTGGCGCGGTTTTCGCATGGACGGCCTTGCTGAAAATTTATGCCTTGAAACCGATTTATTGGTTTGTTTTGCAGGGCGTGTTGATGCTGGTGTTTTATCTGCACCGTGTGGTTGTGTGTAAGCAGTCGGCGGCTTTGTTTAGTGCTACTCAGCTGCAAATGGGTTGGCTGGTTGCGGTTGTCATGCAGGCTGTGGTTGCCATGGCTTTGATTTTTGAACGGGGTGGATATTAATTTATCCAAACTAAAAGTTATAACGAAAGAAATTTTCGGTATTGGTTTTTCAGACGGCCTGAGTTTAATATGCAGGCTATATCACATCTAAATCTGGAGCAGGAAATGAAAATTGCAAATAATATTACCGAGCTGATCGGCAATACACCTTTGGTGAAATTAAACCGTCTGACTGAAGGTTTGAAAGCGCAAATCGCCGTTAAACTTGAATTTTTCAATCCAGGCAGCAGCGTGAAAGACCGTATTGCCGAAGCCATGATTGAAGCGGCGGAGCAAGCCGGTAAAATCAATAAAGATACCGTTATCGTTGAGGCGACCAGCGGAAATACCGGTATCGGTTTGGCAATGGTGTGTGCGGCCCGCGGTTATAAATTGGCGATTACTATGCCTGAGAGCATGAGTAAAGAACGCAAAATGCTGCTGCGTGCGTTTGGTGCAGAATTGATTTTGACTCCTGCTGCTGAAGGCATGGCAGGCGCTATCGCTAAAGCCCAGTCTTTGGTGGACGAACATCCAGATACTTACTTTATGCCGCGCCAATTTGATAACGAGGCTAATCCTGAAGTTCACCGCAAAACCACTGCCGAAGAGATTTGGAGCGATACAGACGGTAAAGTGGATATTTTCGTGGCAGGTGTGGGTACGGGCGGTACGATTACCGGCGTGGGTGAAGTGTTGAAAAAATACAAACCCGAAGTTCAAATCGTGGCTGTCGAGCCTGAAGCTTCCCCAGTATTGAGCGGTGGCGAGAAAGGCCCGCATCCGATTCAAGGTTTGGGTGCAGGCTTTATCCCCAGCGTTTTGAATACGACTGTTTACGACAGCATTGTCAAAGTACCTAACGAAGCAGCGTTTGAAACTGCGCGCACTATGGCTGAAAAAGAAGGCATTTTGGTAGGTATTTCTTCCGGTGCCGCGGTATGGAGCGCATTGCAACTGGCTAAAAAACCTGAAAACGAAGGTAAGCTGATCGTTGTCTTGTTGCCATCATATGGCGAACGCTATCTTTCTACACCTCTCTTTGCCGATTTGGCATAAATATAGGATTGTGGTTAAAAGGCCGTTTTCAGACGGCCTTTTTTGCGTATGGGCTTGAGATATCGTATGAAATCTGTTGTAATTCAGTTAATCTGTTTTGAATACCGTTATTCAAAAGTTGGTTTCTTCAACGAATCATGCTTATAATGCGCATTATGAAAAAATACATTCTTCCTATCCTTGCTGTAGCGGTACTTGCCGGTTGTGAATCGATTTATGTTCCAACATTGAAAGAAGTGCCAGTTCGACCAACCAACGTTAAGAAACCTAAGGCTGATTCACAAGTTTCAGCTACCGGTTATCATTTGGCTCCTTCGCATTGGGCAGATGTTTCCAAGATTCATGATGAAGCACGTCGTTTGAGTACCCAAGTGAGCCAAGGTAGTCTGACCAAAGTTCAGGCTGCACAATATTTGAACCGCTTCCGTATCCAACAAGTGGGACGCAACTCCGTTGATGACAGTATGTATGAAGTTTATCTGCGTTCCGCCGTTGACAGTCAACGTGGTGAAATTACTACCGAGCAATCCAAACAGTACATCCAAGGTGCTTTGCGCGGTTGGCAGCAACGTTGGAAAAACATGGATACCAAGCCAAGCAATCCTGCATTTACCAACTTCCTGATGGAAGTTATGGGTATGCAACCTTTGAAATAAAAAAGTCATAAACCGAGAAGGCCGTCTGAATATTCAGACGGCCTTCTTCTCATATTTATATATGTGTAGTCGAATTGTATCCAATTAAGAACCAAACAGCTTGTCAGCCGCTTGGCGGGCTTTTTCTTGAATATCTTCGGTCAGATAGTTTTTCATCTGAGAATAAACCAGCGCAATGACGGCAATGTCATCGCTGAAGCCAAATGGAATCAGAAGGTCGGGAATGCTGTCGATAGGGCTGAGGAAATAAACCAGTGCGCCGACAATAATCATTTTGGCGCGTTTGGGTGTATGTTCGGATTCCCAAAGATAATAAAGTGCATACAGCTGGCGGACGACAGGTTTGCCCAGGCGGCCGGCAAAGCGTCCGAGTTTTTTCATGAAGCCGGATGTGTCTAAGTTTCGACGGCGAAAGGAGGGGATGTAGTCTTCCGGATCGGGTGTGTTTTGATGAGGGGAGTGTGCCATGATTGAGCTTCCTTATAAGGTATGGAAACATTGTTAGTGTTGCACTGTATTTTAGTCCATCTAGGGATGGATGAAATGTCTTTGAATGTATAACTATGTAAGAGTAGTGGTAATAATGCAATGGCAATAATTTAAAAATGGCTTATGCTTTTGTAAAGATTAGGCATCAAGAGTGAGAATTTATCTCGCAATAGATACGATTCTCAAATCATAATGATGTTATTGTAAGTGCTTTGATGGGGAGATGGCTTAATTGCAGGAAAGTAACAAAAAAGGCTAGCCACGCAAAAAAAAATCTAAGAATGATTGTTTGATTTTATTAGTCTTTTGGTAAAAATCATTAGAGCATTCATAAATTGCACTGTTCAAAATGAGATAAAACAGGTAAATTATGGTTTATGTAGCTTATTGTAGTGCTGAGCTATAGGTTTTGAGCTGATAATAAATCTAGAGGAACTGACCATGTCCGCCAAATCACGCCCGGTATTTTTGGAAATTCCGAATATCCGATTGCCCATACCGGGGATTGTATCTATTCTTCACCGTATCAGCGGCGTCGGCTTGTTTGTGATGCTGCCTGTTCTCTTGTATTTCTTCTCTGGAACGCTGGATCGCGAAGCGTCGTTTGAAGCATATCGTTCTGCTATTTCCAATCCGTTTGTGAAGCTGATCCTTATCGGTCTGTTGTGGGCATATCTGCACCACTTTTTTGCCGGTATCCGCTTTCTGTTTTTGGATGTGCATAAAGGCCTGGAATTAAATACTGCCCGTACTACTGCTAAAGTTGTATTTGCTTCTGCTTTGATTCTGACCGTCGTTTTGGGAGCTTTGTTATGGTAGAACGTAAATTGACAGGTGCGCATTACGGTTTGCGCGATTGGGCAATGCAACGTGCAACTGCGGTCATCATGCTGGTGTACACCGTGGTTCTTTTGGTTGTTTTGTTTACGTTGCCTAAAGAATATTCGGCATGGCAGGCATTTTTTGATCAAACTTGGGTGAAGGTGTTTACCCAAGTGAGCTTTTTGGCCGTATTCCTGCATGCATGGGTAGGTATCCGCGATTTGTGGATGGACTACATTAAGCCTTTCGGCGTGCGTTTGTTTTTACAAGTTGCCACCATCGTTTGGTTGGTAGGCTGCTTGGTGTATTCAGTTAAAGTAATTTGGGGGTAAATATGGGTTTTCCTGTTCGCAAGTTTGATGCCGTGATTGTTGGCGGTGGTGGTGCAGGTTTACGCGCAGCCCTCCAATTGTCTAAATCCGGCCTGAATTGTGCTGTTTTGTCTAAAGTCTTCCCAACCCGTTCTCATACTGTAGCGGCTCAAGGTGGTATTTCTGCTTCATTGGGTAATGTGCAGGAAGACCGTTGGGATTGGCACATGTACGATACCGTAAAAGGTTCCGACTGGCT
This sequence comes from Neisseria sp. P0020.S005, assembly GCF_051957055.1. Classification (NCBI taxonomy): domain Bacteria; kingdom Pseudomonadati; phylum Pseudomonadota; class Betaproteobacteria; order Neisseriales; family Neisseriaceae; genus Neisseria; species Neisseria sp. P0020.S005. The sequence continues at coordinate 58,639 of NZ_JBQCWV010000013.1, read as the reverse complement.
GGGCGACCAAGATGCGATTGAATTTATGTGTCGCGCAGCACCTGAAGCAGTAATTGAGTTGGAGCACATGGGTATGCCTTTCGACCGTGTGGAAAGTGGCAAAATCTACCAACGTCCTTTCGGTGGCCATACTGCAGAACACGGTAAACGTGCGGTAGAACGTGCATGTGCTGTTGCTGACCGTACCGGTCATGCGATGTTGCATACTTTGTACCAACAAAACGTCCGTGCCAATACACAATTCTTTGTGGAATGGACAGCGCAAGATTTGATTCGTGATGAAAACGGCGACGTAGTCGGTGTAACCGCCATGGAAATGGAAACCGGCGAAGTTTATATTTTCCACGCTAAAGCTGTGATGTTTGCTACCGGTGGTGGCGGCCGTATTTATGCTTCTTCTACCAATGCTTATATGAATACCGGTGACGGTTTGGGTATTTGTGCCCGTGCGGGTATTCCGTTGGAAGACATGGAATTTTGGCAATTCCACCCGACCGGTGTAGCCGGTGCCGGTGTATTGATTACCGAGGGTGTGCGCGGTGAGGGCGGTATTCTGTTGAATGCCGACGGCGAACGCTTTATGGAACGTTATGCTCCAACCGTAAAAGACTTGGCTTCCCGTGACGTGGTTTCCCGTGCGATGGCGATGGAAATTTACGAAGGTCGCGGCTGCGGTAAAAACAAAGACCACGTATTGCTGAAAATCGACCATATCGGCGCAGAAAAAATTATGGAAAAACTGCCGGGCATCCGCGAGATTTCCATTCAGTTTGCCGGTATTGACCCGATTAAAGACCCGATTCCTGTTGTGCCGACTACCCACTATATGATGGGCGGTATTCCGACTAACTACCACGGCGAAGTTGTTGTTCCGCAAGGTGAAGATTACGAAGTGCCTGTAAAAGGTCTGTATGCGGCAGGTGAGTGCGCTTGTGCTTCCGTACACGGCGCGAACCGCTTGGGTACCAACTCCCTGTTGGACTTGGTGGTATTCGGTAAAGCTGCCGGCGACAGCATGATTAAATTCATCAAAGAGCAAAGCGACTGGAAACCTCTGCCTGCTAATGCCGGTGAGTTGACTCGCCAACGTATCGAGCGTTTGGACAACCAAACCGGTGGTGAAAACGTTGATGCATTGCGTCGCGAACTGCAACGCTCTGTACAACTGCACGCCGGTGTGTTCCGTACTGATGAGATTCTGAGCAAAGGCGTTCGAGAAATCATGGCGATTGCTGAGCGCGTGAAACGTACTGAAATCAAAGACAAGAGCAAAGTGTGGAATACCGCGCGTATCGAAGCTTTGGAACTGGATAATCTGATTGAAGTAGCGAAAGCGACTTTGGTGTCTGCCGAAGCGCGTAAAGAATCGCGCGGCGCACACGCTTCAGACGACCATCCTGAGCGCGATGACGAAAACTGGATGAAACATACCCTGTATCATTCAGATACCAATACTTTGTCTTACAAACCGGTACATACCAAGCCTTTGAGCGTGGAATACATCAAACCGGCTAAACGCGTTTATTGATGAGTTTTCAGACGGCCTTTATCTTAAAGGCCGTCTGAAACCTAACCATACCCACATTGAACTGCTTGAATTCATAATACAAAATCATTGGGCAGTTTATGAGAAAAGGAACACTTCTCATGGAAAAAATGAGTTTTGAAATTTACCGTTACAACCCGGACGTTGATGCCAAGCCTTATATGCAACGTTACGAGTTGGAATTGGAACCAACGGACGTTAAACTTTTGGATGCTTTAGTGCGCCTGAAAGCGCAAGACGATACATTGTCTTTCCGCCGTTCTTGCCGCGAAGGTATTTGCGGTTCTGACGGTATGAACATCAACGGCAAAAACGGCTTGGCATGTCTGACCGATCTGCGTGGTTTGAAACAGCCGGTTAAAATCCGCCCTCTGCCAGGTCTGCCTGTTATCCGCGACCTGATTGTGGATATGACCCAATTCTTCAAACAATATCACTCCATCAAACCTTACGTTGTCAACGATAACCCTATCGATGCGGACAAAGAGCGTCTGCAAACTCAGGAAGAGCGTAAAGAGTTGGACGGTTTGTACGAATGTATTTTGTGTGCTTGCTGCTCGACTGCCTGCCCGTCATTCTGGTGGAACCCTGATAAATTCGTTGGTCCGTCTGGTTTGCTGAATGCTTACCGTTTCATTGCGGATAGCCGTGATACCATTACTAACGAGCGTTTGGATAATCTGAACGATCCATACCGTTTGTTCCGTTGCCACACCATTATGAACTGCGTAGACGTATGTCCTAAACACTTGAATCCGACCCGAGCCATCGGTAAGATTAAAGAGATTATGTTGAAACGAGCCGTTTAAGAAATGATGGTTTTTGACGATATTGCCAAACGGAAAATCCGTTTTCAAACCCGCCGGGGATTGTTGGAATTAGACTTAATCTTCGGCAGGTTTATGGAAAAAGAATTCGAGCACCTGAGTGATCAGGAGTTGTCCGAATTTTCCGAAATCCTCGAATTTCAAGACCAAGAGTTGCTTGCCTTGATTAACGGACATTCGGCGACGGACAAGAAACACCTGATTCCCATGCTTGAAAAAATCAGACAGGCATGACGTGTTATAGAGCTTGTTTGCGATGCCAATCCGAACAAGCTCTTTCCATACTGAGGCCGTCTGAAAAAAAAGGACCGTGCCGCTTGGGCGGCAACGAAAGCCCCAACTTACAAAGGAGTTTAAGAATGTTTAAATCAGTCAAGCTCACCACCCCAAATCAAGAGACCTTGGAACTGCCAGTATTGGAAGCAAGTATTGGCCATGATGTGGTTGATATCCGTACTTTGACTAAAAATACAGGTCTGTTTTCCTTCGACCCAGGATTCGTGTCAACTGCAAGTTGCGAATCCAAAATCACTTATATTGATGGCGATGAAGGTCTGTTGTATTACCGTGGTTATCCTATCGAGCAGCTGGCCGAAAAATCCGATTATTTGGAAGTTTGCTATCTGTTGATTTACGGCGAATTGCCTACCCCTGAACAGAAAAAAGAATTTGATGCCACAGTCGGTCGCCATACTATGCTGCATGAGCAGCTGACTTGGTTCTTCCGCGGTTTCCGTCGCGATGCGCATCCGATGGCGATGATGGTTGGCGTGGTTGGCGCTTTGTCTGCTTTCTACCAAGACAGCTTGGATATTGCCAATCCTGAGCACCGCAAAATTGCGATTTACCGCTTAATCTCTAAAATCCCGACAATTGCGGCAATGTGTTACCGTTATTCCAACGGTCTGCCGTTCAATTATCCAAAAAATAACCTTTCCTATGCTGAAAACTTCTTGCACATGATGTTCGCAACGCCATGTGAAGAATACAAACCTAATCCAGTATTGGCTCGCGCGCTCGACCGCATCTTTATTTTGCATGCCGACCACGAGCAAAACGCCTCTACTTCGACTGTACGTTTGGCCGGTTCTTCCGGCGCGAACCCGTTTGCCTGTATCGCAGCCGGTATCGCTTGCCTGTGGGGTGCTTCACACGGCGGCGCAAACGAAGCTGTCTTGAAAATGTTGGACGAAATTGGCGATGTATCTAATGTTGCCGAATACATGGAAGGTGTGAAACAACGCAAATACCGTCTGATGGGCTTCGGTCACCGCGTATACCGCAATATGGACCCACGAGCCAACATCATGCGCGAAACCTGTTATGAAGTCTTGAAAGAATTGGGCTTGGAAGACAGTCCTAAATTCAAGCTGGCAATGGAATTGGAACAAATTGCACTGAAAGATCCATTCTTTGTTGAGCGCAAGCTGTATCCAAACGTCGATTTCTACTCCGGTATCGTCTTGTCCGCATTGGGCATTCCAACTGAAATGTTTACCGTTATCTTCGCATTGTCGCGCAGTGTAGGTTGGATTTCTCATTGGCATGAAATGATTAGCGATCCGGCACTGAAAATCGGTCGCCCACGTCAACTGTATACCGGTGCAGAACGTCGCGATTACGTTCCGGTAGATAAACGCTAATAGACAATACATTAATATATTGTTGAAAAGTCGTTTGAAAAAATCGAATTGCCGTTTTCAATGAGGTTGGTCGTAATTAATTAAGTTGATAGCAGGTAATTTGATTTGAAATAGGGTAGAATAAAGTGTCATTTCAGACGGCCTGAATTCCGTTCGGAGAACACGGGATTCTACCCTTTGTTTATATTTTAAAGAAAAGAGCTCACGCCATGATGGACGAAAAACTCAATTTCTCTTATCTGTTTGGTTCTAATGCGCCATACATCGAGGAGTTGTATGAAAAGTTTCTGGATAATCCGGAATCTGTCGATGAAAAATGGAAACAGTACTTTACCGATTTGAGTAAACAGCCGGGCGCAGTCGCTGTCGATGTTGCCCATACACCGATTCGTGAATCATTTGCCACTTTGGCTAAAAAGAAAATTGCCGCAGCCGTCGCAGGCGGTGTGGATGAGGCAATGATGAAAAAGCAAGTCAGCGTTTTGCGACTGATTTCTGCCTATCGTATCCAAGGCGTGGGTGCAGCCCAACTTGATCCGCTCAAACGTATCCCTCCTCAAAATATCGAAGCTCTCGATCCTAAATTCCACGGTCTGTCAGATGCCGATATGGCGCTTCAGTTCAATATGGGCGAGGGCGATTTTTCCGGTCAGAGCAAACTGCCTCTGTCCCAAATCATCAGTAACCTCAAACAAACCTACTGCGGCCATATCGCGGTAGAGTACATCTACATTCCAAATACCGAAGAGCGTCGTTGGGTGCGCAATTATTTTGAAAGCGTATTGTCCACACCGCATTACAATGCCGATCAAAAACGCCGCATTTTGAAAGAAATGACTGCCGCCGAAACTCTGGAACGCTACCTGCATACCAAATATGTCGGTCAAAAACGCTTTGGTGTCGAAGGTGGCGAAAGTGCCATTGCCGGTTTGAACTATTTGATTCAAAACGCCGGTAAAGACGGCGTGGAAGAAGTCATCATCGGTATGGCACACCGTGGCCGTCTGAATGTTTTGGTTAACATTTTGGGCAAAAAACCGGCTGATCTGTTTGCCGAATTTGAAGGCCGTGCCGAAATCAAATTGCCTAGCGGCGACGTGAAATACCACATGGGCTTCAGCTCCGACATTGCTACGCCACACGGCCCGATGCACGTTTCTTTGGCATTCAACCCGTCACACTTGGAAATCGTTAACCCAGTAGTAGAAGGTTCTGCACGCGCCAAACAAAAACGTTTGGGCGAAAACGGCCGCGATAAAGTCTTGCCGGTATTGATTCACGGTGACTCCGCATTTATCGGTTTGGGTGTTAACCAAGCAACATTCAACCTGTCTAAAACACGCGGCTATACCACCGGCGGTACTGTTCACATCGTGATCAACAACCAAATCGGCTTTACCACTTCCGATACCCGCGATACCCGTTCTACTGTACACTGTACCGATATCGCGAAAATGGTTTCCGCTCCGGTTATCCACGTGAACGGCGATGACCCTGAACGCGTTTGCTTTGCTATCCAAGCCGCTTTGGATTACCGCAAAAAATTCCATAAAGACATCGTGGTCGACGTTGTCTGCTACCGTAAATGGGGCCACAACGAGGGCGATGATCCGACCCTGACCCAACCGATGATGTACAAAAAAGTATCGCAACACCCGGGTGCGCGTGCTTTGTACACCGAACAACTGATTGCCGAAGGCGTGGTAACCCAAGCTGAGGCTGACGGTTACATCCAAGCCTACCGTGATGCTTTGGACAAAGGCGAACATGTTGAACAAACAACGTTGAGCAATTTCCAACGCACACAAATCGACTGGAGCAAATACCAAGGCAAAGATTGGCGCGAAAAAATCGAAACCGGTTTGCCTGCCGCCGACATTGAGCGTCTTACTGAGAAATTCACCGCTGTACCGGAAGGCTTTGCCCTGCATCCGACTGCAAAACGTGTGATCGAAGCGCGTAAAGCCATGGCATCCGGCAAACAAGCCATCGACTGGGGTATGGCCGAAACCCTCGCATACGCAAGCCTGCTGACTAAAGGTCATGGCGTGCGTATCTCCGGTGAGGACTCCGGCCGCGGTACATTCTCACACCGTCATGCCGTTCTGCACGATCAAAAACGCGAAAAATGGGACGACGGTACTTATGTTCCTCTGCGCAACATGGGCGAAGGCTTGGGCGAGTTCCTGGTTATCGACTCTATCTTGAACGAAGAAGCCGTGATGGCGTTCGAGTACGGCTTTGCCTGCTCCGCTCCTGACAAGCTGACCATTTGGGAAGCGCAATTCGGTGACTTCGCTAACGGCGCGCAAGTAACTATCGACCAATTCCTGTCTTCAGGCGAAACCAAATGGGGTCGTTTGTGCGGTCTGACCACCATCCTGCCGCACGGCTACGATGGTCAAGGCCCTGAGCACTCTTCTGCACGCGTAGAACGTTGGTTGCAACTGTGTTCTGAGAACAATATGCAAGTCATCATGCCGTCTGAAGCGTCGCAAATGTTCCACCTCTTGCAACGTCAAGTCTTGGGTTCATACCGCAAACCGCTGGTGATTTTCATGTCCAAACGCCTGTTGCGCTTTAAAGGTGCAATGAGCCCGCTGGAAAACTTCACCGAAGGTTCGACTTTCCGTCCGGTTATCGGCGATACCGCCGAACGCGCAAGCAACGATAGCGTGAAACGCGTGGTATTGTGTGCCGGTCAGGTTTACTATGACTTGGAAGCTGGCCGTGCCGAGCGTAAACTGGAAGATGATGTTGCTATCGTCCGCGTTGAGCAGCTGTATCCGTTCCCATACGACGAGGTTAAAGCTGAACTGGCGAAATATCCGAACGCAAAATCTGTGGTTTGGGCGCAAGAAGAGCCGAAAAACCAAGGCGCGTTCTACCAAATTCGCCACCGCATCGAAGACGTTATCAGCGAAGAGCAAAAACTGTCTTATGCCGGTCGTCCAAGCAGCGCATCGCCTGCAGTGGGCTACTCAAGCAAACACATTGCTCAATTGAAACAATTGGTTGAAGACGCTTTGGCATTGTAAACCAAGTAGCATTCCGTCTGAGTCTGCTCAGGCGGAATGCCCATATGCAGAATTAAAAACACACAACAGGCCGTCTGAAAGGGCCATTGGAGACACAAAATGATTATTGATGTAAAAGTACCTATGCTGTCTGAAAGCGTATCTGAAGGCACGCTCTTGGAATGGAAGAAAAAAGTTGGCGAAGCCGTTGCCCGTGACGAAATCTTGATCGATATCGAAACTGACAAAGTGGTTTTGGAAGTACCTTCTCCACAAGCCGGCGTATTGGTTGAAATCGTAGCGCAAGACGGTGAAACCGTTGTTGCCGACCAAGTTTTGGCGCGCATCGATACCGCTGCTACTGCCGCTGCTGAAGCCCCAGCCGCCGCGCCTGCAGAAGCAGCTCCAGCCGCTGCTCCTGCTGCTGCACAAAACAACGCCGCTATGCCTGCTGCCGCCAAACTGGCTGCCGAGACCGGTGTTGACGTGAACGCATTGCAAGGTTCCGGCCGTGACGGTCGCGTATTGAAAGAAGACGTACAAAATGCCGCTGCCAAACCTGCCGCAGCCGCTGCTCCTGCTGTTGCACTTCCTGCCGGCGCACGTCCTGAAGAACGCGTACCAATGAGCCGCCTGCGTGCCCGTGTTGCAGAACGCCTCCTGGCTTCTCAACAAGAAAACGCTATTCTGACTACATTCAACGAAGTCAACATGAAACCAATCATGGACTTGCGTGCGAAGTACAAAGAAAAATTCGAGAAAGAACACGGCGTGAAATTGGGCTTTATGTCCTTCTTCGTTAAAGCCGCTGTTGCCGCCCTGAAAAAATATCCGGTTGTGAATGCTTCTGTTGACGGCAAAGACATCGTTTACCACGGCTACTTCGACATCGGTATCGCAATTGGCAGCCCACGCGGTTTGGTTGTACCAATCCTGCGCGATGCCGACCAAATGAGCATTGCCGACATCGAACAAGCAATTGTTGATTACGCGAAAAAAGCCAAAGACGGCAAAATCGCTATCGAAGATCTGACCGGTGGTACATTCAGTATTACCAACGGCGGTACTTTCGGTTCTATGATGTCTACCCCGATCATCAACCCGCCTCAATCTGCGATTTTGGGTATGCACGCCACTAAAGAGCGCGCTGTGGTTGAAAACGGTCAAGTTGTTGTCCGTCCAATGATGTATCTGGCTCTGTCTTACGACCACCGTATCATTGACGGCCGCGAAGCTGTATTGACCTTGGTAGCCATCAAAGACGCGTTGGAAGACCCAGCTCGCCTGTTATTGGATCTGTAATCGTTTCAGACGGCCTTTTATTTGTTAATGAAAAGACCGTCTGAATTTTTATTTAGATGTAGCGTAATGTAGTATCGTGCTACAATAGGCTCAACGAACGATTGAGGCCGTCTGAAACATTTGATTCGAATGAATCGACAGATATGGACTTTCAGACGGCCTTTTCTTAAAACCATCAAAACGCAGTCATTCAAAATAAAAAAGAAACGAAAAGTATCGTTTTTATTTTGAGATACTGCTAAAAGCAAAGGATGACACGATGTCTCAATATGATGTAGTAGTGATTGGTGCAGGCCCGGGCGGATACGTTGCCGCCATCCGTGCCGCGCAACTGGGTTTCAAAACCGCTTGCGTCGATGCAGGCGTTAACAAAGCAGGCAATGCCCCTGCATTGGGCGGTACTTGCTTAAACGTAGGTTGTATCCCTTCTAAAGCCCTGTTGCAATCCAGCGAACATTTCCACGCTGCGCAACACGAGTTTGCCGAACACGGTATCACTGTCGGCGACGTAAAATTCGACGCAGCCAAAATGATTGAGCGCAAAGATGCCATCGTGACCAAACTGACCGGCGGCGTGAAATTCCTGTTCCAGAAAAACAAAGTAACCAGCCTGTTCGGTACTGCTTCCTTTGCCGGTAAAAATGGCGATGCTTACCAAATCGAAGTCGATAACAAAGGCGAGAAAACCGTTATCGAAGCCAAACACGTCATCGTAGCCACCGGTTCCGTACCGCGTCCGCTGCCACAAGTCGCTATCGACAACGTGAACGTATTGGATAACGAAGGCGCATTGAACCTGACTGAAGTACCTGCCAAACTCGGCGTGATCGGTTCCGGCGTGATTGGTTTGGAAATGGGTTCCGTATGGAACCGCGTGGGTGCAGAAGTTACCATTCTTGAAGCTGCGCCGACCTTCCTGGCAGCTGCCGACCAACAAATCGCCAAAGAAGCCTTCAAATACTTCACCAAAGAGCAAGGCCTGAGCATTGAATTGGGCGTGAAAATCGGTGACATTAAGTCTGAAGGCAAAGGCGTTTCCGTTGCTTACGAAACTGCTGCCGGCGAAGCCAAAACCGAAGTATTTGACAAACTGATCGTTGCTATCGGCCGTATTCCAAACACCAAGGGCCTGAACGCCGAAGCCGTAGGCTTGGAAAAAGACGAGCGCGGCTTTATCAAAGTAGATGGCGAATGCCGTACCAACCTGCCTAACGTATGGGCAATCGGCGACGTGGTTCGCGGCCCGATGTTGGCACACAAAGCCAGCGACGAAGGCGTTGCCGTTGCCGAGCGCATTGCCGGTCAAAAACCGCATATCGACTTCAACAACGTACCGTTCGTGATTTACACCGACCCTGAAATCGCTTGGGTGGGTAAAACCGAAGAGCAGCTCAAAGCCGAAGGCGTGGAGTACAAAAAAGGTACTTCAGGTTTCGGTGCAAACGGTCGCGCATTGGCCATGGGCAAAGCCAAAGGTACGGTTAAAGTATTGGCAGATGCAAAAACCGACCGTATCTTGGGCGTACACATGATTGGCCCGGTTGTCAGCGAATTGGTTACCGAAGGCGTGACTGCGCTCGAATTCTTCGCCAGCAGCGAAGATATCGCCCGCATTATCCATGCCCACCCAACCTTGTCCGAAGTGGTTCACGAAGCTGCATTGGCGGCCGACAAACGCGCTTTGCACGGTTGATAGACATTAAGGCCGTCTGAAATTTTTCAGACGGCCTTAAGGCCTCCGATAAATTGAATGTTCCGAGAGCTTCGTTTTCTGATTTATAATTTCGTCAGGCAAACAAACAGCATTTACATTCATTATGAACAAAGAAATAGTCGGTATTTTCTTTATACCGGCGGGCATCATCAGCATGTGTATGGCCGCATTGTGGCAGATGTATGTGATGATGACCGAAACTTATACGCTCAACCGTTTCAAAGATAAAGAATTGGTTTGGCGCGTGGCATTGTTGTTTATCAGTTTCAGCCTTGCCGTTTATCTGCTCTGCCCGAATTCGCGTAAAAAAGGCATCGTCTTTTTTATTCTCGGGGGAGGCGGTGCAGCCATGTATCTGCTGGCGCGGATGTGGTTGCCCTTCAGTAAATAGTAGGGCCGTCTGAAAATATGGGATTGGCCGCAGGGCGATTCCTAAAACCCACTCACCTTAAGGAGAAATCCATGAATTTACACGAGTATCAGGCTAAAGAACTGCTGGCTAGCTACGGTTTGCCCGTACAAGGCGGTATTTTGGCACACAACGGCGAAGAAGCCGCTGCAGCTTACGATAAATTGGGCGGCAAATTCGCTGTTGTCAAAGCACAAGTACACGCCGGCGGCCGCGGTAAAGCGGGCGGCGTAAAAGTCGTTAAAAGCCGCGAAGAAGCTAAAGAAGTGGCTGAAAGCCTGATTGGCACCAACTTGGTAACTTACCAAACCGATGCCAACGGCCAACCTGTCAACAGCGTTTTGGTTTGCGAAGACATGTATCCGGTTCAAACCGAGCTGTACTTGGGCGCAGTGGTTGACCGTTCTACCCGCCGCGTTACATTCATGGCTTCTACCGAAGGCGGCGTGGAAATTGAAAAAGTTGCTGCCGAAACTCCAGAAAAAATCTTCAAAGTAACCGTTGATCCTCTGGTCGGCCTGCAACCTTGCCAAGCTCGCGAAGTTGCCTTCCAACTGGGCTTGAAAGACAAACAAATCAACGAGTTCGTCAAACTGATGACCGGCGCGTACAAAGCGTTTATCGAAAACGACTTCGCCCTGTTTGAAGTAAACCCATTGGCAGTCCGTGAAAACGGCGACTTGGCTTGCGTGGACGGCAAAATCGGTATCGACAGCAACGCGCTCTACCGCCTGCCAAAAATCGCTGAATTGCGCGACAAATCTCAAGAAAACGAACGTGAGCTGAAAGCTTCTGAATTCGACCTGAACTATGTTGCTCTGGAAGGCAACATCGGCTGTATGGTTAACGGTGCCGGTTTGGCGATGGCCACTATGGACATCATCAAACTCAAAGGCGGCCAACCTGCCAACTTCTTGGACGTTGGTGGCGGCGCAACCAAAGACCGCGTGGTTGAAGCGTTCAAACTGATTTTGGAAGACAAATCCGTTCAAGGCGTATTGATCAACATCTTCGGCGGTATCGTACGTTGCGACATGATTGCGGAAGCCATCGTGGCAGCCGTTAAAGAAATCAACGTCAACGTTCCTGTCGTTGTTCGTTTGGAAGGTAACAACGCCGAACTCGGCGCGAAAATCCTGAACGAATCAGGTCTGAAACTGACTTCTGCAGACGGCCTGAATGACGCAGCCGAAAAAATTGTTGCAGCCGTAAACGCCTAAGGAGAAAAGAATGAGCGTATTGATTAATAAAGACACCAAAGTATTGGTTCAAGGTTTCACCGGTAAAAACGGTACTTTCCACTCCGAACAAGCTCTGGCTTACGGCACTAAAGTTGTCGGCGGCGTTACCCCAGGCAAAGGTGGTCAAACCCACCTGGACCTGCCTGTATTCAACACCATGAAAGAAGCCGTTAAAGAAACCGGCGCTGACGCATCTGTAATTTACGTTCCAGCTCCGTTTGTTTTGGATTCTATCGTTGAAGCCGTTGATTCAGGCGTAGGCTTGGTCGTTGTGATTACCGAAGGCGTGCCTACTTTGGACATGCTCAAAGCCAAACGTTACTTGGAAACCAACGGCAACGGTACCCGTTTGGTCGGCCCTAACTGCCCTGGCGTGATTACTCCGGGTGAGTGCAAAATCGGTATTATGCCGGGCCACATCCACACTCCGGGCCGCATCGGTATTATTTCCCGTTCCGGTACATTGACTTACGAAGCTGTAGCACAAACCACCAAACTGGGCTTGGGTCAATCAACCTGTATCGGTATCGGCGGCGACCCGATTCCTGGTATGAACCAAATCGACGCACTGAAACTCTTCCAAGAAGACCCAGATACCGACGCCATCATCATGATTGGTGAAATCGGCGGTACTGCGGAAGAAGAAGCAGCCGAATACATCCAATCCAACGTAACCAAACCTGTTGTAGGTTACATTGCTGGTGTTACCGCTCCTAAAGGCAAACGTATGGGCCACGCCGGTGCGATTATTTCTGGCGGTAAAGGTACTGCCGAAGAAAAATTCGCCGCTTTCGAAAAAGCCGGTATCGCTTACACCCGCAGCCCTGCCGAGTTGGGCACTACCATGCTGGAAGTGTTGAAAGCAAAAGGTTTGGCATAAGACTTAAGTCTTTAAGCTGAATTGAAAAGGCCGTCTGAAGTTTTCAGACGGCCTTTTTTAATTTCATTGGGTTGTTTTCGTTATAGGAACTTAATTTAAATTAACGTTTATTTGGAAATAAATGGTTATAATACTATTAACAGATAAACAATCTGTAATCATATCAATCTATAGGAGAGTAGTATGAAAAAACATAATTTTGAAAAACGTCGTGATGCTTTGTTGGAAGATATCCGAGAAGTAATGGATGATGTGGACGAACTGTACCGCAATGGTGTTGAAGCCGGTTCGGAAGAGGGTAGTAAAATTCGCGCTAAATTGGAAGCAAAATTGGCAGAAGCCAAAGAGCGTTTTAGCAGCTTCGAAGAAGAAATTAGTGAACGATTTAAAGATGGTAAAGAGCTTTTTTCCGAATTAGAGTCAGATGCTGGTGCACGCTTGAAACGCGGTGCCAAACAAGCTGATGAAGTGGTGCATGAAAAACCATATTATGCAATGGGTTTTGCCGCATTGGCCGGTTTGGTTGTCGGTGTGTTGTTGAACCGCCGTTAATGCGAATATGTTAAGGCCGTCTGAACAGGTGTGTATATGAAATCATGGATTTCATTGCGCCGTGCAGACGGCCTCTGCCTTATGTTTTCCTGAAAAAAAGGATAGTTAAGATGGGAATTCGCCAGCGTTTTGAACATGGCAAGGCTTTGTTGAATCAGGGCGCGGATTTGCTGTTGCTGCGTTTGCAGGTATTGAGCTTGGATTTGACGCGTCAGGCGGAGAATGTGTTCCGGTTGGCGATTTGGCTGGTGTTGTCCGGCGCGCTGTTGATGGTGGGCTTGGTCGGTTTGCTGTTCGGCTTGAACCGCGTGCTGTCGGATGTGGCCGCTTTGTGGGTGTTTTTCGGCATTTTCTTTGTAAGCCTGCTGATTATTGCCGTATTGTTCCGCAAAGTATCGGCAGATTATCGGGAGCAGGGCAGTCGTGTGGCTGAAACCTTGCAGGATATTCGATCGGATATTGCGTATTTGCGCGGTGAGATAGACAAGGATACGGACGATGAAGCGACAGGAGTATGAAGAAGAGCGTGAGCTGCTGCTTTTAGAGGCTAAGCTGGTGCGGCTGCGGATTGAAGCGGAAAATTTGAAACTGCGTAAAGCGGAAGAAAGCAAAACACGACAGGGCAATCAGTTGATTAAGCTCGCAGATGTGGCGTATCAGTTGAGCCAAACGCGTTTGCTGTCTCAACGCTCTTTGTTTTCTACATCGCGCCGTCGGCATTGGATTTGGCTGGTATTGGCGGTCATACTGGGTTTGTCGAGATAATCGAGGGCAGTGGTTTGGTCAAAATGATATTTGCGGCGAGTTGTTAGCTCGTGTGAGCCGCTTGTTGAGGACGCTGCGTCATTGTGTTGCCGAAACTGAAACTTTATCTATGTTGAGTATTTTTTACAAAAGACACCGGCCGTCTGAACATTTCAGACGGCCTCAATGTTTGGAGTTTCAGATATAATGGCGGCAATTTTGAAATTATTAAATGAAGGATAGATGATGAACCGTTTGTATCCCCACCCGATTATCGCCCGTGAGGGCTGGCCGATTATCGGCGGCGGTTTGGCTTTGAGCCTGCTGGTGTCGATGTGCTGCGGCTGGTGGTCTTTGCCGTTTTGGGTGTTTACCGTATTTGCCCTGCAGTTTTTCCGCGACCCTGCGCGTGAGATTCCGCAAAATCCTGAAGCGGTGTTGAGTCCTGTTGACGGCCGTATCGTGGTGGTCGAGCGCGCACGTGATCCGTACCGTGATGTCGATGCTTTGAAAATCAGTATTTTTATGAACGTGTTCAACGTGCATTCGCAAAAATCGCCTGCCGATTGTAAGGTAACGAAAGTGGTCTATAACAAAGGCAAATTCGTGAATGCGGATTTGGACAAAGCCAGCACGGAAAATGAACGCAATGCGGTTTTGGCAACTACGGCTTCAGGTCGTGAAATTACTTTTGTTCAAGTGGCCGGTTTGGTGGCGCGCCGTATTTTGTGCTACACCCAAGCAGGTGCGAAACTGTCTCGCGGCGAACGCTATGGCTTTATCCGCTTTGGTTCGCGTGTGGATATGTATCTGCCTGTCGATGCGCAGGCGCAAGTGGCGATTGGCGATAAAGTTACCGGCGTCAGCACTGTATTGGCGCGTTTGCCGCTGACTGCGCCGCAAGCTGAATCTGAGCCTAAAGCCGCAGCTCCACAAGCCGCGCCAGTTTCACAAGCAACTCCGGCTTCTCAAGCTGCTCCGGTTGAGACAGTGGCAAACCAATCTACCGAACAACAGCAAATCGAAGCAGCGGCGGCTAAGATTCAAGCGGCTGTGCAAGATGTGTTGAAAGATTAATAGTCAGTTTTAAATGATTGGCTAAAACAAGAAAAAGGTTTTCAGACGGCCGTCTGAAAACCTTTTTTGTTTGCCTATCCGATTTTAAAACTTCACGTTCACGCCGCCGGTAAAGCTGCGGCCCATTTGCGGCGTATCAGAGAGGAAGCTGCTGTGGGCGTAAACGGATTGGTTGAGCAGGTTGTCGGCTTTGACGTACCAATTCCACTCGCCATAGCGCGTATTGCGGCGGTAGTTTGCGCCGAGGTTGAGCATATGGTGTCCGGGCGTGCGCGTTTCGTAGCGGGCGAGTTTGTTTTGGGCGAACACGCGGTAGTAGTCCAAATTGGCATCGATGCGGTCGGTCAGCGAGGCTTTCAGGTGGACGCCGAGGCGAGCAGCCGGAACACGAGGGGCGTTTTGGTCGTCCTGTGCGATGAAAGGACGGTTGCCGTAGGCATCTTCCCTGCCGGGTAGGGACGGCAGGTTTTTCAGACGGCCTCGTACATAGTCGCCGGAAACGCCGATGCGGTAGCGCGGTGTCGGTTTGAAGTAGATTTCGCCTTCCGCGCCGTAGAAGTCGGCGCCGGATTGGTTGTAGCGCACGAGCTTCATTTCGCTGTCGTCTTCGATGGATTTGGGGCCGCGTCCGTCGTTTAAGGTTTGGGCGTAGATGTAGTTGCCGAAGCGGTTGCGGTAGAGTGCCAGATTGTATTGCCAGCGGTCGCCTTCGTAGCCCAGCGCGAGTTCGATATTGTTGGAACGCTCTTTGTTGAGGTGTTTGTTGCCGACTTCGAAGGTGTTGGTGGCGACGTGTTTGCCGTGTGCGTACAGCTCTTGCGTTGACGGCAGGCGTTCCTGATGGGAGGCGGTCAGACTGAGTTTGTGATGTGGCGTGAAATACCAGTTGCCCGAAAGCGCGAACGAGCGGGCGGTTTGGCGGTGTGCGTCGAGGTCGGGCAGGGGTTGGTTGTAGTAGTTTTCCCGATCAATCAATGCTTTGTCGTATTGGATGGAGGCTTTTTGTTTTTCCACGCGTACGCCGCCTTCAAGTGAGAAGTTGTCCCAGTTTGCCTGTTCTACGCCGAAAAAGCTGTAATGGCGGACATTGTTGTCAATCAACATCGGTTGTTGGACGGTTTCGGGGAGGGCGGAAAGCGCGCTGGATTTTTGTCCCAAATATTGCACGCCCCAACTGCCCCTCAGACGGCCTATGGGTTGGTGGCGCAACTCGATACGGGCGTTGTGTGTTTTGTTGTTGAAGAAGTTTTCTACTGCATCGCCTGCTTTTTCGTCGTGGTGGTAGTCATTGCGGTTCAGATGTACGCGCAGGGCTTCAAAACCGGGGAATGGATGCTTCCATTCGGCGCGGAGTTCGTAGCGTTTGTTGCGCAGGTCTATCCACGGTTTGCCGTTGTGGGTATGGGCGTGTGCATTATCGTCGTCGTGGAAGCCGCAGCTCAAGCCCGGGTTGTCGTAATCGATGTCTTCTTCGGTCAGCAGGTGTGGATAAAGCTGCAAATAGCGTTTGTTAATCAAACTCTTCTGCCAGATGATGTCGGCGTGGCAGTCGTCGTAGAGATGACTGTGCGCAGGCAGGCCGTAGCGGTCGCGACGGTCGCTGTACGCTACGCCGATAAAGCCTTTCTCGCCCACCCAAGACAGGCCGATGCTGCCTGTTTTTGAATCGGCATGGCTGTCGGGCAGGCGTTTCAGACGGCCTTCTTCTTTTTGATAGCGCGGTACGGCGTAATCGCCCGATTTGCGGTACAAGCCTTCGGTATGCAGCACGAAGTGGTTGCCCAAGCCGATATTGATGCCTGCGGATGTCAGTTTTTCCAAATTGCCGCTGCTCAAACGCAATCCGGCTTCGCCCGATACGCCGTTTTCAGGCATTTTTTCGGGGATTTTTCCATCGGCAACATCGACCAAACCGGCCACATTGCCCGAGCTGTACAAGAGCGTAACCGGGCCGCGCAGGATTTCGACCTGTTGCGACAAGGCGCTGTCCACCATCAGGGCATGGTCGGGCGAGAAGTCCGCCATGTCGCCCGTTTCGCCGTGATGGTTCAACACTTTAATCCGTCTGCCTGTTTGACCGCGTATCACAGGCGCGGACGCGCCGCCGCCGTATTGCGAGGCATGAATGCCCGGTACGCCGTCCAAAGCATCGCCCAAGTTGACGGCTTTTTGCCGCAAAGTATCGCCGGAGATGATTTTGTCGGAGGCGGTCGAAGCGTGCAGCAGCCCCGACGTTGCACGCGGACGGCTTTTACCGACGACGGTAACCTCTTCCAAGTCAACCGACTGCTCGGTTTCATGCGCTTGGGAGAGGATGGGGGTGCTGATTAAAAGAATAGATAAAACAATGGGTTTGAGTGTGGTTTGTGTCATTTTAGTTTCTCATCATATTTCGAAAGGCTGTTATTATATAACATTTCATTATTAATATGATAAGATTTTTGAGAAAAAAGGCCGTCTGAAAACGAAGTGTGGTTTTCAGACGGCCTTTGGCTTGTATACAGGTTTAAATGAAAACGGAACAATCTATCTTCAACCTGGTTTTATTAAGGCAGAACATCATGATAGATGGTTTTTTAAAGGTTCACTTGGTTTCAGCGGCTTTAGCACCTGCGGTTTCGGCGATCAAATCCAAGAATACCAACGGCTTTTTGCCGATATTTTTGAGTGCGTGGGACTGGCCGGGGCGGGCGATGGTAATGTCTCCTGCGCCGACTTCGGTCTGTTTACCTTCGCTGTCGGTAAACAGACCTTTGCCGGATACGATGATGTAAACGTCTTCATTGCCGGTATGTTTGTGCTGACCGATGGAAGCGCCCGGCGGCAATGTGAGCCAGCCGATTTCTTTGAATGCGTCTTGATCGGCGGTTTGATGGCGCGTGAAGGCAAAGCTGCCGAGCAAGGGGCCTTGGCCTCCGGCTGCATTTTCGCGGTTCCATTCTGCTAAGTCGGCTTTTTTGTACACTTGGATGCTGCGGTCGGTGGTGGTGGTTTGTTCGGCGGCTTGAGCGTTTAGAGATGTGCCGAGCAGAAGGGCGACAGATAATGCGGCAAATAGCGGTTTCATGGCGGTTCTCCGTTTGTCAGGTTGAGTCAGATAATGCAGATTCCGTTTTCAGACGGCCTGCGGGGTTGAAACGATTAACCCCGCAGGCTTCCCCCAAGATTTATTTCACATTGCGCAGATAGTTCAGCAATAAAGGAACAGGGCGGCCGGTCGCGCCTTTTTCTCCGCCGGATTTCCATGCGGTACCTGCAATGTCGAGGTGCGCCCACGGGTAGTCTTCGGTGAAGTAAGACAGGAAGGTGGCGGCGGTAATCGTGCCTGCGCCGGGCGTGCCGATGTTGGGGATGTCGGCAAAGTTGGATTTGAGTTGGTCTTTGTAGGTCTCAAAGAGCGGCAGTTGCCATGCTTTGTCGTCCACGTTGCGGGAAGCGGCCAGCAGGCTGTCGACCAAATCTTGATTGTTGCCCATCACGCCGCTAACGTCATGACCCAAGGCAATGATGCACGCGCCGGTCAAGGTGGCGACGTCGATGACGGCTTTGGGTTTGAATTGTTCGGCATAAGTGAGCGCGTCACACAAAATCAGACGGCCTTCGGCATCGGTGTTCAATACTTCGATGGTCAAGCCTTTCATGCTTTTTACGACATCGCCCGGTTTGTTGGCCGCGCCGGAAGGCATGTTTTCGCAGGTGGCGACGACGGCGATGAGGTTGATCGGCAGTTGCAGTTTGACGGCGGCGCAGAAGGTGCTGATAACGGTTGCCGCGCCGCACATGTCGAACTTCATTTCGTCCATGTTCAGGCCGGGTTTGAGGGAAATGCCGCCGGTATCGAAGGTAATGCCTTTGCCGACCAATACCACAGGCGCGGCTTCTTTATCGGCCGCACCGAAATAGCTCAGTTCGACCAAATATGGGTTTTCGACGCTGCCTTTGGCGACAGACCAGAACGAACCCATGTTTTCTTTGATGTAGTCTTTTTCAATGATTTTGGCGTGTGCGCCCAGTTTTTCGGCTTCGGCTTTGGCGGTACGCGCGAGGAATTCCGGCGTGCATTCGTTGGGTGCGGCATTGCCCAAGTCGCGGCAGAGGCTTTGTCCGTAAACTTGCGCTTCGGCAACGCGCAGGGCTTCTTTGACGGCGGTCTCGTGTGCGCTGTGGAACACGGCTTCTGCAAATTTGGCCGGTTTGGCTTCTTTTTTGTAGCGGTCGAAACGGTAGGCGGCATTGCCGAACGCAATCGCAAACGCTTCGGCAACGGCTGCTGCTTGCGCTTCTTCAAAGGCGTGAACGTCCACATTGACCGTTTCTTGATTTTGCGCCCATTTGGCGGCTTCGGCTGCGGCTTTGTTTAATGTGGCGCGGTCGGTTTTTTCGAGGCGGGCAACGGCAATGGCTTGCAAACCGTTGTCCGTCGGGATTTTGGTGTCGGCGAAATTTTGACCTTCTTCAAGGGAAGCGAAGAGGGCGAGGGCAGTCGGGTTGCTCAGTTGTGATGCTTCGGCGCAGACAAATAATTGCGCACCTGCCTGTTGAGCCTGCAAAGTTTCGGCTTTTGTGCTAAATTTCACGTTTATTCTCCTGATTGGAACGGTTGTCGGTTGTTCAGACGGCCTGTTGACCAGCCGTCCGAACAGATGAAAATCATTGTACTCCATTTGTGTCATGCCGTCTGAAGCCTTATCAATAAATATAGGTTTCCCATAAACCGTATACCACGCTCAATCTTATGATTTACCAAAGAAACTTTATTAAAGAACTTTCCTTTACCGCCGTCGGCATCTTTGTCGTCCTCTTGGCGGTATTGGTGTCCACGCAGGCCATCAACCTGCTTGGCCGCGCAGCTGACGGGCGTGTCGCCATCGATGCCGTGTTGGCCTTAGTCGGCTTCTGGGTAATCGGCATGACCCCGCTTTTGCTGGTGTTGACCGCATTTATCAGTACGTTGACCGTATTGACCCGCTATTGGCGCGACAGCGAGATGTCGGTCTGGCTCTCTTGCGGATTGGCATTGAAACAATGGATACGCCCGGTCATGCAGTTTGCCGTGCCGTTTGCCATTTTGATTGCCGTCATGCAGCTTTGGGTGATGCCGTGGGCAGAGTTGCGCAGCCGCGAATATGCCGAAATCTTGAAGCAGAAGCAGGAATTGTCTTTGGTGGAAGCCGGCGAGTTCAATAGCTTGGGCAAGCGCAACGGCAGGGTTTATTTTGTCGAAACCTTCGATACCGAATCCGGCATCATGAAAAACCTGTTCCTGCGCGAGCAGGACAAAAACGGCAACGACAACATCGTTTTTGCCAAAGAGGGCAATTTTTCGCTGACCGACAACAAACGTACGCTTGAATTGCGCGACGGCTACCGTTACAGCGGTACGCCCGGCAAAGCCGATTACAACCGCGTTTCTTTCCAGCACCTCAGCCTGATTATCAGCACCACGCCCAAACTCATCGACCCTGTTTCACATCGCCGTACCATTCCGACTGCCCAACTGATTGGCAGCAGCAATCCCCAACACCAGGCGGAATTGATGTGGCGTATTTCCTTGACCGTTAGCGTTTTGCTGCTGTGCCTGCTTGCCGTGCCGCTTTCTTATTTCAATCCGCGCAGCGGCCACACCTACAATATCTTGATTGCCATCGGTTTGTTTTTGGTTTACCAAAACGGGCTGACCTTCCTGCGCAACGCCGTGGAAGACGGCAAAATCCATTTCTGGCTCGGACTGCTGCCTATGCACATCATCATGTTTGTGATTGCCGTCGTCCTGCTGCGTGTGCGCAGTATGCCTAGCCAACCCTTCTGGCAGGCGGTTGCCAAAAGTCTGACATTGAAAGGCGGAAAATGAACCTGATTTCACGTTACATCATCCGTCAAATGGCGGTTATGGCGGTTTACGCCCTCCTTGCCTTTCTCGCTTTGTACAGCTTTTTTGAAATCATCAACGAAGTCGGCGATCTTGGAAAAGGCAGCTATAACGGCGCAAAATTGGGGCAGTATGTTTTAATGCAGATGCCTGCGCGCGCATATGAACTGATGCCGCTTGCCGTTTTGATCGGCGGCCTGATTTCCCTCAGCCAACTGGCTTCCGGCAGCGAACTGACCGTTATCAAAGCCAGCGGCATGAGTACCAAAAAGCTGCTGTTGATTCTGTCGCAGTTCGGTTTGATTTTCGCCATTGCCACCGTCGCACTTGGCGAATGGGTCGCCCCCACGCTGAGCCAAAAAGCCGAAAACATCAAAGCCGCCGCCATCAACGGCAAAATCAGTACCGGCAATACCGGCCTTTGGCTGAAAGAAAAAAACAGCATCATCAACGTGCGCGAAATGTTGCCCGACCATACGCTTTTGGGCATCAAAATTTGGCAGCGCAACGATAAAAATGAACTGATCCAAGCGGCAGAAGCCGAATCAGCTGTTTTGAATCCCGACGGCAGCTGGCAGCTGAAAAATATCCGCCGCAGCATATTGGGCGAAGATAAAGTTGAGGCTTCCACTGCCGCCGAAGAAAACTGGCCGATTTCCGTCAAACGCAACCTGATGGATGTATTGCTCGTTAAGCCCGACCAAATGTCTGTCGGCGAATTGACTACCTACATCGACCATCTGGAAAAAAACAACCAAAATACCCAAGTCTATGCCATCGCATGGTGGCGCAAGCTGGTGTATCCCGTTGCCGCATGGGTGATGGCGCTTGTTGCCTTCGCCTTTACGCCGCAAACGACGCGCCACGGCAATATGGGCTTGAAACTTTTCGGCGGTATCTGCCTCGGTTTGCTGTTCCACTTTGCCGGACGGCTCTTTGGCTTTACCAGCCAGTTGTACGGCGTGCCGCCGTTTTTGGCCGGTGCCTTGCCGACGGTTTTGTTTGCACTGTTGGCGGTGTATCTGATACGTCGTCAGGAAAAAAGATAAGCAAAATAAACTTCAGGCCGTCTGAAAGGCAATCTTCAGACGGCCTGAGTATTTTGTGTGCAAAAAACAAAATGCTAAAGTAAAATAATACCTTTCCAAACCAATGCAGCTATTGAAAATGTCCCAAACCATCTGCTTGAATATGATTGTCAAAAATGAAGCGGCAATTATCGAAGAAACACTGGCCAACATCACCGACCACATCAAACTTGACTACTACGTCATCAGCGACACCGGCTCGACCGATGATACTGCCGGCGTGATCCGCCGCTTTTTCAATGCAAAGGGCATCGTGGGCGAGATTCATCATGATGGTTGGCAAAATTTTGCATACAACCGTAATCAGGCTTTGAAACACGCAAAAGACAAAACCGATTACGTGTTGATTTTTGATGCGGACGACCGCTTTGAAGGTAAATTGGAATTGCCCGAGCTGACCGCCGACCGCTACCGCCTTCGCATGAGAAATGCCATGGGCAGCGTGGTTTATTACCGTCCGCTGTTGTTGCGCAATGACGGAACATTCTACTGGCGCGGCGTGTTGCACGAATTTATCGAAACCGACAAACAAGATGCCAGCGAAGCCACGCTTCATGGCGACTATACGGTTCTCAGCGGCCGTTTCGGCGCACGCAGCAATATGGCGAACAAATACCTGCTTGACGCCGTTTCTTTGGAAAAAGCGTTTTACAGTCCTGAAGATGAAGACCTGAAACCGCGTTACGCCTTTTATGCGGCGCGTTCTTATTGGGATTCTGATATGCCCGAGCGTGCGAGCGAATGGTTTAAAAAACGTATCGAGTTGGGCGGTTGGATCGAGGAAGTAACGGTTTCTTACCAACAGCTGGGCGAGTGCTACAAATTAATGGGCAAACGCGATGAAGCCTTGGCGACTTGGTTGGCAGGCTACGATTACAACCCGCACCGTGCCGAGTGTCTCTACCTTGCGCAAACCATGCTGCGTCAGGAAGGGAAATACCGCATTTCCCATGCGATCGGTCTGATGGCGAAACGCATTCCGTTCCCAACAGACGATATTCTTTTTGTCCAAAGCAATGTTTATCAGTTGGACATCGACTATGAATTGTCGGTTACCGCCTATGCGGCCGGCGATTTGCGCCAAGGCTATGAATCTTGCCGCCACTTGCTCTTGCTGAATGTACGCGAGGCATTGACCACGGTGACCATGCAAAATATGTGGCTCTACCGCGAACACGCGCAAACTGAAACGCGCGAAGTGTTGGAGCAGTTGGTGGCCGTAATGCAGCCTTATGCCGCGCAAGGTGGACGTTTGGCAGAAGTGACCGAATATTTCGCCGATATTTTGAAAAACCGTTAATCAGGACTTTGACTCAGCCGTCAGGCCGTCTGAAAGGAAATTTTTTGAGCAAGCGCAATCTGTTTTCCGTCGATAAATCTTTGGAGCAGCCCGAACGCGTCCTCTTAGTCGGCGTGATGCTGACGGCGGACTATTCCGGCGCAAACGAAACGCGCGAGCGCGGCTTTCAGACGGCCTTGACCGAAGCGGCAGAATTGGTGAGCGCGGCCGGCGGCGATTTGGTTTCTATCGAAACTTCACGCCGCGATAAACCGCATCCGGCTTTGTTTGTCGGTACGGGCAAGGCGGAAGAGTTGGCGGCAGTGGTCAAGCAGCATGATGTCGGGCTGGTCGTGTTCAACCACGAACTCACGCCGACACAAGAGCGAAATCTGGAAAAAGAGCTTCAATGCCGCGTCCTCGACAGAGTGGGTTTGATTTTGGCGATTTTTGCCAAACGCGCCCAGTCGCAGGAAGGTAAGTTGCAGGTGGAGCTGGCTCAGCTGAACCATTTGAGCGGACGGCTGGTGCGCGGTTATGGACACCTGCAAAGCCAAAAGGGCGGCATCGGCTTGAAAGGGCCGGGCGAAACCCAGCTGGAAACCGACCGCCGTTTAATCGGACAAAAAATCACGGCATTGAAAAAACAGCTTGCCGATGTCCGCAAACAACGCGCCACGCGCCGCAAATCGCGAATGAGCGGCCGTCTGAAAACCTTTGCCATTGTCGGCTATACCAACGCCGGAAAATCCAGCCTGTTCAACCGTTTGACCAAAGCAGACGTATTGGCGAAAGACCAGTTGTTCGCCACTTTGGATACCACTGCGCGACGGCTTTTCCTGTCGCATGAGGCGAGTGTGATTTTGACCGATACCGTCGGCTTCGTCCGCGATTTGCCGCACAAGCTGGTGTCGGCGTTTTCCGCCACCTTGGAAGAGACGGCGATGGCGGATGTGCTACTGCACGTCGTTGATGCGTCCAATCCCGATTTTGAACGGCAGATGGACGATGTCAACGAAGTCTTGGAAGAAATCGGCGCGCATGAAATTCCGCAATTGGTGGTGTACAACAAAGTTGATTTGCTGCCGTCGGGTGTGCGTGAAGCAGGCATTTTGCGCGACAATTCCGGACATGCCGTCGGCGTGAATGTTTCCGTCGCCGAAAGTTTGGGCTTGGATGGTTTGCGCGAAGCGATGATTGAATTGGCCGTACAGCCAAGTGATTGATAGTATGGAATGAAACAAGGCCGTCTGAATATTCAGACGGCCTTACCGTAAAATTTTAAATCCGAGGATTATGCCGACAGAGGGCTTTTCTTTTTGAACACGCTTTCGTAAAGCATCCAAGCGGCGAGGCTCAGGTATACGGTGCTGGATAAAATGCCGATAACGGCAAAGATAGGCATAAGGCGATCAATCATGGTGAGGTTTCCCAATAAGTTAGTTTTATAAGTAAATGTGTGTTTTTTATTTCCGTCTTCGCGGAATGCCTAAAGTATGCTGCTTAAATGGATTGAGGTCAATAAAAAATATATTTGAATTTTTAAAAAAGTTCCATTTTTACATTAAAATAATTGGAAGTTTTTAAAGATAAACGGTATTTATATATTACCGTTCATCATCTGATAAACGGTCAATACTTTGTTTTCCATATTTTTTATAAAATTCGACAGTCTATTAATTCAAAAGTAAATGAAATGAGGCGGAAAAACGCTTTTTGCTAAAATGTAACACCCTGAAACGATTGTTTCAGGCCGTCTGAAAAATAAATCGAACACATGATGACATCTTCCACACATCCCCAAAAAAACTGTTTCCATTGCGGACTTGAAGTCCCGGAACATCTGCATCTGACGGTTCGTTTTGAAGACGAAGAACACGAAACTTGCTGCGCCGGTTGCCAAGCGGTGGCGCAGAGTATTATTGATGCAGGTTTGGGCAATTATTACAAACAGCGTACTGCAGACGCGGAAAAATCTGAATTGCCACCACCGGAAGTGTTGTCGCAATTAAAGCTATATGATTTGCCCGAAGTGCAGGCTGATTTTGTCGAGGTTGGCGCAGGGGATGAGCGCGAGGCGGTGTTGATGCTGGGCGGCATTACCTGCGCCGCGTGTGTGTGGCTGATTGAACAGCAGTTGTTGCGTATGAAGGGCGTGGTGCGCGTGGATTTGAATTACAGTACCCACCGCTGCCGCGTGGTGTGGGACAGCGCCCACATTGAATTGTCGGACATTTTGCTGAAAATCCGCCAAACCGGTTATACCGCCGCGCCTTATGACGCGCAAAAAATCGAAGTGCAGGCTCAGAAAGAGCGCAAACAGTTTATCGTCAGATTGGCTGTGGCCGGTCTGGGTATGATGCAGACGATGATGTTTGCCCTGCCGACTTATTTTTACGGCGGCGACATCGAGCCGCTTTATTTGGAAATCCTGCATTGGGGCGGCTTTTTGATGGTATTGCCCGTTGTGTTTTACAGCGCGTTGCCGTTTTACCGCGGCGCATGGCGTGACTGGAAAAACCGCCGTGTCGGCATGGATACGCCGATAGCCATTGCCATTGTGATGACCTTTATCGCCGGTATTTACAGCCTGGCTACCAACGCAGGGCAGGGCATGTATTTTGAATCCATCGCCATGCTGCTGTTTTTCTTGTTGGGCGGACGTTTTATGGAACAGATTGCCCGACGCAAAGCCGGCGATGCGGCGGAGCGGTTGGTCAAACTGGTTCCGGCATTCTGCCACCGTTTGCCGTCTTATCCTGAAAGCGATGCCATCGAGGAAGCCGCAGTCGTCCGCCTTAATATCGGCGATACGATTGTTGTGAAACCCGGCGAAGTCATTCCGGTGGATGGTACGGTTTTATCCGGTGAGAGCGAAGTTAACGAAGCCATGTTGACCGGTGAAAGCCTGCCCATCGTGAAAAGGCCGTCTGAAAAAGTAACCGCCGGCACGCTCAACACCAGCAGCCCTTTAATCATCCGCACCGACCATACCGGCGGCAACACGCGCCTGTCCCATATCGTCAAACTGCTCGACCGTGCGCTGGCGCAAAAACCGCGTGCCGCCGAGTTGGCCGAAAAATACGCGTCCAGTTTTGTGTTTAGCGAGCTCTTGCTTGCTATTCCCGTTTTTATCGGCTGGGCGTGGTATGCCGATGCGCACACCGCCTTGTGGATTACCGTTGCCCTGCTGGTCATTACCTGCCCGTGTGCCTTGTCGCTTGCCACACCGACCGCGCTGGCCGCTTCGACCGGTGCGCTTGCCAAAGACGGCATTCTCATCAGCGGCAAACAAAGCCTGGAAACGCTTGCCCGAATTGACGATGTTGTGTTCGATAAAACCGGTACGCTGACCAAAGGGCAGCTTTCCGTCAGCCGTATGTTGTCCGCAGGTCGTCTGAACGAAGCCCAAGCCCTTGCTATCGCCCAAGCATTGGAGCAGCAATCCGAACACCCCATCGCCCGTGCCATTTTGAACCATACGCTTTCAGACGGCCCTGTATCCGAGCTTGATGTGAAAGTGCAGCAACGGGTCAACCGTATCGGACACGGCGTCAGCGCGCAAATCGAATTTGATGGCGAAACCCAAGTTTGGGCTTTGGGCAAAGCGGCGTTTGTTTCGGAAATTGCCGGTAATCTGCCCGAAGCCTTTGCCCATATCGACCACACAGGCGGCATTATTTTCTTGGGCAATCAAAGCGGTTTTCAGACGGCCTTTTTGCTGGAAGACCAAATCAAAGACAGCGCCGTTGAAATGTTGCAAAACCTGAAACAACACGGCATCCGTCTGCACCTTTTAAGCGGCGACCGTCAAGCTGCCGTAGCCCAAGTCGCGCAAGAGCTGGGTTTGGACGCTTATTGCGCCGAAGCCACGCCTGAAGACAAGCTGGCTTATGTGGAAAATTTGCAAAAACAAGGACGTAAAGTCATGATGATCGGCGACGGTATCAACGATGCCCCCGTACTTGCCCAAGCCGACGTATCGGCCGCCGTAGCCACGAGTGCCGATGTGGCGCGAGACGGTGCGGATGTGATTTTGCTCAATGATGATTTGAACGTTTTACCCGTGATGATGGAACAGGCACGCCGCACCCATCAAATCATCCGCCAAAACCTGACTTGGGCGAGCGCATACAATCTGGTTGCCGTTCCGCTGGCCGTGTTTGGTTACGTTACCCCGTGGATCGCCGCGCTCGGCATGAGTTTCAGCTCGCTACTGGTATTGGGCAATGCCTTGAGATTGTTGAAAACCAAAAAGGCTGTCTGAAAACGGCAAATCCATTGCTCAAACGAAAGAATACGCCATGCCTAAAGCCACTTTTTATACACACGTCGCCCAGCCGGCCGCCTTTTCCTGCCGCCTGATTGCGCGCGCCATACGCGATGGCGGGCAGATTTTGGTGTGGTCGGATTCTGCTGCGGCAGTGCAGCAACTCGACATTGATTTGTGGCAGCAGATTCCCGAAAGCTTTATTCCGCATGAAGTCTGGCTGCCTACCGACCCCATGCCGTCTGAAACGCCGGTATTGCTTGCATTTGGAAATGCATTACCGAATATTCCGCAGGATTGCACGGTTTTGAACCTGTCTGCCGATTTCTGGAGCCAAGCCCCGGCCATTCCAAACCGTATCCTTGAAATTGTGGGCAACAGCTTAGAAGATTTGGCCGAAGCCCGAGACCGTTTCCGAGCTTATCGTCAGAGCGGATTTGAGATTGAGCATTTTTCGAGAGAAGGGAAGGATTGAGGGTTGAAACAGCAAGGTTTTAATAAAAAAGGCCGTCTGAAATAATAAAGTTTCAGACGGCCTTTTGATTGGCTGGAATTAGTTGCCTAAGTCGAATGCTTTATGCAGAACGCGGGTGGCCAGTTCCATGTATTTTTCGTCAATCAGGACGGATACTTTGATTTCGGAAGTTGAAATCATTTGGATGTTGATGCCTTCTTCTGCGAGGGTGCGGAAGATTTTGGCAGCTACGCCGACGTGTGAACGCATGCCCAAGCCGACTGCGGAGACTTTGCATACGGTGTCGTCGCCGTCGATGTAAGCGGCGCCGATGCTGTCTTGGCGTTGTTGCAGGAGTTCGATGGTTTGTTTGTAGTCGCCGCGTGGAACGGTGAAGGAGAAGTCGGTTGTGCCTTCACTGCCGACATTTTGGATGATCATGTCGACTTCGATGTTGGCATCGGCAACTGCGCCGAGGATTTGGTAGGCAACGCCGGGTTTGTCAGGTACGCCGCGTACGTTGATGCGTGCTTGGTTTTTGTCGAATGCGATACCGGTTACGGCTGCTCTTTCCATGTTGTCGTCCTCTTCAAAGGTAATCAGGGTGCCGTTGCCGCCATCTTGCAGGCTGCTGAGTACGCGCAGGCGCACTTTGTATTTTCCGGCGAATTCTACGGAGCGGATTTGTAAAACTTTTGAGCCGAGACTGGCCAATTCGATCATTTCTTCAAAAGTGATCGTATCCATGCGGCGCGCTTCGGGTACGACGCGCGGGTCGGTGGTGTAAACGCCGTCCACGTCGGTGTAAATTTGGCATTCGTCGGCTTTGAGGGCTGCGGCGATGGCAACGGCGGAAGTGTCCGAACCGCCACGGCCGAGGGTTGAGATATTGCCTTCGCTGCTGATGCCTTGGAAACCGGCTACGATAACGACTTTACCGGCGGCCAAATCGGCACGCATTCTTTCGTCGTCGATATTTTCGATGCGGGCTTTGGTGTGGGAAGTGTCGGTTTGGAGGGCGACTTGCCAGCCGGTGTAGCTTTTGGCGTCAATGCCAATGTCTTTCAGGGCCATGGCCAGTAGGCCGATGGTTACTTGTTCGCCGGTGGCAAGGACGACGTCCAGCTCGCGCGGATCGGGATGCTCTTGCATTTCGTGCGCCAGTGCGACCAGTCGGTTGGTTTCGCCGCTCATGGCGGATACGACGACTACGATGTCGTGTCCTTCGGCGCGGGCTTTGGCGACACGTTTGGCTACGTTTTTGATGCGTTCGGGCGAGCCTACTGATGTGCCGCCGTATTTATGTACGATTAACGCCATGTTTCGTGCTTTCTTGTGGGGGTTGTCGGGCAGCTTGGTTTGCTGGAAAAAGGGTTATTATTACTATTTTTTACATGAAATTCAAGGATGGGACGCGCTTTTTTGAGTAAATACGCATAAAGGGGTTTGGTTAAAAAAGGCCGTCTGAAAGTTTTCAGACGGCCTTGCTGATTATCGGGCCAAAAGGGCGGCCTGCTGGTGTTGAACCAATTCGGCAATGCCTTTATGCGCCAAGGCAATCAGTTTGCCCAATTCTTCGATGCTAAACGGCGCGCCTTCGGCCGTACCTTGGATTTCGATGATTTTGCCGGAAGCGGTCATGATGATGTTAACGTCGCTGTCGCAGCCTGAATCTTCGGGATAGTCCAAGTCTAAAAGCGGTACACCGCCCACCACGCCGGCGGAAACGGCGGCAACGGCTTCACGGATAGGGTTTTCGCTGATAAGGCCGTCTGAAAGGAGTTTGTCCACGGCGATTTGCAGGGCAACGTAGGCACCGGTAATGGAGGCGGTACGCGTGCCGCCGTCGGCTTGGATAACGTCGCAGTCAATCAGGATTTGGCGTTCGCCGAGTTTTTCCATATCGACGACGGCGCGTAGCGAGCGGCCGATTAGGCGTTGGATTTCTTGTGTGCGGCCTGACTGTTTGCCCGCGGCGGCCTCGCGGCGCATACGGGAGGCGGTGGAAGCCGGCAACATGCCGTATTCGGCAGTCACCCAGCCTTGTTCTTTACCGCGTAGGAAAGGGGGAACGTTTTCATCGATGGAGGCAGTGCAAATCACTTTGGTGTTGCCACACTCGATAAGGCAGGAGCCGTCGGCGTGTGGCAGGAAATTGGGCGTAATTTTGATGTTGCGCAGGCTGTCGGCGGCGCGGCCGGTGCGGGTGTAGTCGCTCATGATGGTCCTTTGGGGGAATAAAAAATAGGTTGCCTTGGATTATAGAGGAATTTGGCATCAAAGGCCGTCTGAAAATCGGCGGTCGGGTGTGTTATAGTGTCCATACTTTCACTCGTATTTGGAAACGGAGTAAAACCATGGCTACAAGACGAACTATTCAAATCCACAGCATGACCGGCTTTGCTAATGCCGCAGGCGAATGCGGCGGCAAGCGGATTAATTTGGAAATCCGCGCGGTCAACCATCGTTATTTGGATGTCCAATTCCGTATGCCGGAAGAGTTGCGCTATTTGGAAGGCGCGTTGCGCGAGCAGATTGCCGCGGCTGTGGCTCGCGGTAAACTGGAATGCCGTGTTCAGCTGCAAGATGCGGCTTCTGGCGGTCAGACTTTGGAAGTCAATCAGGATTTGGTCTCACAGCTGGCGCATTTGAACAAAGAATGGCGCAAGGAACACAATTTCGGCAAGCTGAGCGTGGCCGACGTTTTGCGTTTCCCCGGCGTTTTAGCAGGCCAGGGCGAAGACTCCGAGGCTTTGGCGAAAGGTGTCAAAGATTTATTGACCGGCGCGTTGAAAGAGTTTACTGCCGCCCGCAAACGCGAAGGTAAAAAACTGGGCGAACATTTGCTGCAACGTCTGGACGGCATGGAAGAGATTGTAGACGCTTTGAACGAATTGTTCCCAAGCCTGCTGCAGGCGCATATGGACAAAGTCAAAGCCCGTTTGGCAGAAGCCGTCGGTAATATCGACAACGACCGCTTGCAACAGGAATTTGCTTTATTTATCCAAAAATCTGATGTGGATGAAGAATTCAGCCGTTTGCGCACCCATATCGCCGAAGTACGCCGTATCGTTACCGAAGGCAAGGGCAGCGCAGGCAAACGTTTAGACTTCTTGATGCAAGAGTTGAACCGTGAAGCCAATACTTTGGGCAGCAAAGCCATCGCTGCCGAATGTACGCAAGCGTCGGTTGAACTGAAAGTCTTAATCGAGCAAATGCGCGAACAGGTTCAAAATATCGAATAAATCGATCATGAACAGATAAAACAAGGTCGTCTGAAAAGTTTCAGACGGCCTTTGTGTTGATATAGGGTGGAATCGTTGTGGTGTGTTTTTAAACATTATTGGATGGCGGATTTCCTGTTTTGTCACTGTAATTGCACACAAGAGTTAATATGTGTTAAATTATGGCAATTATTGTCATGATAAAAACATACACAGGAGAAAAATCATGAACTTTTTGACCGCTATCAGTCGGCAAATGACCCGCTTCACCGCCCTGATTATCGTCCTTGCCTCCATCATCGCCTTTATCGAACCTGCCACTTTTTCGTGGGTAAAAGGCGATACGCAAGTCGTCGTACTCGGTATTATCATGCTGGGTATGGGCATGACTTTGGGCAAAGAAGATTATCAAATTTTGGCGCAACGTCCGCTCGATATTTTCATCGGCGCAATCGCCCAATATACGATTATGCCGCTGCTTGCCATCGGTATTGCCAGAGCCTTTGACCTTTCGCCCGGATTGACGCTGGGTTTGGTTTTGGTCGGTACCTGCCCGGGCGGTGTTTCGTCCAATATTATGAGTTTTTTGGCTAAAGGCGATGTTGCCTTTTCGGTCGGCATGACCACTGTTTCCACCGTCCTCGCGCCTGTGATGACGCCATTGTGGATGACTTATCTTGTTGGTCAAACCGTCGAAATGGACGGCTGGGGTATGTTCAAATTTATGCTGCTCGTTACCCTGTTGCCTGTCGTTATCGGTTCTGTCGCCAATATATTGCTGCATAAAAAACATTGGTTTGAAGACGTGCGCGCGATTATGCCGGCCGTTGCCGTTGTCGCGTTTGCCTGTATCGTCGGCGGCGTTGCTGCCGTTCACGGCCACCGCTTTGCTGAATCCGCTTTTGTTATGGTACTCGCCATCGCTGCCCACAACATCGGCGGCTACATCCTCGGCTATTACAGTGGCGCGCTGACCGGCATGAATACCGCCAAAAAACGCACCCTTGCCATCGAAGTCGGCGTACAAAATGCCGGACTTGCGACCGGTTTGAGTGCTAAATTTTTCCCCGGTAATGCCGAGTCCGCCGTTGCCGCCGCTGTTGCCTGCGTTTGGCACTCCGTATCGGGAACGGTTTTGGGCAATTTGTTTGCCTGGTGGGACAAGCGTAAACAATAAGCTGTAAACATTGCCAGATAACAAAAGGCCGTCTGAAACACTTCAGACGGCCTTTTGATTGCCTTTTATCAATGCGCTTTATGCGTCGTGCTGTACACGATTTTGTCTGTTAAAGCCATGGCGAGGGCGGAAATTAGGAAGCAGATGTGGGTAATACATTGCCACATGATTTGTTTTTCCGACAGATTGGCGGCGTTGAGGAAGGTTTGCAGCAGGTGGATGGAGGAAATGCTGATGATGGACATTGACAGCTTAACCTTCAAAACCGAAGCATTGACATGACTGAGCCATTCGGGCTGGTCGGGATGTTCTTCAACGTGCAGGCGGGAAACGAAGGTCTCATAGCCGCCGACAATGACCATGGTCAGCAGGTTGGCAATCATCACGACATCAATCAGGTTCAATACGGCGATCATGATGGTGTTTTCATCCATGATGCTGAAATTGGATACCAAGTGCCACAAGGATTTGAGGAACTTACAGGCATAAATGACTTGGGCGATAATCAAGCCTATATAAATCGGCAGTTGCAGCCAGCGGCTGGCGAAAATGAAATGCGCGAAGATGTCCATTCGATCGTGGGCTGTGCGTTTGGTTGGAGTGGAATGTTCCATAAAATGTGTTGTGTGTGGGAAAGATAAGGGGCGGCATTTTAATGGAAAAGTTTTTAAGCTGCAATTTGAGTGGCTGAATTTAAAAAGAAAGGCCGTCTGAAAACAGAATATCGTTCCTTGTTTTTCAGACGGCCTTGTAGGTTGTCAGAACAGGTAAACACGCGCAAAATCGCTTTGCTTTTTAGAGATGGACATTATGTTTGCAGATTCGTTTTTTTATTATCTGGTGTTGGTCGGCTTTGCCGCCGGGCTGATGGATGCGGCGGTTGGCGGCGGCGGACTGTTGCAGATTCCCGGATTGTTCAACCTATTGCCAAATACCATGCCTGTGGCCTCGGTGATGGGTGTCAATAAATTTGCTTCCTGCTGTGGCACGTTGACCGCGACGGGGCAATATCTGCGCCGAATTCCCGTGCCGTGGAAAATGCTGCTGCCTGCCGCGGCGTTAGCATTTGCCGCTTCATATTTGGGCGCGAAAACGGTGGTGTATTTCCCCGTGCAATACATGAAACCGGCAATGCTGGTCATCATGATTGCCATGTGCCTGTACACTTTTTTGAAAAAAGACTTGGGGCAGACGGTGCGCACTGAAAAGCTGACGCGCCGCGAAACTTTATGGGGATTATTTTTCGGCGCGTTAATCGGGTTTTACGACGGCGTGTTCGGGCCGGGAACGGGCAGCTTATTGGCTTTTGTGTTTGTCCGCTTTTACGGCTATGATTTTTTAGCGGCCAACGCCTCGGCAAAGGTCATCAATTGGACGATTAAAAATGGAATGTTATTACGGTAAATGATTTGAGACGTTCTAACAACTGGAAAAAACGATTCATGAGTACATTCATTATTACAACCATGAGCGCATTCAGGGGAAACTAAAAGGACTGAGCTCTGTGAATTACAGAACTCAGTCCTTGAACTAAATCAGTCTAACTTTTGGGGTCAGATCATTTTACGGAGCTTTTTTTGTTGTGTACTTTAAGCCATTTTTGCATTTGTTCAATTTCCGCTTGTTGTGCGTTAATAATATCCTCAGCAAGCTTACGCATCTCAGGATTTTTTCCGTATTTTAATTCAACTTCCGCCATTTTTACTGCGCCAATATGGTGTGGCAACATACCTGCTGCAAAAGCAACATCAGGATCTTTATATTGCGCAGCTGCCATCATGTCTTGATTCATTTGATTCATACCTTGCATTAATTCTTGTTGCATTGCAGAACCTGTCGACATTGGCATATTCATGTG
Source organism: Neisseria sp. P0020.S005 (assembly GCF_051957055.1). Lineage (NCBI taxonomy): Bacteria > Pseudomonadati > Pseudomonadota > Betaproteobacteria > Neisseriales > Neisseriaceae > Neisseria > Neisseria sp. P0020.S005. Next base: position 24,468 of record NZ_JBQCWV010000013.1, on the reverse strand, counting down.
TGCTTGATGCGGTTGTTCATTAGCTTGGGCATAATTTGAAATTGCAACAGCGCTAAGTGTGATAAAAGTCATAAGTTTTTTCATGTTTTTCTCCTATGTGATAACTGAAGGAGCACAAATTATAAACTTTTACCTAAGGTTAAAGTCAACATTTATTCCGAAAATGTTTGGTGAGGTGCTAAAAGCTAAAATAAGAAAATATTTGAGCTGCGCTACGGATTTATGTCGCTGCTGTGCCTGACCATTGGAAAGTTTGCTTGGGATTTATTGGGTTGATATCGAATGAAAAAAAGGCCGTCTGAAAGTTTCAGACGGCCTTTGCGTTTTACAGTTTAACCGAATGCTCGCGTGTTTCGTGGAACACGATATCCGGCCAGCGTTCTTGCGTCAGGTTCAGGTTGACGCGGTTAGGCGCGAGGTATGCGAGGTTGCCGCCTGCGTCTATCGAAAGGTTGCCTGCGTTGGCTTTTTCAAATTCCGCCAGCTTTTTCTTGTCTTCGCACGATACCCAGCGTGCCGACCAGATGGATGCGCTGTCGAACACGGCTTCTACGCCGTATTCGTTGGCCAGTCGCGAGGTAACGACTTCAAACTGCAACACGCCGACAGCACCTAAAATCAAATCTGCACCGCTCATCGGTTTGAAAACCTGTACCGCGCCTTCTTCGCCAAGCTGTTGCAAGCCTTTTTGCAGTTGTTTGATTTTCAGTGGGTTTTTGATACGAACGCTGCGGAACAGTTCGGGTGCGAAGAATGGGATGCCGGTAAACGCCAGTTGTTCGCCTTCGGAGAAGCTGTCGCCGATTTGGATGTTGCCGTGGTTTGGGATACCGATAATGTCGCCGGCGTAGGCTTCTTCCACCAGCTCACGGTCGTGCGACATGAAGGTTACTACGCTGGAGGCGGAAATTTCACGGTTGATACGCAGATGTTTCATCTTCATGCCGCGCTCGAATTTACCGGAGCAGACGCGCAAGAAGGCGATACGGTCGCGGTGTTTCGGGTCCATATTGGCTTGGATTTTGAAGATAAATCCGGAGAACTTCGGCTCGTCCGGCTCGACCATGCGTACGGTCGCGTCGCGCGGTTTCGGCGCAGGAGCCCATTCAATCAATGAATTGAGGATTTCCTGAATACCGAAGTTGTTAATTGCCGAACCGAAGAACACGGGCGTGAGTTCACCGGCGAGGAATTCGTCAAGGTTGAACTTGTTAGAAGCCGCCTGCACCAATTCGATTTCGTCGCGCAACTGTTGGATTTCCAATGGAAAGCGTTGTTCCAATTCAGGATTGTCGATGCCTTTGATGATGTCGAACTCGTGCGGCAGACGTTCGCCGCCGGCGTCGAAGAGATAGATTTCGTCGTTCAGGATGTGGTACACGCCTTTGAAGTTTTTGCCCATGCCGATCGGCCAAGTAACGGGCGCGCAGCGGATTTGCAGGATGTTTTCCACTTCGTCCAGCAATTCCAGAGAGTCGCGCACTTCGCGGTCGTATTTGTTCATGAACGTTACAATCGGCGTATTACGTAGGCGGCAGACGTTCAAGAGTTTGATGGTTTGCGCTTCCACACCTTTTGCCGCGTCAATCACCATCAAGGCGCTGTCAACGGCGGTCAATACGCGGTAGGTATCTTCGGAGAAGTCTTGGTGTCCCGGCGTGTCCAAGAGGTTGACGGTATGGCCTTTGTAGTCGAACTGCATCACGGATGAGGCTACGGAAATGCCGCGCTGCTTCTCGATGTCCATCCAGTCGGAGGTGGCGAATTTGCCGGTTTTCTTGCCTTTTACTGTACCCGCGCTCTGAATCGCACCTGAAAACAGCAAGAGTTTTTCAGTCAGCGTGGTTTTACCCGCGTCGGGGTGGGAGATGATGGCAAACGTGCGGCGGCGGCGCACTTGGTCGAGGATTTCTTGGGACATGGTTTTCTTTGCAAAAAGTTTCAGGCCGCTTTTTCAGACGGCCTGAAGGATATGGGTGTTGGAAAACAGGCTAAAATAAGGGCGTGTGCAACACGCCCTGCAATAGATTGAAAGATGCGGAATTGTACAAAAAAATGCTTGATAATTCAATGTTTGTACCCAAACAAAGGCCGTCTGAAAAGTTTCAGACGGCCTTTGGTTATGAATCGATGATTAAATATCCATCGGTTTCCATTCTGCGCCTTTTACCGGCGGCAGCCATGATTGCGTACCGCTGGAGGCAAATCCCCACAAGGTGTCGGGGAGACCGTAATGGTCGGCACGCGTCGGATCGAGTTGCGTTTCGATTTCATCTTCGCGGCCTTCACGGATTTGCGTGGCGATGTGCGGATTAATCATCACGGTTTTGCCCAATGCGATAAATTCTGCCCAGCCGGTTTCATAGGCGGCCAAAATTTGGTCGGCGGTAAACAGGTTGCCCACGCCGATAAGCGGCAGTTTGCCGTTGATGCGTTCGTGGATAAACTGCATACGGGTTTGGGCGGTATCGCCGCCGCGACGGATTTTTTTATCAAATTCCCACAGGGAAACGTGCAGATATTGCAGCGGTTTTTGTACCAATGCGTCAATCAGTGCGCCGGTTTCGGTCATGGTTAAGCCGTCGTCGCCCGGTTCTTCAGGGGAGAAGCGGTAGCCGATGATGAAGTCGTTGCGCTGGTGTTTTTCACGGACGGCAACCACGGCATCGATCACGGCAAGCGGGAAGCGCATTCTGTTTTCCAAGCTGCCGCCCCATTGGTCGTTGCGGCGGTTGCTTTGGGCAGAGTAAAACTGTTGGATCAGATAGCCGTTCGCGCCGTGGATTTCCACGCCGTCAAAACCGGCACGAAGCGCCAAATCGGCGGCTTGCGCATAAGAGGCGATGAGTGCTTCGACTTCTTCTGCGGTCGCTTCGCGTGCGTGTTCGGCTTCGCTGGCGGAAGCGCTGATTTTGTCGAGACCGTCCAAAAGGTCATCAACGGCTTTGGAACCGCCGTGATGGATTTGCAAAATCGCTTTTGCGCCTTGTTGTTGCAGGATTTGTGCGGTTTCTTTCAGGCTGTCGAGGCAGTGTTCGCCTGTGGCTTCAGGTTGGCCGTGAAAGGCTTTGCCGTCTTTTTGAACCAAAGTGGCGGCAGTGATAAACATGCCCATATCGCCTGCGCGGTTGTTGAGGAAGGTACGCTCTTGGTCGCTGATCAAACCGTCGGCTTGTGAGCCGAAATGGGTCATGGGGGCGACGACAAGGCGGTTTTTGATGGTTACGCCGTTATTGAGGGTGTATGTTTGGAAGAGTGGGGCGTATTTTGGATTCATGAGATTTTGCTCTTGATAAGTGAATGGTTGGCAGAGGATTGGGCCATTCGGGAAATTATCAAGTACACAGGCCGTCTGAAAAATTTCAGACGGCCTGTTTATTCTTTAAGCCTTAGGATTAAAGATTAGGATTGACAATGATTTTTACTGCGGATTCGTTGTTGTGGATCAAGCGCTCGAAGCCTTCGGAAATCAGTTCGTCCAGTTTGATGCGTTGGGTGATGAAAGGCTCAAGGTTGATTTTGCCTTCTTCAACCAATTTGATGGTTTCTGCATGGTCGTTGCAGTAGGCGATGGTGCCGCGCACGTCCAGCTCTTTCATCACAACGCTGTGGACGTTGATGGTAGCGGGGTGGCTCCAAATGGATACGATGACGACTTTCGCAGTCGGACGGCACGCTTCGACCATGGTGTCCAGCACTTTGTTGACGCTGGTGCATTCGAATGCAACGTCTACGCCTTCGCCGTTGGTCAGTTTTTTCACTTCTTCAACGACATCGACTTCGGACGGGTCGAGGATGTAGTCGGCCACGCCGGCTTCGCGTGCTTTGTCTTTGCGTGCTTTGCTCAATTCGGTGATGATGACTTTGATGCCTTTGGCTTTCAATACGGCAGCCAACAGCAAACCGATTGGACCTGCACCGCCGACCAATGCGACGTCGCCTTCTTTCGCGCCACTGCGTACATAAGCATGGTGGCCGACAGACAGAGGCTCAATCAAAGCAGCTTGGTCCAATGGGATTTTGTCGGAAATAGGGTGTACCCAACGGCGTTTAACGGCGATTTTTTCAGACAAGCCGCCACCGCAACCGCCCAAGCCGATGAAGTTCATGTCTTTGGAGAGGTGGTAGTTGCTGCCTTCGCCGGTCGGTACGTCGTCGCGGATGATGTAGGGTTCGACAACAACGTGTTGACCGACTTTGATGTCATCCACGCCTTCACCTACGGCATAAACCACGCCGGAGAACTCGTGACCCATGGTTACAGGGGCTGACTCGCCGGAGATTGGATGCGGATGGCCGCAAGGCGGAATGAAAATCGGGCCTTCCATGAATTCGTGCAGGTCGGTACCGCAGATACCGCACCAAGCAACATTGATGCCGACAGTACCCGGAGCTACGGTTGGCTCGGGAATGTCTTCGATGCGGATGTCGCCTTTGTTGTAAAAACGTGCTGCTTTCATTGTAACGCTCCTTTTTTTAAGTGGAGGCCGTCTGAAAAAGACGGTCAATTGGGGAAAGGGAAGCAGTGTGGCGTGTGAAATGTTTTTATTGATATGTTTTATGTTTGTTATTTTACTACTGATAATATGAAAATGGTTTGTCTTTGCTCAAATTAAAGTTTGTAAATGAAAAAAAAGGCCGTCTGAAACGGATAATATATTTTCAGACGGCCTGGGGGCAATAGTTTGAATGCGTTATGGTGTAGGATTGTTACTTTTGCCGCGCTTCAGATGTTTTTGGTAGGCGATGACGTAATCGGCCTTGCTTAAGCCCGCCAATACGCGGATGTGGGCAGCGGCGGATTTGGACATGGATGCCAAAGTATAGCCGCCTTCCAGTACGGAAACGACACGTCCTTGACAGCTTGCCGTTGCTTGGACGATTTTGTGCGTCAGCCAGGCAAAGTCGGCTTCATGCAGGTTCAGACGGCCTGTTTCGTCTTGTTTGTGCCCGTCAAAACCTGCCGAAAGCAACACCAACTCGGGACGGAAAGCCGTGAGCTTGGGCAGCCATTGTTCGCGGATGGTCGTGCGGAAGATACGGCTGCCTGTACCTGGTTTGAGGGGCGTATGCAGCATATTCTTATTGCCGGCGTATTGTTCCGCTTGAGGGAAGGGAAAGATGTCGGTTTCAAACAGGTTGAAAAACATCACGCGCGGATCGTCTCGGAGAATCTCCGCCGTACCGTCGCCGAAGTGGGCGTCGAAATCAATGACGGCGATTCGTTGCAAGCGGTATTGGGCAATGGCGTGCATCACACCGGCGGCGGTGTTGTTGACGAGGCAGAATCCGCTGGCGCTGTTGCTGTGGGCATGGTGGCCTGGCGGGCGGATGGCGCAAAAAGCATGCCAGGCTTTTTTGTTCATCACCATATCGACTGCTTTGACAACGGCTCCGGCCGCAAAACGGGCGGCTTGAAGGGAGTCGTGGCAGATGACCGTATCGTCATCGATGCGGTGGATTTTGCCGGGTAGCGGCTGGGCGGCCTCCAATTCGTGCAGATAGTTGCGCGAGTGGACCAATGCCAGTTGTGCATCTTTGATTTCGGGTGCTTCAGCGGTTTGCAGATGACGCCAAATGCCTTCCGTTTTTAAGGCGGCTTGAATGGCGCTGATGCGTTCTGGCTTGTCGGGGTGGTTGGTGCCCGGCTGGTGCTGCAGAAATATCGGATGGGAAATCCATACGGTGCGGGCATTTTTGCCAAGTAGTCGACGCAGCAGGGTACGCACGCGCCAAATGATTTTTTTAAGCATGGAAAGTGTGTATCGAACGAGTCGCACGGACTGCTAAATATGGTTAATAAATACGGAAATGCTTGGAAATTTTTCAGACGGCCTTTAGAATAGCTCAATTTTACAGTCCGACCAACTGCGTTTTGGACTGTATGCAGTTTTTTACTTTATCTTAAAACTCAAAAGAACGGATATATTATGAATCAAGCTGTGGCTCAATTTGCCCCTTTACTGTTGATTATGGTGGTGTTTTACTTCCTGATTATGCGTCCTCAACAAAAGAAATTCAAAGCACATCAAGCTATGCTGGCTGCTTTGAAAGTAGGCGATAAAGTCGTTTTGGCTGCAGGTTTCAAAGGCCGCGTGACCAAAGTCGGCGAGCAATTCTACACTGTCGACATCGGCCAAGGTGCGAGAATCGAAGTAGAAGTGGAACGCAACGCGATTGCCGCGAAAGCCGAATAATCCGTTTTTTTGCGAAAAGCCGCCTCATTTTCCGAGTGCGGCTGTTTGCCTTTATAAATAAAGCAAAGGTTTACCATGAACCGTTATCCTTTATGGAAATACCTGCTGATTGCGTTCACGATTGTGGTTGCGGCTGTTTACTCGCTGCCCAACCTTTTCGGTGAAACGCCTGCCGTACAGGTATCGACCAACCGACAAGCCATTGTTATCAATGAGCAAACCCAGTCTAAAGTGTCTTCTGCGTTACAAAGCGCAGGTATTCAGACTGATGGTATGTTCATTGTCGATAATTCGCTGAAAGTGCGTTTTAAAGATACTGAAACGCAATTAAAAGCGCGTGATGTCATCGAAAACACTTTGGGCGAAGGCTATATTACCGCGCTCAACCTTTTGGCGGACAGTCCTGAGTGGATGGCGAAAATTAAAGCCAATCCGATGTTCTTGGGTCTGGACTTGCGCGGCGGTGTGCATTTCACCATGCAGGTGGACATGAAAGCCGCGATGCAGAAAACGTTTGAACGTTACGCCGGCGACATCCGCCGCGAATTGCGTCGCGAAAAAATCCGTACCGGTACGGTGCATCAGGCTGAAAATGGTCTGACTGTGCCTCTGCAAGATGCTGCCGATGTACAAAAGGCTTTGCCTCAGTTGCAAAAGATGTTCCCTGAAGCCACTTTGCTTGCAGACGGCAACAATATCGTGCTGACTCTGTCTGAAGAGGCGATCAATAAAGTACGTTCTGATGCGGTAAAACAAAACATCAACACTTTGCACAATCGTGTGAATGAATTGGGTGTGGCAGAACCGGTTATCCAGCAATCCGGTCTTGACCGCATCGTTGTACAGCTGCCGGGTGTACAAGATACTGCCAAAGCCAAAGACATTATCGGTCGTACCGCGACTTTGGAAGTTCGCATGGTGGAAGACGATCCGATTAAACTACAGGAAGCCTTGAACGGTAATGTACCGACTGGTTATGAGTTGCTGTCAAGCGGTGGCGATCGTCCGGAAACTATTTTGGTCAACAAACAAGTTGAACTGACCGGTGACAACATCAACGACGCGCAACCTAGCTTTGACCAAATGGGTGCGCCTGCCGTGAGCCTGAGCTTGGACAGCGCAGGTGGCAGCATTTTTGGCGAATTGACTTCGGCCAATGTGGGTAAACGTATGGCTATGGTGTTGATCGACCAAGGTAAATCCGAAGTCGTGACCGCGCCTGTCATCCGCTCCGCCATTACCGGTGGTCGTGTAGAAATTTCCGGCAGCATGACAACTGCCGAAGCCAACGATACTTCATTGTTGCTGCGTGCCGGCTCGCTGGCTGCGCCTATGCAAATTGTTGAAGAACGTACCATCGGTCCGTCTTTGGGTAAAGAAAACATTGAAAAAGGTTTCAATTCCACTTTGTGGGGCTTTGCCGCTGTTGCTGCGTTTATGGTGGTTTACTACCGCCTGATGGGTTTCTTCTCTACCATCGCTTTGAGTACCAATATCTTGTTCTTGGTAGGTATTTTGTCTGCCATGCAGGCAACGCTGACCTTGCCGGGTATTGCCGCCTTGGCTTTGACCTTGGGTATGGCGATTGACTCCAACGTGTTGATTAATGAACGTATCCGTGAGGAACTGCGTGCCGGTGTCGCACCGCAGCAGGCCATCAACCTCGGTTTCCAACACGCTTGGGCAACCATTGTCGACTCTAACTTGACCTCCCTGATTGCCGGTATCGCTTTGTTGGTATTCGGTTCCGGCCCGGTACGCGGTTTTGCCGTTGTGCACTGTATCGGTATTCTGACTTCGATGTATTCATCCGTGGTCGTGTTCCGTGCTTTGGTCAACTTGTGGTACGGCCGTCGCCGCAAATTGCAAAATATTTCCATCGGTTCGGTATGGAAGCCGAAAGCTGAAATGGCAGAAGGCAAGGAGTAAAACATGGAATTATTTAAAATCAAACGCGATATTCCGTTTATGAGCTACGGCAAACTGACGACTTTTATTTCGTTGGTTACGTTTATCGCCGCCGTGTTCTTTTTGGTAACCAAAGGCCTGAATTTCTCCGTCGAATTTACCGGCGGTACGGTGATGGAAGTCCAATATCAGCAGGGCGTGGATGTGAATAAAACACGCGAACGCCTCGATACGCTGAAAATGGGTGATGTACAGGTTCAGGCATTGGGTACGAACAAGCACATCATGATTCGCCTGCCGAACAAAGAAGGCGTAACGTCTGCCCAGCTGTCCAACCAAGTAATGGATTTGCTGAAAAAAGATAATCCTGACGTTACCTTGCGCCAAGTTGAATTCATCGGCCCTCAGGTTGGTGAAGAATTGGTTACCAATGGGTTGATGGCATTAGGCTTCGTAGTGGCAGGTATCATTATTTACTTGTCCATGCGTTTTGAGTGGCGTTTTGCAGTATCCGCGATTATTGCGAATATGCACGATATCGTGATTATTCTCGGCTGTTTCGCCTTCTTCCAATGGGAATTCTCATTGACTGTCTTGGCAGGTATTTTGGCAGTTTTGGGTTATTCCGTGAACGAATCTGTGGTTGTGTTTGACCGTATTCGTGAAAACTTCCGTAAGCCGCATATGCGCGGCCACACTGTGCCGGAGGTCATCGACAACGCGATTACCGCAACCATGAGCCGTACCATCATTACCCACGGTTCGACCGAGGCAATGGTTGTTTCTATGCTGGTGTTCGGCGGTGCAGCCTTGCACGGTTTCTCTATGGCGCTGACCATCGGTATTGTGTTCGGTATTTACTCTTCCGTATTGGTTGCCAGCCCGCTCTTGCTGATGTTTGGCTTGAGTCGTGAGAACATTGCCAAAGAAGTGAAGAAAAAAGAAGAAGTTGTAGTTTAATCGCTGCAATGCTGCGATAAAGGCCGTCTGAAAATTGATTGAATCAGTTTTCAGACGGCCTTTTGTATTTAAATTTCAGAATATTTTGTTTTAATGAAATGAGAGGGGATAAATGTGAAAGAAAAAGAAAAAATAGGAACAATATAATTTTGTGATGAATCAAGTTTATTGTCTGATATGCCCTTAATTGCTTGTCAGTCCCAATATTTTAAAACATAATACTTTTGCCCCCGATGCTGGAGTTTTACTACAAGTACATGATTTGCAAAAAATCTGTCGGGTGTGCAGACCCTGCCAATCAACCTCAAATAAGGAAGGTTAAGAATGAAAGTAACCAGTTTCGGCGAAGTGCTGTGGGACGATTTTCCAAACGGAAAGGTATTGGGTGGTGCACCCCTGAATGTTACCGTTCGTTTGCAGTCTTTGGGTATCGATACTGCCATTATCAGCCGTCGCGGCGATGATGCCGATGGCGAAGAATTGCTACGCCAGATTCAAAGCAAAAACGTCAACACTGATTATTTGCAGGTTTGTCACGAATGTGCGACCAGCTTGGTGAAAGTACACTTGGACAAGTGTGGCAGCGCGTCTTATGAGATTGTTTATCCTTGCGCGTGGGACAGGATTGCGGTTGATGATGCGGCAATCAAACGTGTGGCAGAATCCGATGCTTTCGTTTTTGGCAGCTTGGCAACCCGTGATGAAGTTTCGCGTAAAAGCTTGGTAGTTTTGCTGAAAGAAGCCAAATTCAAAATTTTTGACGTTAATCTGCGCAAGCCGCATTACGATATTGCCCGCTTGCTGGAGACCATGAAACAGTCCGATATGGTCAAACTCAACGATGATGAGTTGTATGAATTGGCTGCGGCTTACGGCTCTCCTTATCACAGTATCGAGCAAAATATCGGCTACCTCGTTGAGCTGACCGGCGTCAAAATTCTTTGCGTGACTTTGGGCAGCCATGGTGCGGTTTTGTATAAGGATGGCGAGTTATACCGTCATTGCGGTTTCCGCGTCAAAGTGGTGGATACCGTCGGCTCCGGCGACAGCTTTCTTGGCGGTTTGACTTACAAACTGTTGAACAATGCGCCTCCTCAAGAAGCCATTGCTTTTGCTTGTGCGCTGGGTGCATTGGTGGCTTCACGTCATGGTGCGACGGCGGATATTTCTTTGGAAGAAGTTGAAGCGTTTATGAATCCGGCTTGATGCTTCGATAATAAATATAAAAAGGCCGTCTGAAAAACCATTAAATCAGGTTTTTCAGACGGCCTGAGTGTTTTCAGGCGTTACCAATAAGTTGTAAAACACTCCAAGTTGGTATTTTTCGGGCCGCCGCCTTCTTCGGTTGGCGAACCAATCATCATCAGGCCGATGATTTTGTCTTTGTCGGAACACTCAAATGCTTCGCGCAACAATGGGCTGTTGACCCACATGCCCGTAATCCAAACGTTGTCGAAGCCTTGAGCAGAAGCAGCCAGTTGCAAAGCATATGCGGCACATCCGGCAGTCAGCATTTGCTCCCATTCGGGTTTGGGTTTTGCCACTTCACGGTTCGGCACGAATGTAACGCCGATAATCATAGGCGCCATGTTGCCGACACGTTCGGCTTTTTTCATGGCGTCATCGCCGAAGTTGAGTTCGGTAACGGTCTTGCTCAACAGCTCGCGGAAACGTTGCAAGCCGGCCTCGCTTTGAATCACAGTAAAGCGGAAAGGGCGCATATTGCCGTGATCAGGAACTTGTGTTGCCGCTTGCAGCATTTGTTCCAGTTGCTCGGCATTGGGCGCCGGAGCAGTCAGTTTTTTGGAAGAGCGACGTGTGGTTAGGAGATTTAAGGCATCCATTTTTATTCTTTCTTGTGAATTCGAATGAGAATAATTATATAGCAGAACGATAAATAAATCAGCAAAGGGCTAAGGCCGTCTGAATTAAGGTTTCAGACGGCCTTTGAGTTTTACAGGATACCGTTGTTTTGTGTATTTTCAGTCATCAGTGCTTTGCTGATTTCGTCGGCGGTGTAGCTCTTACCGTTTCCGAATACAAAGCTGTCGACATTATTGTTGGCAATGTCATGGATGGTCAGGGTGTCGCCTGTATCTTTGATGGTTAAGACCCAATCATCGCCGGTTTTCAACTGTAAATCTTTCAGCGTCAGCCCTTCTTTGAAAAGGACTTGGGTATCGCTGCCACCATACGGATTAAAGGTATCATTGCCGCTGTTTCTACCAAACATGATAACGGTGTTTTCGGCACCCGGGTCGGTAATGGTATCGTTACCACCAGCCGTATCAACAATGTTGATGCCTCGGCCCAAAGTAATGGTTTCATCGCTGCGGTTGCCCCTGTATTCGACAACAGAAGTGTAACGCGACAAATCTAAATCGCTGTTGTCGCTGTCGGCGTGGATGGTGTGGTTGAAGTTGTTGTACACATCACGGTTGAGTTCTTCAACAGGTTGGCTGGTGTATTGGACGATGTTTGTGTTACCGATCATGTGCGGGATAGACAGTTTGAAGTGGTTGATTAGCTCGCCGGTGCTGTATGAGGTATTGCCGTCAAACTGAAACTCGGAAATCGCACCATAAATACCGCTTTGGTTTTTGATGGTTAAAACATCGTCTGTGCCTTTAATGCGGATATGCCAAGTATCGCCATCCAGCAGGGGATTGGATACAAATTGGTTGCTGTCGGGCAGGTCGGCAATCCTGGTTTTGTCGTAACCTTTTTCAACGGTAATTTCAAGGTCGTCAAGGGTAATGCCGCCGGTAAATTTCACGACGTTGGCGTTGAGCGTGTGCAGGCCGGCCTCGCTGTCAAAACCGAAGTTGTAGTCAAAAATGGTGTCGTGGCCGTAACCTTTGCCGAAAACATAGGTATCGTTGTGTTCGCCACCTTCCAGATAATCATTGCCTGCGCCGCCGTCAAGCAGGTCGGTACCTACATGGGCATAGAGTTTGTCATTGCCGTTGCCACCATAAAGTTTATCGTCGGAATCCGGCTCAGTGCTGTAATAGGTTGCACTGTGTTCGCGCAAGATGTCATCGCCATCGTGGCCGTAGAGGGTGTCATGGCCGTCGTTGCCGCCGTCGATTTCATTGTCGGCTGCATTACCATGCAAAGTGTCATCGCCGTCAGTACCGGCAAATTTAATGGTTTCGGCTTTCTGCGCTTGGAAGGCTTGTTGGAACTGCGCGGCAGTGTAGGTTTGATCGTTGAACTGGAAACGGTCGATGGAAATGCTGCCATCTGCGCCAATTTGGTTTTGAATCAGGGCTGAACCTTGCTCCGAAGTAATTTCCCAGCTTTGGCTGCCGTCGTCGTTATGAATGGTCTTCAGGTTGAGCTTGGCATTGTTCAGGCCGTCTGAAAACTTGAGGGTATTGATGCCTTGGTTATCGATAATGGTATCGTTGTCGCCGTAGATATAGGTATCGTTTCCGGCACCGCCTTTCAGAATGTCTTTGCCGTTGCCGCCCAGCAAAATGTCGTCGCCTGCGTCACCGTTGATGACATCGTTACCGTCGCCGCCATCTAGATAGTCGTTGCCGTCGCCGCCGTTGAGGTTGTCGTTGCCACCCATGCCGTAAACGGTATCATCACCGCGTCCGCTGTTGAGGCGGTTGCGGCCTTCGTTACCGGTCAGGATGTTATTGCTGTTGTTGCCGGCGGCAAAAATATTGGCCGAGCCGGTCAGGGTAACATTTTCGACGTGGGTAGCGGCGGTGTGGGAAATGCTGCTGAATACGGTATCTTCGCCGCCGCCAGCTTGTTCAATCACCACGTCTTTTACATCATCAACGTAGTAAGTGTCATTGCCATCCCCGCCTTCCATAATGTCGGCATCGGTTTTGCCATCGATTATATCATCGCCGGATGTGCCGATCAGGTAGTCATTGTCGTCGCTGCCATCGATGGTTTGACCGCTTTCGGTATGCTCAGTCAGAGAAATATCAAAATATTTGGCAAAGTTGTTTACATCCAGTTTTTGAGTGCCAATGATGAAGTGGGAGACTGCCGGTGTTGTACCGTTTTGAGTGTATTGGTTTTTGATGGTTAAAACGGCGTTGCTGTTTTTTACGGCAATCAGCCAGTCGTAACCGCCGGTCTCGTTGTTTTGGACTTCAACGGTTAAATCGTTAAGGCTCAGGTCGGTATGAAAGCGGATGCTGTTGTGGCCTTGATTATCGATGATGGTGTCTTGCTCGCTTTTTGCAGAGAAAAGGTAGGTATCGTCGCCTTCGCCACCTTCAAGCACATCGTTGCCTGCTTCGCCGTTGAGGATGTCATTGCCTGTTTCGCCGAAAAGAAAGTCGTTGCCTTCGCCGCCATTGATGACATCGTCGCCACCGCCGCCGTAAACGATGTCGTCACCGCGCCCGCTGTTGAGGCGGTTGCGGCCTTCATTGCCGATGAGGATGTTGTTGCTGTTGTTGCCTGCGCCGAAGATGTTGGCTGTACCGGTCAAAACAAGGTTTTTAACGTGGTTTGGAAGGGTATAGCTGACGTTGCTGCAAACCGTATCATCGCCGCCATTTGGGTTTTCAATGATTGTATCGTCACTGAGGGTTACATAATAAACGTCATCTTCCGACGTTCCTATCGTTACTTGTTCAAGGACGGAAGGTTGTAATTGCTCTAAATGTCGTAATTCAAATTGCGCATTGGGGGTGCGCATTGCTTTTTCGATTGTCATGATATTTTCTTTAGATATTGATGAGAGTAACAAGGAAGTAAACGTATCCGGCATATGGCCGGTATTGCTTAATTTGTATTGTGTTTAGGCTGTATATACTAGTGCTGAAATTTGATAAAAACAACAGAAACGTTAAGATATGACAATATATAGAGAGCTTTATCAGGCTTTGTCTGCCGTCTATTCCTTTGCTAAATGGCTTTGCCTTGTATGTCTGTTTTGTTTCTTATATACCACACATCAATTTTCATAGTTTCAAACTATGAATGGTTGTAAAAAGGCCGTCTGAAAAAAAGAAGCAGGTTTCGCATTGCAAAACCTGCTTCTGATTTTTCAGACGGCCTGTCTGATTACAGAGTACGGGCAACTTCGACGATGTCGAAACATTCGAGTTGGTCGCCTTCCATAATCTCGTTATAGCCTTTAAGCATCAGACCGCACTCGAAGCCCATGCGGACTTCTTTGACGTCGTCTTTGTAGCGTTTCAAAGAAGACAGCTCACCGGTATGGATAACCACGTTGTTGCGGATGAGGCGGACATGGGAATCGCGTTTGACCACACCGTCGGTAACCATACAGCCTGCAATGTTGCCGACTTTGGAAACGGAGATGACCTGACGGATTTCGACTGTACCGGTTACTTGCTCTTTCTCTTCCGGAGAGAGCATACCGCTCATGGCGGCTTTCACATCATCGATGGCATCGTAAATGATGTTGTAGTAACGGATTTCCACGTTTTCATTCTCAGCCAGTTTGCGTGCGGAAGCATCTGCACGGACGTTAAAGCCGATGATGAATGCGCCGGAAGCGATGGCCAAGTTGACATCAGATTCGGTAATGCCGCCAACGCCGCTGTGCAACACGTTCACTTTCACTTCGTCAGTGGACAGTTTTTTCAGGCTGCCCGCCAAAGCTTCGTAAGAACCTTGTACGTCTGCTTTGATGATGACAGACAAGGATTGGGCTTGGTTTTCGCCCATGTTGTTGAACATGTTTTCCAGTTTTGCGGCCTGTTGTTTGGCCAAGCGCACGTCGCGGTATTTGCCTTGACGGAAGAGGGCGATTTCGCGCGCTTTTTTCTCGTCGGCCAATACCATTGCATCTTCGCCTGCGTTCGGTACGTCGGACAAGCCGAGGATTTCGACAGGGATAGACGGACCGGCTTCATTGATGGCTTTGCCGTTTTCGTCAACCATTGCACGGATTTTACCGAATGCAGTACCGGCCAGCAGCATATCGCCTTTTTTCAGTGTACCGCTTTGAACCAGCAATGTGGCAACTGCGCCGCGGCCTTTGTCCAAACGTGCCTCAACGATGATACCTTTGGCAGGTGCATCGACTTGGGCAGTCAGTTCCAAAACTTCAGCTTCGAGCAAGACGGCTTCGAGCAATGCATCGATGTTCAGGCCTTTTTTAGCAGAAACGTCGATGAACTGTACATCGCCGCCCCATTCATCAGGCACGACTTCGTGCGCAGTCAGCTCTTGGCGGATACGCTCTGGGTTGGCAGCTTCTTTATCGATTTTGTTGACGGCAACCACAATTGGTACGCCGGCGGCTTTAGCGTGGGCAATTGCCTCGATGGTTTGCGGCATCACACCGTCGTCGGCTGCAACCACAAGAATTACGATATCGGTTGCTTTCGCACCGCGCGCACGCATTGCGGTAAACGCTTCGTGACCCGGAGTATCCAAGAAGGTAATCACGCCGCGAGGGGTTTCAACGTGGTATGCACCGATGTGTTGGGTAATGCCACCCGCTTCGCCTTGTACCACCTTGGCACGGCGGATGTAGTCCAGCAGGGAAGTTTTACCGTGGTCAACGTGACCCATCACGGTAACAACCGGAGGACGCGGCAATGCTTCGGCTTCTACTGTTTCAATGCCTTCATCCAGGAATGCTTCAGGGTCGTCGGCTGCGGCAGGTTTACCGATGTGGCCGAGTTCTTCCACGACAATCAGGGCAGTGTCTTGGTCGATGGATTGGTTGATGGTTACCATCATGCCCATTTTCATCAGGGCTTTAACCACTTCGACACCTTTAACGGCCATTTTGTGTGCCAAGTCGGCAACGGTAATGGTTTCAGGCACTAAAACTTCGTGTACGACAGGTTCGGTCGGCGCTTGGAAGGCGTGTTGGTTTGGCTCAAGTTTGAGTTTTTTGCCTTTTTTGCCGCCGCGTACGCGCTCGTCGTCGCCAGTGCGTGTATTGTTGCGGTCGCGACCACCTTTGCCGCCTTTGCCTTTAGCATTGCGGCCTTGAGTGTCTTCATCACGCTCACGACGGTCTTCTTTTTTACTGCGCGCGTTGTGTTCGGATTTGCCTTCGCCGGATGCTGCTTTAGCTTTCTCGGCAGGTTTACTGCGTTCGCCTGATTTGGCTTCTTTAGTAGGTTTTGAGTCTTTCTCGGCCTGTTGTTTTATGGCTTCACGGCGTGCTTGACGCTCTTGTTTTTCTTTCAACAAGGCTTCTTGATGCGCACGCAGGGCGGCGGCACGACGGGCTTCTTCATCGCGTTGAGCCTGTTCTTCCACGCTGACGACAGGTTGCGGTACGGCAGGAGCGGCAGGTTTAGCTGCCTTTTTCGCTTCTTTGCCTTTGCCGCCTTTGTCTTGTTTGGCTTTGGCAGGTTTCTTGGCTTCGGCTGGTTTTTCAGCTTCAACGGATTTTTCAGACGGCTTGTTGTCTGCTTTAGCTTCAACTTTTACTTCGGTCTTGGCTTCTACAGCTTCAACCGGTTTGGCTTCTTCTTTTTTAGCTTCGGCAGGTTTGCCTTCCGCTTTTGGTGCGGCTTTGGCAGCTTTCAGTCTGGCTGCTTCGGCCTCTGCTTTGGCGCGGGCTTCGGCTTTTGCGGCAGCTTCTGCTTCAGCTTTGGCTTTTTCTTCGGCAGCTTGGGCGGCTGCTTTTTCTGCTTCGGCTTTTTGGTTTTCCGCTGCTACTTTGGCTTTGGCTTCCGCTGCCAATTCTTCGGAAGAAGGAATGGTAACGGCACGGCTGCGGCGGCGTGTTTCCACTTTTACGCCGTCAACGGTGCTGACTTCGGTTTTTTTGCGGCGGATGCTGATGGTGCCGCTGTTGCTGCCGTTTTTCTTTTGCAGGTAAGCAGTCAACAGTTGTTTGTCGTCAGTGGTTATGCTGTCATTGCCGCTGTTTTTGTTGACCCCGGCTTCTTTCAATTGTTTAAGCAAATCATCGACGGGGCGGTTTAGTTCGGCGGCAAATTGCGCTACGGTTGTATTACTCATTCAGTACCCCCTTAGTTATTTTCTTCAGTAAACCAGTGTTCGCGTGCAGCCAAAATCACTTTTTTGGCTTCTTCTTCGTCAACACCGGTAATTTCGACCAATTCGTCAACAGACAATTCGGCCAGATCATCGCGTTGGGTAACGCCGGCTTCGGCCAGTTTGCGCAACATATCGGAATCTACGCCGTCCAAATTGCGCATGTCTTCAGACACTTCGCCCAGTTTTTCTTCTGCGGCGATGGTAATGGTCAGGATCGCGTCGCGTGCGCGGTTGCGCAGGGTTTCAACGATTTCTTCGTCAAAGCCGTCAATGGCGAGCAATTCTGCCGCTGGAACATAAGCAACTTCTTCCAAAGTGGCAAAGCCTTCTTCCACCAAAATATCGGCGGTTTCGTCGTCGATGTTCAAGTGGGTGGTGAAGAGGTTGCGGATAACGGCGTCTTCAGCGGCATTGCGCTCATCGGCTTCTTCAACGGTCATGATGTTCAGCTGCCAGCCGGTCAGGATGGAAGCCAGGCGGACGTTTTGACCGCCGCGGCCGATGGCCAGCGCCAGTTGGTTTTCATCAACAATTACGTCAACAGCGTGTTTGTCTTCATCAATCACGATGCGGCTCACTTCGGCAGGAGACAGTGCATTCATCACGAATTGGGCAGGCTCAGGAGACCACAATACGATGTCGATGCGTTCGCCGGACAATTCGTTGCTCACAGCGTTAACACGGGAACCGCGCACGCCGATACAAGTACCTTGCGGGTCGATGCGTTGGTCGTTGGCTTTAACGGCAACTTTGGCGCGTTGGCCGGGGTCGCGTGCTACTTCGCGGATTTCCAACAGGCCGTCTGCAATTTCAGGCACTTCGTTGGCGTAGAGTTTGGCCAAGAAGTCGCCGCTGGTACGGCTCAAAATGACTTGTTTGCGGCCGGTATTGCCGATTTCGTCCACACGCAGGAAGAGGGCGCGGATGCGGTCGCCGCTGCGGAAGTTTTCGCGCGGAATCATTTCTTCGCGCGGAATCAGTGCGTCAAGTTTGCCTGCGACAACTTCAACGATGATGCCGTGGCGCTCAACGCGTTTTACCGTACCGGAAACGATGTCTTCTTTAGAAGCGAGGAACTCGTTCAGGTTTTGCTCGCGCTCCGCATCACGGATGCGTTGCAGAATGATTTGTTTGGCAGTTTGAGCTGCTTGGCGGCCGAAGCCTTCGTTTGGCAGCTGCTCTTCGTAGTATTCGCCGATTTGGATGGTAGTGCCGGGAATTTCTTCTTGGATTTCCTCGATGGTTTTTTCTACGTCGGGGTAGGTGTAGTCTTCATCGGCAACAATCAGCCAGCGGCGGAAGGTTTGGTATTCGCCGGTGTCGCGGTCGATTTCGACGCGCACGTCCATGTGCTCGCGGTCGGCTTTTTTCTTGGCAGCAGTAGAGAGGGCGAATTCAAGGGCTTTGAATACGACTTCCGTTTCAACGTTTTTTTCACTTGCCAGCGCTTCGGCCAGCTGTAACATTTCGCGACTCATTTTCTAGAATCTCCAAGTAATCGGTTTTTAAAATTTAAATTCGGGGCGCAAACGGGCTTTGTCGATGTTGCTCAATTCGATTTGGGCAGTTTTGCCGTCGAAAGAGACGGTAACAATGTCGTTTTCGCAAGATTCGATGCGGCCGATGAAGTTTTTCTGACCATCAATCGGCAGGCGTGTTTTGATTTTGGCGTTCTGGCCGGCAAAGCGCACGAAGTCGGCGGCTTTTTTCAGCGGACGGTCAAGGCCCGGGCTGGAGATTTCCAAACGTTTGTAGTCGATGTCTTCAACCATAAACACGCGGCTCAGATGGTTGCTGACAGTGGCGCAGTCTTCGACGGTGATGCCGCCTTCTTTATCGATGAAAACGCGTAAATCGCCTTGTGCGGTCAGTTCGAAATCGACCAGCTCGTAGCCCAAGCCGGGCAGGGTTTTATCAAGAATGCTTTGAATATCCATGCTTCTCCAGAAGTACATAAACAAAAAAATGGCCGCGCGGCCATTTTTCGTGTGATTTGAAAAATTGGCCTATTATAACTGTTTTCAAGATAAAAGAAAAGTGTTGATTTGGCGTGGATTTTTTGAAGTGATTGCTTAAATGTAAAGTGTGGGGTCGATGCCGTCTGAAAAGGGAATTGTTGACAAGTTTTGGTGTGGTGTTTCTTAAATTATTTTGTAAAACAAAGAATTGGTATTGCTTTGTTTTCAGACGGCCTTGTATTTCCTGATTTTTCGTGCTTGCACAATGTGCAAGGCGGTTCTACAATTTCTTCATACCCACCGAATAAGAAAGAAGGCCGCCATGTCCGCACACCCGATTTACAATTTTTCCGCAGGTCCTGCCGTATTGCCGGAAGCGGTATTGCGTACCGCGCAACAGGAAATGCTCGACTACAACGGCACGGGTTTCCCCGTGATGGCGATGAGCCACCGTTCGGATATGTTTTTGAGTATTCTGCATCATGCCGAACAAGACTTGCGCCAGCTTTTGAATATTCCGTCCAACTATAAAATCCTGTTTTTACAGGGTGGCGCGACCACGCAATTTAATATGGTAGCCATGAATTTGGCGCACGGTTTTGCGACTGCCGACGCGGTGGTAACGGGCAACTGGAGCCGTATTGCCTATGAGCAGATGAGCCGTTTGAGCAATGCCGAAATCCGTTTGGCTGCGCATGGCGGCGAACAATATGCCTATAAAAACCTGCCTGCGGTGGAGGATTGGGATGTCAACCCGAATTCTGCGTTTGTTCATTTTGCGATTAATGAAACCGTAAACGGCTTGCAGTATCAAAACGTCCCCAAACTTTCAGCCGGCCTGCCGCCGCTGGTGTGCGATATGTCGAGCGAGATTTTGTCTCGTGAGTTTAATGTGTCCGATTACGGCTTGATTTATGCCGGCGCGCAAAAAAATATCGGCCCTGCCGGTGCAACCGTGGTCATTATCCGCGAGGATTTACTGGAGCGTTGTCCGAACGATATTCCCGATGTGTTCAATTACCGCTCTCACATCAACCGCGACGGTATGTACAACACGCCTTCCACTTATGCGATTTATATGTCGGGCTTGGTGTTCCGCTGGCTGCAAACTCAGGGCGGTGTGAAAAAAATTGAAGCGGTCAATCGAATAAAGGCGCAAACCTTGTATGAGACGATAGACGGCAGCGGCGGTTTTTACATCAACGATATCCATCCTGATGCGCGATCCAAAATGAATGTGGTCTTCAAAACCGCAAGCGAAGACTTGGACCGCCGCTTTGTGTTGGAAGCCGAGTTGCAGGGCTTGTGCCTGCTTAAGGGTTATAAAACCGTCGGTGGTATGCGTGCCAGCATTTACAATGCGATGCTGCTTGAAGGTGTGAATGTGTTGGCCGACTTTATGAAAGATTTTCAACGGCGTTATGGTTAAGACTTAAGATCAAAAGGCCGTCTGAAACTGGGTTTCAGACGGCCTTTTGATTTGAACAAGCCTTATTCGGTGACTTCTTCAGTGATGCTGTCGCGGTAGATAGTGCTGTCGTAAGTCGGAACAGGAGGCGGCAGCAGGCTGTCGAGCGTTAGCGCGGACGGGTTCAGCGTAGGATAGCCGCTGAAGGTGACGGAATAACCGCCGTTGCCGGTATTGCGGACTTTGGCATGCGCGCCCAACGGGAAAGTGGTTTTGTTGGTGATGTGGCCGAATGGGAAGCCGGTCAACACAGGAATCTTGGCGGTGCGCGAAATGTGGTTGACGACGGCGGAGAAATCGTAGCTGGAGTCGTACACGTCGCGGATGGTGCCCATGCGGAAATCGCCGAAGATGATGGCGCGTTGTTTTTGCAAAACACCTGACAGATAAAGCGTATTGAGCATGCGCTCGATGCGGTAGGGTTGCTCGCTGACGTCTTCGATAAAGAGGATGCCGCCTTGAATATCGGGCATGTAAGGCGTACCGGCGAGGGAGGCGAGAACGCTGAGGTTGCCGCCCCATAATGTGCCTTCGACGTTGACATCGGCGCGTTGGATGGTCGGAACATCAACGATGTTGACGTTGTTGGTCGTGCCGCGGATGAACGAATCCATGGTAAAGACGCTGGGGTCTGCTTTGCCGAATTCGCTGTACACCATCGGGCCTGCAAAGCTCATCATATTGCCTTTGGCCAACAGGGCGAGTTGGACGGCGCACACGTCGCTGAAACCGAAGAACAATGTACCGCGTTCGCGCATTCTGGCGCCGAGTGAGGAAAAGTCGATTTGCGGCAGGATGCGTGCCGCGCCGTAGCCGCCGCGCAGGCCCATCAAGACTTTGGGCGTTTCGACGCGGCCGCTGGCAACGTCTTGGAAGTCGGCGGCGCGTTGGGCGTCGCTGCCGGCAAAGCGTTGGTAACGGCGGCTGCCTGCCTGTTGGTTGGTTACGGTAAAGCCTGCGTTGTAGAGGCGGGTCAGGCCGGTGGTCACGCGGTTGGGGTCTTCGGCGAAGCCTGACGGCGCAACAACGCGCAGGAGGTTGTCGCCGGAACGTGGCGGATGGGGTTGCTTAGGTTGCACGGTTTTGGCTTTCGCGGTGGTAGAAGTGGTTTTGGTTTGCGGCGTGGTGGTCGTGCCTGTGCCGCAGGCTTGCAACAATCCTGCACCTGCCGCGGCAGAGCAGGTACGCAAGAAATGGCGGCGCGTGGTGGAGTTCATTGAGGTTTTCCTTTCGTTATATGTTCAGACGGCCTGAACTTGGCGTGTCGGACCTTACAGGCCGTCTGAAAGTTTAAGCGATTAAGTTTTTGATTTGTTCCGGCCAATTTTCAGGCAAGGTCATACCGTGTTCGCGTACGGGCGCGGCCCAAATCGGCGCAGGAAAGTTGGCGTCGTTTTCAAAGCGGGCGATGACGTGCCAATGCAGATGGGGCACAACATTGCCGAGGCTGGCCAGATTGATTTTGGCCGGGCTGAAGACTTGGCGCATTGCAGCTTCAACCTGATACACCATTTCCATGATTTCGTTGCGTTCGGCAGGGGAAAGGTCGGTCATCTCGGAAACATGGTTATTCCAAATAACGCGGCAGAATGCCGGTGTACCGGCTTCGTTGTGGACGGCGATAACGCGCAGATTGGGCGTTTGCAGCAAAATGTCTTCGTTGTCGGCAGTGCAGATGGGGCAGGTCATGGTTTTCTCTTTTTCAGTCTGAATAGGAATCGGGTGATTGCCATCAGGATTTTTAGAATGAGGTAAATAGCAGTCAGCGTGATGAATGTGAACAGCCACGGTTCAGGTATAAACCACCAAAATAAATAGGAGGGCGTGATTCAGTCGGCACATTCTTCGGCACTCTTAACGTGATCACACAATCCAAATTTAAAAAAATTATTGACATCATGAAAGGGCGAATAGGCGAACATAAGCGCTATTGGCGTCACACAAACCAATGCAATGACGGCAATCCAAAATAACGGCTTGAGATGTTTGAGTGCAGTCATGGACGCAGTGTTATGCAAATTTTGCTGCGCCTCGGTTGGCAAGCTCGTCGGCTTTTTCGTTTTCAGGGTGTCCGGCATGGCCTTTTACCCACGTCCAGCGGACATCGTGCTGTTGAACCAGGCTATCCAGCTCTTTCCATAAATCGTCGTTTTTGACCGGTTTTTTGGCGGCGGTTTTCCAGCCGTTTTTTTTCCAGCCGTGTATCCAGCTTTCCATGCCGTTTTTGACGTATTGCGAGTCGGTGCAGATGACGACTTGGCAGCGGCGTTTTAGAGATTTCAGTCCTTCGATGACGGCGGTCAGCTCCATGCGGTTGTTGGTGGTTTCGGCTTCGCCGCCGAACAATTCTTTTTCATGTGTGCCGTAGCGCATAAATACCCCCCAGCCGCCTGCACCGGGGTTGCCTTTGCATGCGCCGTCTGTGTAGAGGTAAACGGGTTTATCCATGGGCATGTCTTTGTCGAATAAGGCGGTATCATAACATAAGGCCGTCTGAAATATCGGCAAATACGGTTTGCGCGTGTAAAATACCCTGCACTTATCACTCGTATAGAAAGCAGGCAGATATGGGATTGTTCAGCGGCCTTTTGGGCAATGCTTCGCAAAAAGACGCCGATGCGGTGGAACGCGATTTGGCGAATATCCTGATTGATGGCGAACAGGTAAAAATGGCATTCAGCCTGGTGCGCGATTTGATTGTGTTTACCGAATATCGGCTGGTGTTGGTGGACAAGCAGGGTTTGACCGGCAAGAAAGTGTCTTACCGTTCGATTCCGTATCGTTCCGTATCGCGCTTTTCGGTGGAAATCTCGGGTCATTTCGATTTGGATGCCGAGCTGAAGATTTGGGTTTCTTCCAGCGAAGTGCCGACTGAAACCTTGCAGTTTAAAAGCGACAAGAGCGTGATTGCCATTCAAAAAGCCTTGGCAGAAGCTGTGTTGAAACCGTCAAAATAGAAAGGAAATATGATGAGCGAACAGCAAGAATTGTTTTGTTACAAACAGATGCCGGTGTGGACGGCGGACGAGATTCCCGAAGCTTTGTTGTCCAAACACAATACCGCCGCCGGTACTTGGGGCTGCCTCAATGTCCTCCAAGGCCGTCTGAATTTCAACGAAGTGGACGAGGCGGGCAATATTACGGCCACGCACGAGCTGACGCCTGAAAGCGATGATTGGATTATCCATCCGCAAGCATGGCACTTTATCGCGCCGCAAACGCAAGATACGGAAATCCAACTGTCGTTTTACTGCGAGGCGGCGGACTATTTCAATAAGAAATACGGCATGAGCGCGACACATTCGGCCGTCCGCGCTGCCGAAAGCATCGTACCTGTCGGCAAGGTTTTGGATATGGGCTGCGGTCAGGGGCGCAATGCGCTGTATTTAGGTTTGAAAGGTTTTGACGTTACCGCTGTCGATAATAATCCGAACGCGGTTCAAAACGTGGAAGAGCTGGCGCATATCGAAGAGTTGAATGTCCGCGCGTTTGAATACGACCTCAACGCCGCTAATATTCAGGAAAACTTTGATTATATGGTGGCGACCGTGGTGTTTATGTTCTTGATGCCGCGTTACGTTCCTGACGTGATTGCCAATATGAAGGAACACACCAACCCTGGCGGCTACAACTTGATCGTGTCTGCGATGGATACGGAAGATTTCCCTTGCCCGATGCCGTTCCCGTTCAAGTTTGGAGAGGGTGAACTGCGCGAATACTATAAAGATTGGGAATTGGTGGAATACAAGGAAGAGCTGGGCTCGATGCACGCGAAAGACGAATTCGGCAATCCGATTCAGTTTAAATTCGTCACCATGCTGGCGAAGAAACCGCAATAAAGGTTTTGCCGTCAAAAGGCCGTCTGAATTCAGTTTTCAGACGGCCTGAGACCTTTGCAAAATTCCTTTCCCCCAACAGCCGAAATCCAAACATAGGTTTTCGTCTATTTCCGCTCCTAATTACTCCTGATTTTACCCAAATATCCCCTTAATTCCCCTTG